>JBEKLE010000183.1:0-11851 GCA_050010355.1 Rhodopila sp. | reverse complement strand
GTGTTCCGCAGGATGCCTATCGTATCGGCTTCGATTTCCAGCGGTCCGTGGTGGACCCCGCCGTGCTGGAAGTAAATGGCTTATCGGACATCGGCGTGCAGATCGACCTGCACCGTAAGCACGCGCGGGCGCCTTTCCATTCGGTGACCATGGCTTGGTGGCGGAAGTCGTCGGAAGAGATGGCGGCGGCGATTAGGGAGCGGAACCGCTCGAAGGTCGGACGCATGGCTCGATTGAAGGGCGCTATCGAGACCGCGACGCCACAACTGGGCGCGCTGGCATGATGGAAATTGCTTTTGGACATGATGGTCGTTCGCAGTCGGCCCAGGCCGTCGCGGAGGAGCCGGTATCTCGGCCGCTGTATCGCGGCCGAAGGTGTTCAGAACGTCCGGAAAATTGAGGGGGCGCGGCAGATCGGGGTTGTGCGCTGCGCTTGGCGAGGCTCGGTGCGTGTCAAGGTAGTTGCCGCTCGTAACTGGTAACGACTCATCATATTCGGTCTGCCGCCTGCCGCTTCAGCGTTCGACGAACCTCCGACTGGAGCCGAGGATGTCACGGTGCTCACTACGGGGACGGTCCGGTGCCCGCCTCCCATCCCCTACGTTGCGCGCCGCGGCCTGTGCGTTGCCAGGTCGGGACGAGAAAGCAGGCTCGCCGATCGAACCAGAAAGCCGGATTTTTGAGGTCGCCGCTCGAACGACGCTGTCGCGCTCCGGATTGAAGGTAACAACGCCGACCGGTGTCTAGTTGCGGGTCGGCCCACTCCAGCGTTGCGGGTTGCGCTGATACAGACATACTCTAATCGCGATGGGCGATCCATCGCGGAGGCTGCCAGGTCCATCCTTCAAGCCTCGGGGACCACCATCCCGGCCTCCAACGATTGCCATGGCCCGCAGCCGGGACGTATTGCCCCGTAGTCCATATATATTTGATACCGTTCCAATCCCAATGGCCTGGCTGCCACATCAGTGGCTCTGCCGCGATCGGCGGCTTCGGCATCGTTTGTGGCAAGTAAGCTGGCACTGGCAGGTAATGAGGGGGGTCGCCCAGAGCTCGCATGTATTCGGCCAGGTTGGATACGTTGGTGATCGGGTCCGGATGATTCTTGCTCAACACTTTGAGTAAGACAACCCTCAGCACATGCTCGCAGCTCTCCAGCGCAAGCCGGTAGAGTGGCAAAGCCCCCTTCGCGTCGCCCAGCGCTTGCATGCAAAAGGCCAGATTGTTCACGCTGGTGATCGTGTCCGGATGATCTTTACCCAACACACGCTCGCAGCTCTTCAGCGCGAGCCGGTAAAGTGGCAAAGCCCCCTTCGCGTCGCCCAGCGCTTGCATGCAAAAGGCCAGATTGTTCACGCTGGTGATCGTGTCCGAATGATCTTTACCCAACACACGCTCCCTGCTCTCCAGCGCAAGCCGGTAGAGTGGCAAAGCCCCCTCCGCGTCGCCCAGCGCTTGCATGCAAAAGGCCAGATTGTTCACGCTGGTGAGTGTGTCAGGATGCTCCGGGCCGAGCACACGCTCGCAGCTCTCCAGCGCGCGCAGGAAGACCGCCAAGGCTTCCACCGCGGTGCTGCCGCTCTCTAAGAGGAAGCCACCCACCAAGTTCAGCAGAGAGGCGATTCGAACGGTGGCGCTGTCAGGCAAAGGATACGTCAGCAATACCTGCTGATGCGATAGCAAGAGCCGACAAAGCGGCCATTGCTCCGGATTATTGTAAGCATCGGGAAACAGTTCGGTCAGCCGTGTCAGCGCCCGGTCTCGCGCTTCCGCCGCCACGCCGTCGGCCTCGGCGCGCACCCTCTCCACCGTCTGAACCAGGCCATGCATGCGGAAGGTCGTCTCGGTGGCGTCCAGGATCATGGAATAGCGGGCTAACCCAGTCAGCGCGTCGCGCATCCGTAGCTCCGCCAGCTCCGCCGCCGCGGGACCAGACAGCGGCACCACCTTGTCGAACGCCGCAGCCAGCCCCAGCACCTCCTCCGCCCCCTGCATCACCAACGCCCAAGGGATCGGCGTATCGGCATACCAGGCGCACAGACGCAGCACGGCCCGCGATTCCGGCGACAGTCTCGCAACCGTCGCCTGCCAGGTGGTGATTACCGGATCCGGATACGCGGTCGATCCCAACGCTCCGCGCGCCAGCAGCTCCTTCGCCGCCTCTCGGTAGAGCCGCAGATAGCAGATAAAATTCGCTCTGGCGCCGGGGGCTGAGATGTAGGCCGCCGCCTGCTCCAAGGCCAGCGGTAGGTAGCCCAGCTCCTGGGCCAGATCGTTGCAGGCTATGAGTTCAGCGCCTTCCGCCGTCTGTCCGGTGCGCGCCAGCAGGAACTGCCGGGCCGGTTCGGGTTCCAGCACAGACAATTGGATTGCGCAAATGCCCTCTGCCGCCGGCCAGTCCGCGAAGCGGGAGGTGATCAACGTGCGGCAGCCAGAGGTCGCGTCGCGCACCAGCCAGGGGCGAATGCTCTCCGCGTCCTCCACGTTGTCCAACACCAGCAGCCGTTCGGTGCGGCCGGACAGTTCCGCCAGCATCCGCTTCGCCTTGTCGGACTGGTGCAACTCGGCGTCCGAGCCGCCGGGAAACAGCTTGTCAAATAGCAGCGCGAAGCCACTCTCCAGCCCGGCTCGCGCATCCACCCAAAGGATTTGCGGATAGAGCCGCCAGTAGCGGCGGGCATATTCGTTGGCGAGCGTGGTCTTACCGATGCCGCCCATCGCTGCCAGCGCCCGCACTCGTCCCTGGGTCAGTGCTGCTACCGGGGCGGTGTGTAGTTCCTCATGGATGCGCACCAGGTCGTCGTCGCGGCCGGTAAAGAACGGGTTGGCGGGGTATGGTAGATCGACGATGCGCGGGGTCCGCTTGGGTGGCGATTCGGCGAGCTTGTTGCGGATCGCGGTCAACAGTGAATCCCATGTCGCACTATCGGCCGTAAGAGGATCGAGCGTGTAAGCGTTCCATCGGCGCAGCGGCGGCGGCATCATGTCCTCGGCTTTACCCTCGGCCAGCACCGGGATGATGGCGTCGTGGGCATAGGTCTCGTAGCGCGTCCATTCCGACTTCGCCCATCGCGGCGTGATCAGTGGCAGCATGATGCGGGCGGCGTCGCAGCCGAACTCGATTTCCTTGTGCCAGTCACAACCGGGGGTCAGGCGAACCTTGTCGAACCAGACGCGAAATCCCTCCACCACCAAGCGTGCGTGAAGGGAGGCAGCGCGCGCTCGGTCGCCCGAGGCATAGCTGATGAACAGCTCCGGGTTTTCCGGCCGATCATCCTCCGTGCGTAGATCGGACAAGCACGCCTTCCTCAATTATCGGCCAGCAAAGCCGTACACATCGCGGAGCCGACGCCAAGCACTGGCGTTGTGCCACCTCCCACGCGCTGTGCGTAAGGGGTCTCGTTATGTCGAAGATGGGCGGTGCGGCTTGTTTTCACGAAAACGCGCGTCCAACGGAACATCTGAAAGGGCGGCGCGGCGAGCCATTCTTGCGCTTGTGCCAAAACCAAACCAGATTGAAGGGATGAGCCGATTTGGCGTCCAGCTAAGAAGGTGGCAACGGGAATGTCTAGACCGTTGCAAGTTGCTGCTTTTCAAAGCATTTTCACTTACCGTTGGATTTTTAAGAGTAGCTGATAAAGATATATACAATACGATACGGCGTATAGACGACGCAATGCTCGGCAAGAATGCCGAAGCTATCGCTAGCAATGCTAATTATCTTAAACAAGATGACCTAGACCACACCATGCAGCAGATTAACCTTGAATTTAGCGGGGTTTATTCCAAAGCAGCATCGCTGCTACAGCACATTTCCCTAATGATTGCAGCTTTGACTATAATATATGGCCCCACCACTACATCCATAGTCCGTAGGATAATAATATTAAATGTCTTAATATATCTATTTGCGTTACTCTTTGTGCTCCGCGTCATCTGGATAGCAAGAATTTTAGAACCTGACTTAAATCAAAGAATTCTGTTACAAGTTAGGGAATTAATGATACTGAAAAATTACCTACGCTTCGCGCTGCAAATCGCTGCAATTATGACGCCATTGCTTGCCGCAATGTTTATTTTATCAGAGATTTTTGGTTAAATATTCATACTGCTGCAAGGAGGATGGTCAGACGGACGGCCGCCCATCGTCTATGCGGAAATGATCACGCTATCTGATGGATCGGCGATCACGGAATTCGATTGCCCGCCGCGTCGGCGTCTGGGCTTCTGTAGCAATTTAATAAGATCTCAGCCCAGAATTCCGTAATAAACCGCCTAAGCCGGTTTCTTGTTTTCTGTTCTACTCAGCCGCACATGCGGCCCGATTCACACCTCCTGCGATCCCCGGTCGGCGGCCCGATACCGCAAGCACCGTAAAAGCAGGCGCGAGGTTCGCGCCGATCGGGTGGGGGATCTGGGACAGCTTCTTGTGCTGCCGCGCGCCGCTCTCTCTGGAGAGAATGATGTTGTCGTGGTCGGTGCCGGACCAACCGTCTCGGCGGACCAGGTGCCTGTTCGCCCGTTCCGCGACCCCAACCCATTCCACGAGCTGAGCTTTGCGACCCCGCTCGCGGCCAAACGCGCGATCGCCGATGAGATCAGGCTGCCGATCGGCAAGCTTTCCAGCTTTCCGAGGATGATCGCCAGTTTATCGATGCGCTCGCGCCGGGCAGTTCTGCCGCGATGCGTTTCTGGGATTGGCCAAGACCTGCGACAAGCTTGGCATCGCGCTCTGGGATTATCTGGGCAGCAGGCTCAAGGTGGCGGGGCACATCGTGATCGAGCCGCTCAACCATTATGTCAGAGGCCAGTTCCGGCCCGCCTGCCCTGACTGGCGGCGGTGCCCAGGGTTTCGCCCCTATTACGATTGGAGGCACTCAAAGCTCTGATATACACCGATTGGAGCATATCCGAACTTGGGATAGAGCTGGATATCGTTGGCAAACGAGCTACTAAAGAGCGTAATTCTCCCAAGATTTTGCCTACTGACGTAGTCTTCAGCGGCGCGCATCATTAAAGTAAAATATCCCCGTCGCCTCTGGTTCTCTTTTACTGCCACTAGAGTGCAGAAGACCCCTAATAAGGGACACAAAATCAATTGAAGCTTCCCGACACAGTTGTCGCCCGTAAACAGCATCCAATTTACGAATGAGGGGTCTAGAAGAGCCGCTTCCGATATGTTGAGATCCTGGCAGAAGGAGTCTGATATTGGCATATTGTCTCGAGTTATCTCAACTAGCCGAGTATTAGGTCCAATATCCCAAACGGGTGTTTGCGATGAGTTGGCTTTGATTTCGATCTCCTTTGAATAGACCACCGTCTCCCATTCGCGAAAAAAACCGAGCACCTGTACGCCTTGGGCGCCGGGCTCATCGCGGTCCCCGATCAGGATAACTTTGCTAACCTGATTAGATCGAGTTAGCGATATTAACGCATCGATGCGGTCGTGATGCTCCCCAAGGCAAATACAATATATACATACTTGGTCTCTATTGTTATCGCCTAAACTTTCGCCACAGCGTACCAAGTACATCCCATTTGTCTTGGAATGCGTGCCACGCCAGAGCGAGCCCATAAGCTTCTCGAAAGCGCATGCTAGAAGCTCTTTCTGCAACAAAACCATGCGATGCGCACTCCGAATGCGTCAGAGCCAGAATTATGGATGGGTACAAAAGTGGCAGGTAACCTTCCAGTCGCCAAGCGCAAGTCAACCTATCCCCACGCTAACGTGATCGTGCGAACCTGCTAGCTAGTAGCCTGTTGATCTGTTGAGGCGCGCCCCCAGAAAATGCAGCACAACGTGCTGGCGCCTACGGCAGAGTCCAAAAACCATTGGACTTCTTGGCCGGGACCCGGATCGATCCAGGCGAAATTTCGGAGGTTGAACACCGGCTGGAAGCCTTGCGGCAGCGCGTTAGCGCGAACTCCTATGCAACTTTTCTATCGATTGTGTAAATGCACCCGACCGCTTAGAATTTGACAACGCTTGCTGGTTTGTACAATGGTGTGTCATGCCCAACGTAGAATTGCAGCGGTCACCGTTGGACCCTCACAGCATCTACAGCCTCGCAATGGTGATGCTGATGCCGCATGGCGGCTGCAATTGCCGTTGCGTCATGTGCGACATATGGAAAGCCAATCGCGATCATCACGAGCTATCGGAACAGGATCTTGCTGCGCACCTTGACGAGCTGCGTGCGCTTGGGCCACGGATAGTGACGTTGTCGGGCGGCGAGGCATTGATGAGTTCCAATATTTGGACCCTCTGCCGGCTGCTTCGGAAGCTCGACGTGGCGATTTGTCTCTTGTCGACCGGGCTGCTGCTTAAGCGCCATGCGGACAATGTAGTGAAATGGTGTGACGGCGTGACGGTGTCCCTTGATGGCACTCGGCACGTCCATAACGCCATCCGCAGGATCCCACGTGCCTTTGAGCGCCTCGCGGACGGCGTGGCCTCGATCAAGGCGCGACGGCCGAACCTGATGGTAGTTGGTCGCTGCGTTGTGCAACGGGCTAATTATCGTGAACTTCCTTATGTCATTGACACCGCTAAGGCCATCGGCCTGGATCAGATATCCTTCCTGATCGCCGATGTATCATCGGAGGCGTTCAATCGACCAATGCCTTGGAGCAGAGAGAGGGTGTCGGAGATAGCACTCGGGCGGGAAGAAACAGCCGAATTCGCGCACATAATTGAGGACGTCGTCACGCGCTATAGCGCTGATATCTCGTCCGGTTTCATACACGAGAGTGCTGCCGTCCTGCGCCGCTTGCCACGCTACTACGCGGCTTTAAATGGCGATGGCGAGTTTCCGGAAGTGACCTGCAATGCTCCCTGGGTCTCGGCGGTCATAGAGGCCGACCAGACGGTACGCCCATGTTACTTCCACCAGTCGATAGGCAACGTCAGGGATCAATCACTGACCGCGGTCCTGAATTCCGAGAAGGCGCTGGCCTTTCGCCGCAACCTCGACGTATCTCAGGATCCGACCTGCCGAAGATGCGTTTGCCCACTCAATCTGCCGCCACAGCTTCTACAGGCGCGCGCGACAGCGTGGACGAACGCACGGACGGTTTCAACAGCGTGAGCCTTAAAGGCCGTGTCAGAGCCCGCAACAGCAGTCAACTCAAATCCGGATCTGCTGTCGCCGCACCGCTCTTTACAAAAAGCCCCCGCGCAGAGCGCCCCGGCGCGCGAGTTGACACGCACCGGAAGGACTAAGTGGTTAGATAGGATTGGGCGGATACGTATGGTCTAGCCAAAGCGCGCTCATTCCATCTACAGGTATCCGATCGGAAAAATCTACCGCAGCAAGAAAGCCCGGAACATCAACGGTACTGTTGAGGTTTGGTTTGACCTCAACCATATGACAGCGGTCACAAGGCTTGGATATCTCAGCAGACAAGTTACGTGCAGATATGTGAGCAGGTGAATTAAAGACGTCATCGGCCGATATATGTGTAAAAAACCAGAAGTCGCTCATCGGCGCTGCAGTACATGGCATTATGCGCCCGTTAGCATCCATAACCGTCTGTTCGTACAGCCAGCGACATAGATTTTTTGCCGGGCTCCCAAAATCACCCGATAATTTTGAATGGGTCGTCCTCACATTCATGAAGCTCTCATATTCTTCATCAATGGCATCACACAAAACATCCTTAAAGATCCTTAGTCTCCCCTTCCATGCTATATCGTCCTGATGGAATACGACGCGTCGGTTTTCGACATTAGTTGCTGGGACGACATTCCTGTATCGGAAATTATAAGGACGAACAAAGCTGATCTGGTTTACCCCGATCGCTTTCGCTAGAGTTTCAGCGTCCGACGCTTCGTGAAGGTTATGCTCGAACATCAAGAATTGCCAAATGAAATGAGGTGTATTGGACTTGAGCTTCTTTTTTAGCGCGACAATCTTCCGCATGTTCTCAAACACAAGCTCCGCGCGTACGCCGCGCCGATATTTTTCTAGAACACCTTGCGTGACCCCATCGACGGAAAGAACTAGTGTTTGCAGTCCCGAAGCTACGAGCTTCTCAACATCGAAAGACAAAGATAAATTCGAGGAAATCCGTGTATCGATAAGATAGCGATTTATTTTGCCGATATATTCGGAAGTGTTTCTGTTTATGAGCGGCTCACCCCAATTAAATAGCCCCGAAAAGACCGCATAAGGTCCGAAGTTCCTGAGTAGGCCGTCGACTTCCTGTTCTTTCAGCCTTGACTTATCCCATGCCGATAGATCTCCACCTTCACGGTGCAGACAACCCGGACATTTCAGTTGGCAAGCGTTGGACGGATCGACAACGACGTTAAGCGGTTTCGCAATCAGGCGAGAATGCCTTCTCGTGTACTGCGTTCGCAGCAGAACGAGATTCGACAGCTTTAATAGAACCGCCTTCGCATACCGCTCCGAATCGTAAGCTTGTGTAAGCGAGTGCAGGAATTCCTGATTGAGATCCGCAACTTTGCCATATATATCCCGAAAACTAAGGCCCGATGCAGAAAGACTTGCATATCGTGAAACGCTCATGACGGTGCCTATTCATGATGGGTCATCATTCCGACCTGCCCTCATAGGGAGGTAGCACGTCAAAAAGTCTGCCGCTAGCGATGGACCTGCTGCCTAGTGGTGGGGATAGATCGTCGCTGATGGGACTGGTTGCCAACAGCATTTTGGCATACTGGTCGACAATCTCGTCATCGGTCTCGGACAGCATGAGGAGCATGTCGACCAATCGCTTAATTCTGTATCGGCAGGCCAACGTCTCTGTGGAATCGAAAGTTCCGTTTTCAAATAGCTTGTTGCCGCAAGGTCCTCCCCCGCAAAAAGAAAAGTAATCACAGGTTGCTTTGCATTTACTAACACCATTTCGTATATCAATCAGGGCTTGCGACGCTTCGAAAGTTTTCCAGTGGTTGCCGAGATCGCACTCCAATCTACCCAAGAAAAATTTTGATCCATCTGCCATAGACTGTCCCATAAGTTCAGGATCGAACGTAGAGTAATGTCCGTCGTATGCGACATTTAGGAAACGGAATGGAATTGTCGTTTCATGTTGGTGGATTGGCATCGCGAACCGGAGCATGCAATAGTCAAGCTCTCGCACTCTGATTCTGTGTTTGACGGCAAGGACAAGCACATCCCTCCAGAAAGAGGAAATATCATTGTCTGAGTATCGACTTAGAAATGTAGTTTTATTTAGACCTTCTATTTCTGGCATATTGAGCGCAAGATATCTAACGCCCAACGATGCCATAAACGAAAAATAGGTCGCAGTATACTCCAAATGCTCTTCCGAGATTACAGATATTACCGCGTATTCAATGCTCCATTTCTTCAAAACATGGATTCCAGCCATTACGTCCCGGAATGTCCCCATACCGCTACGATAGCGCCGGTTCTTGTTGTGAAACCGTTCCGGACCATCAATACTCACGCATACGGAAACGGTGTTTGCCAGGAAAAGTTCGGCGAACTCATCGGACAGAAGCATGCCATTGGTTTGGACCGCATGCGTTACGATATAATTGTGCTTCTCCAAAATCGAACTTTTTTCAAAAGCGTCCGAATAAAATGCTGCGCCGGCTGCCAGAGGCTCGCCGCCGTGCCAACTCAAGAGCAGCTTGCGAGGAGTATCCGGGGCTGACTTCGTCAACACCTGGATTAGTCTTGCAAGTGTCGCAGGATTCATTTTGTTACGTAAGTGCCGCGACGGAAGATAGCAGTATGAGCAATTAATGTTACAGAAGGCCGTCGGCTGAAGCACGACAATCAACGGCGAAACTTTGCCGGGAATCATGGTCTTCTATTTCCCGTGCGGCACCATAGCTTGGCCCCATTGCAGCCATATCAGCCAATCAAGGGGATCGCCGACTTCATCCTTCGCCGAAGGCTCAGTAGGAGTGATGCCGCCGAGATGCTTTTCGGCAAATGCCCGCGTACGGCGCTGAAATGGAGGGGCGTCTGACATGTCTTGCTTCGAGCCAGAATACGTGGCCGCTACCAGCGAGTCCAAACCTTTAGCGTCGGTGGAATTCATTTTATGTGTTCCCCAATTACAGGTTCTGTTTTTTCCCCTAGCAACCGATTGATCGTTAATCAAGAGCCAAGGCCCTAATTGCCCGTCGCGGACGCGGGTCACCCCGCGAAGCGCTGGCTTGGCCAGGGATGGCGACGGGCGGTATCCACCCGTCGATGATCCGGTTCATGCGGTCCCACGGCAGGTCGTGCCGCTGGCTACGCCGCCGCAGTGATTGCCGCCAAGTCCGGACGACATGATTTCGGACAAACGCGATCGAGGTTCGGGGCTTTTGGCGGCCCATGCACCCCCAATCCGCAGGCTCGCAACTTCGGTGACACGCCATGCCCGGCACTGAATCCGGGGCGTGCGTTGCTGCTTGCCTTCCCTCAGGCCGGCCGCCTTCCCTCCACCATCTCCGCCGCCGATTTGTTGTCGGCTTTGTTCGAGTCTTTCATCTCCCGCCGGCTCCGCGGCCCGTCAGGCTGCCTGGAAGGCGGCCATATCGACGGCGGCGGACTGGCGAGCCACGGTGGCTGCGGGTGGCCTCGGGGCCTCGTAGGACTTCCAGTCCTCGCCGGTGATGTCGGCATAGGCGGCGAGCGCCCCTTCGGCAGCGGCCAGCAGGGCGACTGCGAGGCCATCTCGGCGGCGAACAGCCTCTCACGCTCGGCCTTGCTCTCGAAGCCGGTCGGACCGTCGCGGTCGTCGTTGAGCAGCTTGCTGGTGAGTTCCATCGCGGCCGACTTCTTGTTGCCGTAGAAATGCGCCGCCCCGTAGGCGGAGCCGACGAAGGCGCCGGTGATCCGTTGCAGGTGGATTTGCGGGGCCTTCTCGTTCAGCGCGGTCCCGAAGGCTGAGGCGGTGCGGGCGACGTGTTCCCTGGTCGCGTCGCGGATGCTATCGTAGTCGACGGGTTCCAGGCCGAAGGTGCGGACCAGGTTGTCGGCCAGGCCGTGATGCGGACGGGGCGGGCGACCATCTCGAGGTTAATGGACGTGCGGTCTGTGCGGTTGGGGACGGGCTGCGTCGTGGTCTTCGCGGCTGTCTGGGCTGATTTGCGGGTCATGATCTCGATGTCGATCTCCCTTCCGCATTTCAGTGGCGCGGCAAGGATTTCAGTGGGTTGACCCTTAACAATTTCACTGAACCATCTCTCTTGCGACTTCAGCGTGCGGCGTAAGGTCCCTTTGGCGCTTCAGTGTTGAGATGGGACCTCCCCGCAGTTCGACATCAACACTGGTTGAGTGTGGCGGCTCGGGTCGGCGCGCTAATGGCGACGATCCGGCGCCAGACGACCGACATCGGCGCGAACAGGCTCGCGAGCCCAGACCAAATCGCTTGGCAGGGGAGTCCCTTTACTGAACCGGTAAAGGGTCGGATTGAAACGCGGAAGGAAGATCGACAGTCGTCAAAGCAAATCGACAGCTCAGGCCAACCCCTCCGCGGCTATTCATGGCCGACGCGATGGGTCGCGGTGATTCATACCGTGATTCTAATGGCTTCATAGAATAGGGCAAGCCTTATTAAGGCGCGGTAAAAGAACTTGGCATTCCCGGCATCCGGCAGTGCTTCGCGCAGCGGTCGTCTGGCACGCCCGGGCCTTGAGGATGAGCGGCGTCCCTGCCCTGCCCCGCGCCAACTCGCGGAAATCCAGAGTTTTGGCCGATTTAGCCCCGGATTCCGCCATAGATTGCGATAAGCGCGTCTCAACGAATGCGCTGGATCGCGTCGCGGTCGCGCCCCAACAGGGCAATGTCCTCGGTACCAGGCCCCTGCCCTACCGACGTGCTTTCGGGCCAGGCTGACGCGGACCGACACCCGGCCACGT
>JBEKLE010000182.1:0-11875 GCA_050010355.1 Rhodopila sp. | reverse complement strand
GCGCATGGGTGCATGGGTCGTCGAGAGTGCCAATGGTCAGCAGGCGCTCGCGGTGCTCAATGACCGCAAAAAATCGACATCGCAATACTGGATGTGCTGATGCCGGAAGTGAATGGGCTGTGTGTGCTGCACGCGATCCGGGCCGGGATGACAAACCGGGACTTCGCGATGCCGGCAATGCTGCTGACAGCCACGCGCGACGAGGCGACCTTGCATTGCGCTGCCGCACTGTCCTGCAGTGGTTTCCTGTTGAAACCGATCAACCAGACAGAACTGGCGAGCCGGCTGTCGAAAATCATAACCCAGCAGATGGTCATGCCGTACACTCCGCCGGATTACCGCAAGGTCGATGTTGGACCGCCGGACAAGCCACCCGCGATGCCGTGGGCCGGGCCAAAGGGCTGATTGTGGCGGATCTGACCATGGGAATGGTTTTCAGCGGGCCGGTAACGGGCATGGGCCGTACGATCATCCCCAGGGGGACTCAGTTGACCGCCGAACTTCCGACCCTGCCGCGTCGCCTCGAGAAAGCGGCCCCGATCGACCCGATCCATATATCGAAGCCGGCCAGCAGCGCATGAGCGGAGGCATCCAATCCCGCGCGCGCAGGCGGGAACCGGCCACCGCTGGTGGCTTGCCGAAACCAGGGGCGATCGTGACCTGCGGGATTCTTTCGGGCACGCATCAAGGCTCACCGCCGTATCCACACGACAACGCGGGTGGCCGCGCGTCAACTGACACCCCGATCCGGGGAACGGCGCATTGACCGGAACTCCATAATGTCGGTGAAACGGAAAATCCTTTCCGCTTGCCTTGGCTTTGCGATGATCATTGCGCTGCTAGGTGGACTGGCCCGGCAGCAAGCCGGTCAGATGGGACGCCTCGTCATGGCGATCTACGACCACTCCTTTATAGGCACCCTCTATGTCAGCCGGACTCAGGAGCAGTTCCTGCGTCTGGTTGCCAATCGCGATGCCGGCGTGCCGCTCTCCACCCCGGCGAAGCGCGCAGACTTGCAGACCGTGCTGGATCAACTCGACGTTGCAATGGAACGCGCGAGCTCGGAACATACGCGCGCAATCGGGGGCGAGGTGGGCGCGATGCTGGCCGCACTGCCCGATACCCCGGCGGCAGCGTTGGCGGAGCGGATAGTCGTGGCCGATCGCGCGATCGCCAGACTGGTCAAGAACTATTCGTCCGACGGTCTGGCAGCCCGCGACAACGCGGACGAACTGGCATTGCGCAACGGCCACCTGGTGCTGATCGAGGTCGCGGTCTCGTTATGCCTCGCACTGGGCCTCGGACTGTTGCTTGGCCACAATTTGTCGCCGCCGCTGGAGGACCTCGTTCGCAGTATCGGTCTTCTCACGGCGGGTGATCTGGCGCACGAGGTTTCGCCGCGACTGTCGATCCGCCGGGACGAAATCGGCGCGGTCGCGCGCGCCACCTCGTTTTTTCGAGAGACCATGCAAAAGAACATCGCTGCTGGCGAAGAACGCGTGAGGCTGGAGGCAAGAAACGAGGCGGTGAGGCTGGATGCCGAACGCGGCGAGGCGGTGAGGCTGGATGCCGAACGCGGCGAGGCGGTGAGGCTGGATGCCGAACGCGGCGAGGCGGCGATCGCGGCCAAATCTGATTTCCCTGCAACGATGAGTCACGAAATCCGGACACCCATGAATGGTGTCGCAACGATCGCCGACCTCCTCGCCGACACGGAACTCACCCAGGACCAATTGAAGATGGTCACCATTATCCGCCAAAGTTCAAGGTGGCTGATCCGGGTGATCAACGATATTCTTGATTTCTCCAAACTTGAGGCCCATCAGCTGCAGATCGAACGGGTGCCGTTCATGCTCGACGACGTGGTCGACGGGGCCTGCCAGGTTCTGGCCGCCAAGGCGCGGGAAAAGGGATTGGTGCTGACCGTCGAGGGCAAGGATTTGCCCGACATTTGCCGCATCGGTGATCCGCTGCGCCTCCGCCAGATCCTGCTCAACCAGCTCGGAAACGCCGTTAAGTTCACGGCCGAAGGCAGCGTCACACTGGCGGTGCAAGCCGACCGACTTGAGGTTGTACTTACCGTCATCGATACGGGTATCGGCATTCCCGCCGACAAGATCGACAGTCTTTTTCAGCCCTACAACCAGGTCAGGTCGGATATCGCGCGATCGTATGGTGGCACGGGTCTGGGTCTTTCGATCACCAAGAACCTGACCGGCCTTATGGACGGGCGCCTGGAGGTCACGAGCGAAGCGGGGTGTGGGAGCCGCTTCACGGTCAGCCTCGGCCTGCCGAGCGACGTCAGCAGTCTGTGCAAGGCGACGAATAAGGCTGCCGCGTCCCATGTTCGCTGGCGGAAGCCTGATCTCACGGCAGCCGCTGCACAAGGCGCTGTGGTGCTGTGCGCGGAAGACAATGCGATCAATCGTGAGGTGCTGGGGCGCGTGCTCGACCGCCTCGGCTTCAACTATGAAATGGCGGAAGATGGCAACGCCGCCCTGGCGCTGCTAGATCGGCGGCGGCACGGTGCCATTCTGACGGATGCGCAGATGCCGGGCCTGGACGGCTGGGAGATGACGCAGATCATCCGGCAGCAGGAGGCCGAGCAGGGGTTGTCCCGGCTGCCCATCATGATGGTAACCGCGAATGCGCTTAGCGAGAGTGATGCCCGTGCCTCCGCCGCCGGGATCGACACCGTTCTCACCAAACCGTTAAACGTGGGTGAGCTGGAGGCCACCCTGCTGGGCGCAGTCCCGATCCTGGGAGCCTTGCGCGTCGCTGCCGAGGAGCGTCCATCCGACACGTCGACCAAGGCGCCCGGCACCGAGATGCACAGCGCCGAAGTCGACCTTGAGGTGCTGGTTCAACTCGTGGGCGACGACCCGGAGACCCTGTCCGCGATGCTCGATGATTTCCAGGCGGGTGTCATTGCGCAACATGATCAGATCCGCGCGGCCGTGGCAGCGGATGATCCCACTGTCCTGGCCGGGCATGCCCATTCGATAAAAGGCGCGGCACGCTATGCGGGTGCGACAAACCTTGCGCAGATTTGTGATCTGCTCGAGCAGCGAGCCAACGGGACCGTCGCGCTCGATGCCCTGGCGCAAGACCTCGCATCGCTCGAGACCGCGGTAGCACGGCTTCCGGCCGAGGTTACGGCTGCGTTGTCCAGCCGGATGACGAAGTCACGTGAGGCGATTGGAGTTTTACCGCGGCCGTATGGCACGATCCGCCCGGCCAGCCGCATCCTGACTGTGCGGAGAGATCGCGTATTGACCCGCTAGCCGCTGACCGGTTCCCCGACCGGCACCCAGGCTTTGCCGTCGAAGCGGACCAGTCTCAGCCGCTTGATCCCGGAGATGTCGCCCGGCTTGACGCTGAAATCGACGCCCGGCTGGAACATCGGCGGATGGTAATCCATGCTCCAGGCCTTCGCGATGATGTTTTCCCGCGAAAGATCATTGCCGCAGGCGTGCAGAACCTGCTCCAGGCATTGCGCCTGGGAATAGCCATAGACGACGTTGACGTCCTTCACGTCGGCATCCGGATAATACTTCGTCAGGAACGCCCGCCATTCCTTGTAGCCCGGATCGTTCTCCCATTGCGGGTCGTTCGGATCCTTCATGTAGGCGCTGGTGATCAGCCCCACGGATTTGTCGAGCCCCGCCGGTGCCAGCGCGGTGGCGACCGAGGAGGCGGGGTTGCCGACGATGTAAAACGGCTTCCAGCCGACGTCGAAGACCTTGCGAATCGTCATCGCCGAGAATTTCGGGATGCCCCAGAACAGGAAAACGTCCGCCCCGGAACCTTGCGCGGTGAGGACCTGGGAGTCGGTCGTGGCATCAGTGGTCTCATAGGTCGTGACCGAGATGATCATGCTGGCGGCTTTCTCGCCCAGCCCGTCCCGCAAGCCCTTGATGGCGTCGCGGCCCGAATCGTCGTTCTGCGCGAGCACCGCGATTTTCGCGTCCGGCTTAGTACTGAGGATGTATCGGGCATAAACCCGTGCCTCGATCTGGTAGCTGGGTTGCCAGCCGATCACCCAAGGGAAACGGCCGTGGTCGAAAAACGGCGTGGCCCCGGACGCCACGAACACGTCCGGCACCTTCTTCTCGTTGAGGTATTTACGCGTTGACATGCCTGTCGGCGTGCCTAGTTGCGCGAAGATGAAGGCGACGTTCTCCTGCTCCACGAGCCGCCTTGTCTGCTCCACCGTCTTGGGCGGCGAATAGGCGTCGTCGAGCTGCATCAGCCGGATCTTGCGTCCGTTGATACCGCCTTGCTCGTTGATCATCCTGAAATAAGCGTCGTGAGTCCGGCCGATCGTAGCGTAGGAGGACGCCGGGCCACTGAAGGGCTGGGTGGAGCCGATGCGGATTTCGGTATCGGTCACCCCGGGTGCGTTCGCCGCCGCCGCGCGACCGGTTGTGGCGGCCGTGAGACCAAGCGCCAGCGCGCTCCGCCGCGTTACTTTGATCATTTATCCCCCCCCCTGTGCCGTATGTTAGTGCCCGATCAGCGCCGCGGCTGACCTGGCGTGAAAAGTTGCGCACGGCCCGCGTGATAGCCACGGTGACCCAACCGGGGCCGGATGTCCAACCCTGGTGCCCGGCGCTGGCTTGACGGGTCCGAACCGGATGGGCTAACCGATTTGCAGCAAGCCGAGGATTTCCCGAGCGACCTTGCCGCCACACGCTACCTTGACAAGGTGATCCTGTCCTACAATCTCGCACGTAACGAAAACGAGCCGTGGACAGGGGCACGCGAGGGGCTGGTCTACTACGCACAGACGCCGGCCGATTCTGATGACCTCGGTCTGGATCGTGATCCTGGAACGCGTTTTGACTTTCGCGCTGTTGCTTCTGCTGCTGGCTCCGGCCGGCCTGCCTGATAACCGTGATGCTGCCTGCCGGCGTGCGCCAGAGCGGTGGAGTAGTCACGGTGTTGATTTGCGCTCCTCTTCGCCGGAACGATACGGTCGGCATTCATCAAGCCGCTGTTCCTGATCATGATCATGATCATGCGCTCACTGAAAACCAGCCCATCAACCAGGACTGGGATGCCAGGCTCGCATCGATTTCGGATAAGTTTCGCACGTTCGGGACCGAGCACGTAGTGACGGTGCGTCTTCTGATCCCGACCGATCCGGCCGCGCGCCGCAATTCGTCATACGGCGGCCGTCGGACTGTAACTCAGGACGCAGGTTGTCGGGCGCCGCAGGAGGAATCCGCAGCAGACCTTCCTGATGGGCAACAAATTGATTCCCGCCGAAGTGTTCTCTTCACGCTGTCCGGCAGAATCGATCAGCTCCGCATCAGTGGAAAGACCAGCCAAGCGACCCCATATGCGATTCTCTCCGCCCAAAAGTGAACGCTCCGCTACCAACAACGGTGAATGCGCGTTAGAACCCGCCCCAAACAGCGAAGCGACGGATCATGGCGAGTTATCAGTACGTCTACGTGATGAAAGATTTGACCAAGGCATTCCCCGGCGGACGGGAGGTGTTCAAAGGCATCACCCTGTCATTCCTGCCCGGCGTGAAAATCGGCGTTCTCGGCGTGAACGGGGCCGGTAAATCGACGCTGATGAAAATCATGGCCGGCATTGAAACCGAATACGGCGGCGAGGCCTGGGCCGCCCCTGGCGCCACCGTCGGCTACCTGGCGCAGGAACCGCCGCTCGACCCGACGAAGACAGTGGGTGAGAACGTGGAGGAAGCCTTCGCCGACCTCAAGGCCGCGCTCAACCGCTTCAACGAAATATCCGCCAAATTCGCCGAACCCATGAGCGACGGGGAGATGAACACACTGCTGGCCGAACAGGGCGACCTGCAGGAGATCATCGACTCCAAGGACGGCTGGGAACTGGACCGCAAGGTCGACATCGCACTTGACGCGCTGCGCTGCCCGCCCGCCGAATCGCCTGTGACCATGCTGTCCGGCGGTGAGAAGCGCCGTGTTGCTCTTTGCAAGCTGCTGCTGGAAAAGCCCGACCTGTTGCTGCTGGACGAGCCAACCAACCATCTGGATGCCGAAAGCGTCGCCTGGCTGGAGCACACGCTGCACGACTACGCCGGAACCGTTATGGTCGTCACCCACGACCGCTACTTCCTCGACAACGTGACGGGCTGGATGCTCGAACTCGAACGCGGCCGCGGCTATCCGTTCGAGGGCAATTACTCGTCCTGGCTGCAACAGAAGCGCAAGCGCCTGCAGCAGGAGGAAAAGGAGGAGTCCGCCCGCCAGCGTGCGCTCGCCGCCGAATCCGAATGGATCGCGGCATCCCCGCGTGCCCGCCAGACAAAAAGCCGCGCGCGTATCGCCAAGTATGAGGAGATGCTGCAGAAATCGCAGGACCTGGTGACCGGGGTGGCTGAAATCGTCATCCCGCCTGGACCGCGCCTCGGCAACGTTGTCATCGAGGCCGAGGGTTTGCGCAAAGGCTATGGCAACAACGTCCTGATCGAAGACCTGAACTTCAAGCTGCCGCCGGGCGGCATCGTCGGCGTGATCGGCCCCAATGGTGCCGGCAAGACGACCCTGTTCCGCATGATCACCGGTCAGGAGCATCCGGACGCGGGTGCGCTTCGCATCGGAGACACAGTCAAGCTGGGATATGTGGATCAGTCGCGGGACAGCCTCGATCCGAACAAGACCGTCTGGCAGGAGGTCAGCGGCGGCGAGGAGGTGATCTACCTCGGCAAACGCGCCGTCCAGTCGCGCGCCTATACGGCGGCGTTCAACTTCAAGGGCTCCGACCAGCAGAAGAAAGTCGGCATCCTGTCGGGGGGTGAACGCAACCGGGTGCATCTCGCGAAGATGCTGAAGGTTGAGCACAATGTTCTGTTGCTCGATGAGCCGACCAACGACCTCGACGTCGACACGCTGCGGGCGTTGGAGGAGGCACTGACCGAGTTCGCCGGCTGCGCGGTGATCATCAGCCATGACCGCTGGTTCCTGGATCGGTTGGCGACCCACATCCTGGCGTTTGAGGGTGACAGTCACGTCGAATGGTTCGAGGGCAACTTCCAGGCATACGAGGAAGACAAGCGCCGGCGGCTGGGCGCGGACGCCACGGAACCGCATCGGATCAAGTACCGCCCGCTGGCTCGGTGAGGCGACACCCGGATGCCACCTCCGCCGTCTGACAAGGCGGCGGGGTCATCAAGAGTCCCGCCCAGACCTACGTGTGCGCAGCGGAGCGGTTGTTCTCGGCCGCCGCCGGGTTTGGGGCCGTGTCGACCTACCCGAACCCCTTAACGAATCCCCGCAAACCCGTCATCCGAGCGGTCGCGCTACGCGCGCCATGAAGGATGGACCGCACCACCTCGGTGGCCGTACGGAGGTCTTCGTTCACCACCACGTGGTCAAACTCCACCCAATGGCGTATTTCTTCGCGTGCCACCCGCATCCGGCGCTCGATCTCTTCGCCACGATCTCCGGCCCGGCTGACCAGCCGGGACCGCAGTGCCATCAAATTCGGCGGCAGGACGAAAACGCTGACCACATCCGCCGGCAGTTTTTCGCGCAACTGCCGATGACCCTGCCAGTCGATGTCGAACACCACGTCGCGGCCCTCGGTCAGCGCCCGCTCGACCGGCGCCCGGGGGGTTCCATAGGCGTGCGTCCCCTGCAGCACCCGCGCCCATTCCAGCAGAGCCTTGTCGCGCAAAGCATCCTGGAAACCATCCTCGGTCAGGAAATGGTAATGGACACCATCGATCTCCGTCGGCCGCCGAGCGCGGGTGGTCACGCTGATCGATCGCTCAAGCGCTGGTTCCGAGGCCAGCAGCGCATCGGCAATCGCTGTCTTGCCAGCCCCGGATGGTGCCGACAGAACCAGGCACACCCCACGACGCGCGATTTCAATCATTCGATGTTTTGCACCTGCTCTCGCAACTGCTCGATCGCGGCCTTCAGCTTCAGGCCGGTCGCAGTCAGCGCCGCCGAGGCGGACTTGCTGCACAGCGTGTTCGCCTCCCGATTGAACTCCTGGATCAGGAAATCCAACTTGCGGCCGATGTTCACCGCCTCACCCATAAGGTCATGCGCGGCGGCGATGTGAGTCGACAGGCGGTCCAGTTCCTCGCGCACATCAGACCGGCTCGCCAGCAAGGCGACTTCCTGGGCAATGCGCTCCTCCGACAGGTTGGGCGTTTCACGCAGCAGGGTCTGAAGGTTGTCGAGCATCCGCGCCCGCTGGGCCGTCGGCTGCCCGAGGGCCTGGGTAGCGGCGCTATCGTGCAGCCTGGCGATCTCCTCCAACTGCCGGTTCAGGACGATGGCCAGCCGTGCGCCCTCGGCTTGTCTGGAAGCCACCAGATCGGCCATCGCTGCAACAAATCCCGCTTGAACATCGGCGGCTGCGACGGCAATTTCCTCCTGCTGGTCCGCCTGCGCCTGGCGCAGCACGCCCGGCAGCGACAGCAGCGTTGTGGCCGAGGGAGGCGCGCTGCCGGGGATACGGCGGTGGAGGTCGGTGGCAATCTTCAGCACCTGCTCCAGCGCTACCGGATCCAGTTCCAGCCGGGTTTCGGATCGCCGCTTGATCGTCAGATTGGCAGTGACGTTGCCCCGCTTCAGCGCCTTGCCGGCGAGGTCGCGGAACCCGGCTTCCATCCCTTCCCAGCCGTTCGGCAATCGAAAGCGCAGTTCCAGGGTGCGGCCATTGACGCTGCGGATTTCCCACGTCCAGGCGATACCGTCGCGTTCCCCTTCGGCGCGGGCGAATCCGGTCATCGAGGCGATGGCACTCATGCGCGCGGTCATACCAGCGACGCAGTCGGATCGGAAGCGATAGCTTTGAGCCGATCGAACATCGTCCTGACGCTGGTCCTTGGGAGACCGGGATGCGACACAAGCTCTCGTCGTGAAACGGAAAGCGCAGCGTTTGCTTTGGCGACTCGACGGGGGTTTGGTAACTACGATGTATGCCCGACCTGAGCATGGAACTGGCCGCCGGAGGGCGGGTTGCCGGAGTGGACGAGGCTGGTCGAGGACCACTCGCCGGGCCCGTCGTCGCGGCCGCCGTCATTTTGCCCGCGGATACGCCGCCGGAACTCGCGGCAATGCTCGACGATTCGAAGAAACTGACCGCGGCGCAACGGGTCGCCGCCTGCCTCGCGCTGCACGAATCGACGGCCGAAATAGGCATCGGCGCCGCGTCTGTCGCCGAAATCCTGCGATTAAATATCCTGCACGCCTCCATGCTCGCGATGTGCCGGGCGGTTTCCCGCCTCAGGGTCGCGCCGGACCTGGCCCTGGTGGACGGAAACTATCCGCCGAAACTTGGCTGTTCGGTCCGCTGTGTGGTCGGGGGCGACGCGCTGTGTCTTTCGATCGCCGCCGCGTCGATCATCGCCAAGGTCGTGCGGGACCGGGCGATGTTCAGACTGGCCGCTCGGTTTCCCGGTTATGGATGGGAGGCGAACGCCGGGTACGCAACCGCCATGCATCGTGCCGCGCTCGAACGCCTCGGGCCGACCCGCCACCATAGAGAGGCATTCGGTACTGTCGCACAGCTCCGGCTGGCACTGACGATTGCGGATTGACGTGGTGTCCGCAGGGCCGTCACGATGGGGCAAAGCTATTGATAAGGTTGGAAACGGGTCTTGGACCTCTATCACGAGCTGCCGCTAGACCAGATCCTCCGGGGCGATTGTGTGCAGATCATGCCCATGCTGCCGTCGGCATCGGTGGACTGCGTCTTCGCTGACCCGCCGTACAACCTGCAATTGCGGGGCGAACTCAGGCGTCCGAATGACAGCCTGGTCGACGGCGTGGATGATGAATGGGACCGTTTTACGGATTTTGCGTCCTACGACACCTTCACCCGCGCGTGGCTGACCGAGTGCCGACGCCTGCTGCGCAAGGACGGCACGGTGTGGGTGATCGGCGCCTATCACAACATTTTCCGAATTGGCGCCATCCTCCAGGACCTGGGGTTCTGGATTCTGAATGATGTGATCTGGCGCAAGTCGAACCCGATGCCGAACTTCCGCGGGCGGCGGTTCACCAACGCGCACGAGACACTGATCTGGGCCGCCCGCGGCCGTGAATCCCGCTACCGCTTCAACTACCAGGCGATGAAGTCGCTGAACGACGACATCCAGATGCGCAGCGACTGGTTCATCCCCCTCTGCACCGGGCCGGAGCGGCTGCAGAACGAGCACGGGCTGAAACTGCATCCCACCCAGAAGCCCGAGGCCCTGCTGCATCGTGTTCTGCTCGCCAGCACCAACCAGGACGACATCGTGCTCGACCCGTTCGCGGGCACCGGCACCACCGCGGCGGTGGCCAAGCGGTTGCGCCGGCGCTTCATCGGGATCGAGCGCCACCCGGCCTATGCCGAGGCCGCGATCGGCCGCGTCCGCCGCACCAAGCCGATTTCGGTCGAGGGCGCCACGTCACAGCCGACCAAGCGGGAGGCGCCGCGCATCCCGTTCGGCACTCTGGTTGAGCAGGGGTTGATCACGCCCGGCACGACAGTGTTCGACCGTCAGCGGCGACTCAGCGCCATGGTCGGGCCGGACGGGTCGTTGAGTGCAGGCGATATCCGCGGCTCGATCCATAAGGTGGGGGCACTCTTGCAGAACGCGCCAAGCTGCAACGGCTGGACATTCTGGCACTTCGAGCGTGACGGTGTGCTGGTGCCGCTGGACGTGCTGCGTTCGCCGCCGTCAGGTATCGCCGATCCTCTGCCAATTTAGGCAATGGCGGCACGAAAACCGTACAGTCCAGATTTATCATCTGCCGGGTCTCCGTCAGGTTGGTCCAACACGTAATCGCAACATGTCCAAACGGATCATTGCCGCCTCCGCGTCATAACGGCCACGCTCGATATCCATGCCTTTCCACGGCGAAAAATGGTATACTTGATGGTGTCCGACTGAACTTTGCCTACCCGGGCACGGTAATTTCAACGTGTGCCGGGGTCGGACTTCATCCCTGCATCGATGCAGCCCGATCATTCTCGGGGCTGGTATGAACGGAGGGGATGGCCACCGCCACCCTTTTAACACCCATCATCGTTCGACTAAAGGAATTGTATACGAGATGGTAAGGAAGACAAGCGGATTGTTCGGGGACGAGACCGACGCAACGAGTCTGCATCAGGCGGAAAGCTATGGCGAATACCGATACGCAGAGGAAACTCTATGGCAAGGCGAAGACCGAGCCGGACTACCGGTTCTACATTCTCTACGACAAGGTCTGGCGGACGGACATTCTGACCCACGCTTACCAACTGGCCTGCGCCAACGACGGTGCCCCAGGCGTGGATCTGGTCACATTCGAGCAGATCGAGGCGGCGGGACCGCAGGACTGGCTGACCCGGTTGGGCGACTTCCGAGTGTCGGTTAGGGAGCGGGGACGTTTGGTGACCAGTAATCGCCGTTGCGTCCCCGAATGGGTATTACCGTCCGTGGACTTATAGATGCTATCCGATCAGCCTTCAGCCTTCTGGATGAGGCTTCGTTATCGATTCTCGGCAATCGTCCTATCCTGTTAAGGGTATATTAACAAAGGTATGGCGTCATGGCCGTCAACAGTGGGACGGCGAGGTATGTTAATTCCGATATAAGTCAATAGCGTCCGGTTAAAAGTTGAATAAATTCAATTGATTATTTTCTATTGCAGTATCGCATTGGGACGTTTCCGAAGATAGCGCAGTCCGTATCGCCACTTTTTCGAATATTTGTAATCAAAATGACCTGCATTAATGTGTAGAGCGACGCCTCCAGACCGAGCTGCTATGTGCCACGACGCTACCGTCCTCCATCCGCACCGGAGCCTCCAGCCAGCGTTCGATGTAGAGCAGCACCCAAGGACAGTCCGTATGTGAGCGAACCGCCTTGAGGAGCAAACCCCAATCGATG
>JBEKLE010000181.1:0-11927 GCA_050010355.1 Rhodopila sp. | reverse complement strand
GCTTTGCCGGCCTCAAGCCATCGGCAATCGACTCGCCGGGCGCGGGTATAAACGCCTGGCCGATCGGAGACTTTCTCGAGGCGTGGTGGCCGGGCAGAGCGTTGGCTATCGGACGCTGCTGCTGCACAATGGCGATGGTCAGCCGAAATGGATCGACCGTGACCCTATGGACTGGGACATGTCACGATCAGAGGCGTTGTGGGCGTGCAACCCCACAAACGCCCTGGTTCGGGCTCGGCGAACTCCCAGGCGCCGTTGTTGTCTCAATGCTCCCGGCGGGGCGCGTAGGTCGGCGTCCATCATCTGACACTTCATTTAACTTGAAAGAAGGTGACGCTATCCCCGTTCGGGCATAGCGTGTCTCATGATGCAAGTCGTTCTGGAGCGGGCCAAAGCGGGGGGCCGCATGATAACCACGAAGCGTCGGTGGTGGGCTGGTGGAGCGGTCGGGGTGACCTCGGTAGTTGGCTTCTCTTCACCCCGCGACCGTACCCTGTTCTCTTCGGCGATGAAATCCGATAGTGGCAGAGGATGGCCGAGCTTCCGGGTGCCATTGGTTGCTGCGGTCGGCGCGGTCGGGGACTTTGCCGGCGTTGTGGCGACGCCCCTGGCCACGTCCTCGACGACGGACCGAAGCCGACCAGACTGCGTTACCGCATGAACGGCATCGCTCTGACGTTCAAGCCCAATGGCATCCGTGGAACTCAGACATGGTTGGTTCCAACGCCGACTGGCCTTGGATAACGTGCCGTCCACACGAAGGGGAACAGGGTATTGAACGTATCAGACATTTTTGCGTGGATCGTCGCGCTGGTCGGCGGCACGGCGCTTCAGGTGCGGCGGTTGACCGGGGGTTCGCCGGAGCCAGCCTGGGGTAGTACGCCGGCGATTCCGCCGGCAAAGCCGCAGGGCAATCTCCCGACACTTAAAATGCCGACGGCGAAGGGATGGGCCCGCGGACAGACTCCGGTTGCCGCGCCGGGGCTGAAAGTTAACGCGTTTGCGACCGGTCTCGACCACCCCCGCTGGATCCACGTGCTGCCCAGTGGCGACGTGCTGGTCGCGGAGGCCATGATCGCGGATCGCCCCCCAAGGTCTGTCTTCGACTACGCCATGGTCAGCACCATGAGACGCGCCGCTGCCATGGGCGTCAGCGCGAACCGCATCACGCTGTTGCGCGACGCGGATGGTGACGGCGTGGCCGAAACACGAGAGGTGTTTCTTGAGGGGCAGAACCAGCCGTTCGGCATGGCGCTGCTGGGCGAGACATTCTACGTCGGCAACACTGATGGCGTGGTTGCCTTCCCTTACACGGCGGGTGCGAGCCGCATCGCCGCGCCGGGGCGAAGGCTCGTTGAGTTCAAGCCCGGCGGGCACTGGACGCGGAGTCTCCTGCCAAGCCCCGACGGGCGCAAGCTTTATGCCGGGGTCGGCTCACTCACCAACATCGGCGATGAGGGCCTGGAAGCGGAGAAGGGCCGAGCGGCGGTGTACGAAATCGATCTTGCGAGCGGCAGCAGCCGCATCTTCGCTTCGGGCCTGCGCAACCCGGTGGGGCTTGCATGGGAGCCTCAGACCGGCATCCTGTGGACCGTGGTCAACGAACGCGACGGTCTGGGCGACGAGACGCCTCCCGACTATCTGACCTCGGTTCGCGACGGGGGCTTCTACGGCTGGCCCTACTGCTACTGGGGGCAAACGGTGGACGACAGGGTGCCGCAGGATCCGGCCGCAGTCGCGCGGGCCGTGACACCGGACTACGCGCTAGGCGGGCACACAGCTTCGCTGGGCCTCTGCTGGCTGCCCGCCGGCACGCTTCCCGGATTTCCGGAGGGCATGGCCATCGGGCAGCATGGCTCGTGGAACCGCAGCACATTGAGCGGTTACAAGTTGGTGTTCGTGCCGTTCGCGAACGGGCGTCCGGCGGGGCCGCCACGCGATATTCTGTCGGGGTTCCTTGCGCCGGACGAACGGGTGTCCTATGGCCGGCCGGTAGGTGTAGCCATCGGTCCTGACGGCTCCCTGCTGATGGCCGATGATGTCGGTAACGTGATCTGGCGCGTGACAGGCGAGGGCAAGGGCTGAGCCCGAGCATAGTTGCTTACTTTCTGGCATCCAAGGTTACGGGTGCCGATGGTATGTCCGGAATAGAGGTTGGTCAGGAGTCTATTGATGAGGTGGCTTGTTGTCTGTGCGGCCGTGGTTTTGGTGGGAATTGGGAGCGCCAGTGCGCAGCCGCCGCCGCCGAACTATGCGCCGATCCCGCCGCCGCGCGCGGAGGTGGTGCCGCCTCCGCCGGGCGAACGCATGGTGTGGCAGCCTGGTCACTGGCACTGGGATGGCGGCCGCTACATATGGATTGGCGGCCGTTACATCGAACGCCGGCGGCATTACGGTCAATACATCGAGGGCCGCTGGGTTTGGGGACCGCGTGAAGGGCGCTATATCTGGGTGCCCGCGCATTGGGAGTAGCCGTCAGTTCAATTGGACGACGACGGGCACATGGTCGGACGGCTGCGGCTGATCTCGCTCATTCCGGTCGGGGTCGGCAGAAATGAGCCGCTCCGCCAAGATGGGCGACAGCAGGGCGTGATCGATCCGCAGGCCCAGGTCGCGCTGCCATGCACCGGCCTGGTAGTCCCAGAATGTATAGACGGGGCCGTGCGGATGGAACGTCCGCACCGCGTCGGTCAACCCCATCCAGATCATCCGGCGATACCGTGCCCGGGTCTCCGGGCGGACCAGTGCATCGGTTGGCGACAGCGCGCCGGGCGCGTAGTCCTCGTCCGTGGGGCAGACATTGAAGTCGCCGGTGATCAGGAACGGCCGATCGGCGTCCAGCAACGTCTGGGCATGGTCGGCAAGGCGGTCCATCCAGGCGAGCTTGTAGGCGAAACCGTCCTCGCCGCGGGAGTTGCCGTTCGGCAGATAGATCCCGATCAGGGTGATGTCGTTGGTCTCGATCTCGATATAGCGCGACTGGGCGTCGTCGTTCGGCAGGCCCGGGAGGGAGCGATGGGTGACCGTGAACGGCTGGCGGGCGAGCACAGCCACGCCGTTGTATGATTTCTGGCCGACCGCCTCGGCGGTGTAGCCCAGGCCGTGGAACGGCAGGGACGGGAAGGCGGCGGTCTCGCACTTGATCTCCTGCAGGAACAGCACGTCGACCCGGGTTTTCTCGAGCCAGCGCTGGACGTGGCCTTCGCGCTGGCGGATCGAGTTGACATTCCAGGTGGCGATCTTCACGTCGGTTCACTCCTGTGATCGGGCGTGCGCGTCTTGCCGCGGATGATGCTTGTGTTCACTCTACGGCCTAACCTGGATGGGGAGCACGCATGCCGATCGAACTTTATACCTGGAATACCCCCAACGGCCGCAAGATCAGCGTGGCACTGGAGGAAATGGGGCTGCCGTACAACGTTCACCCGGTCAATATCTCCAGGAACGAGCAGTTCGCGCCGGACTTCCTCAGGATCAGCCCGAACAACCGGATTCCCGCGATCATCGATCCGGACGGACCTGGAGGGGTGCCGATCAGCGTGTTCGAGTCGGGGGCGATTCTGATCTATCTGGGTCAGAAGACGGGGCTGTTCTATCCGACGGACCCGCGTAAGCAGGTGCCGGTGCTGGAGTGGCTGATGTGGCAGATGGGCGGGTTTGGCCCGATGCCGGGTCAGGTGCACCACTTTCTGCTAGTCGAGAACCCGCAGGATCAGCGCTATGGACTGGAACGTTATTCGAAGGAGACAGCCCGGCTCTACGGCGTCCTGGACCGCCGGCTGGCGGGGCGGGACTATGTCGCAGGCGAGATCTCCATCGCTGATTTTGCGATCCTGGGCTGGGCGTGGCGGCATGAGCGTCACCAGATTGATCTGGTTGCGTATCCGGACGTCAAGCGTTGGTATGAGACGATGATGTCGCGCCCGGCGACCGCGCGGGGGTTTGAAGTGGCGTTGAGCTAGGGGACGGTTGACGATTCAGGTTTGACGCTGGGGCGGCGCTTGCGTACAAGATGAGTTGCAAACGCCGTGTCCACGCCATTCGCAGCGAGCGGGTGGTATGGGGATGTTGCCCCGGCGGAGGGGTGGCCGAGTGGCTGAAGGCGGCGGTTTGCTAAACCGTTAATGGGGGTCAACCCCATTCAGGGGTTCGAATCCCCTCCCCTCCGCCAAATCTGTTTATAAACAATAGGTTGTCTGGTATCCCGAACCCCGCGGGGAAGGTGCTGTATAACGGTTTTTTGGCTTCTGTGACACCCTCTGTGACACCCCCTCGCCGCGAGGCCGTCAGCGACGGTGTTCAGGGCATGTTGAGAACGCGCCCTGAAGCGGTGGAAAGCGTGGTGTCCGGCGCAAGACCGATGTCGGGATTCGGGCGCGGAATGGGCCGCTGTTCAACCTAAAGGTGCGGAGGTTGGTCGGTGGACCGACGCCCTCAGTCCACTGCGACAACCACGTGTGACACTTGGTGATCCTCAGGCTGCCTTTACCCGAACATTGGCAGCATCGGACGGAAGCGAACCGAACAGCGCTAGGTCGCGACCATATTTCCACATCGCGCCATCTTTCCTCAGATGCGCGACGTATATCTCGGTGGTGGCCACCATCGTATGGCCCATGTGAAGCGACAGCCTATAGATGCATTCCGGGTCATCGACGAGTGAGGCGCACGCGAACGCGTGTCGCAGGTCATGCAGGCGGTAGACCTCGAACGTCACCGACTCCCGCCCCTCGGCTGCCGCGGCCAGCTTCTCGCGTGCCTGCCTCTGGCGTTTCCACTGTCCATAGCGCGTGGAAACGACCGCTGAATCAAGGTGCAGATCCGCAAATAGTCTCCCCGTGGTCGGCATCTCCGCCAGCATGGCGGAGGCAACGGGACCGAGGGTGATTGTTCGAGTTGCGGGACCTCCGTCGCCGCGGTTCCGCTTTACGCCGCGCTTGAGGGTGGCTTTCAGACCGCCGGGGTGAATGTCCTCCGCGCGCAGATTGAGCGCTTCAGCCAGTCTCATGCCGGTTTCCCGAAGCCACCGGACCAATCGTCCCATGCTGAAGGACCACTCGGAGACTTCCGCGATGAGCTCCACGACCTGCGGGTCGGTCGGCGGCGTAACCTCCGACCTCCGAGCGCCCACCAGTCGAAGGCGGTCAACGGTTGCTATGACGTTTCCATCCACCCAGCCGCGATCCTCGGCGTGGGCCATGACATGACTCCACGCCGTCAAGTCGTTCAGGATCGTACTCGTGGCCCGATCCTCCTCTCGGCGCGCGACGATAAAATCGACGACTGTCGGCTTGGAGATGTCATCCAGTGGGATGGGCTTTGGCTTGCCCTGGCTATCAAGCTCAAACCCGAGCGCGGCGGTGATCTGGTCCCAGGAAACAACGTAGCGCGCGACTGCTGACGCAGAAATTCCGCCTGCTCGCGCCTTTGCCTCCAGGAAAGCCTGACACCCGTCGACAGCCTCTTGCCAGGTTCGGATGATCGGCGGCGCCTTGCCTTGCCGGAGGTTCCCTACTTCTTTGAGGATCTTGTCTCGCTCCGCGCGAGCTTTTTTAACATCCGTTGTGTCAAGCGACTGTCGCTTGGAGACGCCCCCGATTTTGTAGCGGACGTACCAGATACCCTCGCGCTCCGAGAGATTGCGATTTGGGTCGGCATCTTTCGGCTGCGGCACGGTGTCACACCTTGAGCGGAGATTCCATTGGTATAGGCCGACATCCACTGGCGAACAACGGTTTCATCGAACAACCACAGCGCGCACCCAGGCAATTTGAAGCCCGGCAGGCTGCCCGGTTCATGTGCCATCGAAATGATTTGACTTACCGAAAAGGGCAGAATGCGCGCGACATCTTCCGCCCGTAGGAATTCTGCACGCGGACGCTCCCTGCGCCTTCGGATGGAACGCTCGCGAGAAATTCTGGGGGCCAGGTGGAGGCCGCCGTGCACCCGTAGGTTCTCGTGAGCGTCAGCCATTCGTGCCACCATCTCCAGCATGGTCGGCCCGCTTCGTCTCAACCTAATGGGTGCCAAAATATTCATGATGTCGCTCAACCATGCCGTTCATCTGAAGGTATCCAGCATCCTATCAGTGTCAAAGAAAAATGTTTACGCGCGACCAGATAGGGGACGGGCGGTGTGCCGTGCATGCATTTGTAGTCCCACGCACCACCAACCTTTCCAGGTGCCTGCGCTAGGTGGCTCTGACTTTGCTCCCCGTTGGTCGGGTCGGCGGCAATTACCACAGACGGCACTCGGCTTTCCAAGCACGCCAACGGCCACATCACCGTCGAAGCCGCGAGCACCAACCGTCGGCTACTGGATTGGCCTATTCCAGCCATACGTCCGCCCCACCGCACGCCACAAAGGCCGTCCGGCCGCTCGCGCGATCCAGGTCCGCCACGATTATTATCGCGCTGACCTGGAACCTTGGGTCCCCTCTGCGGAGAATCCCCTTGCAGACAATCTCCGGTCACCTTTGTAGCGCCGCGCTTTTCCCCGCAACCGCCAGGCCGCCGAAGCCGGGCTCCGCCCCGACCCGGCCGCCCATGCCGCCAGTCCCGCCAAACTCCCCCATCAACCAGCACCGCCGCCTGGCCTACCTCCAAGCCAACGTGCCCGATTCCGCCGCCAAAAACGGATCCGCACCAATTCGATGCATGACCGGGGCGGTTCAAGCGCTTGAGTAGATCGAGGGGCAGGCCCAATACCAGGCAGCGGTGAAAGCACGTCGGTCGGCCGAGACAAAGGCAATCTGACAGACGTCGACCGCACCAGGTCGCCGTTAGAGTCGGGGTTCCAGCGTGAGCGCTGATGATCCCCGCCGCTCGTGCCGCCGACGGTGATCGTCGTCCGCGACCTGTTCGGCAGGAGGAACGCACCCTAAATCATGTCACCTATCGATTTTGACCTAGGCCGCAAACTTGGAATGGCACGGCACGGTGTCCGGGTAATTGTTTCAGTCATCTGGTGGATGCCAATTGATGATTGATTCACGACCGATCACATGTACAGTGGCGCCTCGTCCGCCCCAACCTACCGGAACATGCGATTCAAAACGTTCCTTATGTAAACATAATTGCCCTCGATAGAATCCTGAAAAATGCTTCGGGCGGCAGCCCTGCATATATGGAAACGGGAAGCATCGACACCTGCCAACGGCCGAGGTCATCATGGGGAATCAATTTCCTACGCTCTCAAGGAGGCCAACCATGGTTCTGTCATCCATCCGCCTATCGATAATCCGCAAAATCGAAGAGTACTGCGCTGACTTCGAGGTTTCCACAGATGCGTTCGGTCGTCTGGCGGTTCTGGACTCCAGCTTTTTCGCTCGTTTGCAATCCGGAAGAAACGTGACCTTGTACCGCATCGAACTCGCCTTGGGGTTCGTTGATGGCGAGCGGTTCGCGGACGCCATCGCCCGCCAGATCACCGGCCGGGCCGCCTGAACACCAGATCTTCGCTAGCCTCCATTATCGGTACTGCCAACCCAGCTTAGTCCTCTCATGTTCGTCGGGTTCTCCTTTTCGATGGCGATCTGATGATGGATGGCATATACATCGGTCATCCAATAGCCATCAGCGAAATCCATAAATTTGTATGTGCGCTGCCTGCAAATCGGGTGGGTGTACATCGGGTCTCTGGCGACCGCGGCACAGATTGCTAGCGAGCGGGTTTTTGTCCGTGGCGTCCGACATGGTGCCGATCGGCGTCACGATTGGACTGCTCGTATCCAGGGAGGGGCGTGCCATGCTGACCGTCGAATCATACGAGGCGACACGCTGCAAAGACGGCCGCCTCGTCGTGACATTTGACGCCCCCGACAGTTTCAGGCCATCCGGGAAGTTGATCAGCGCCACCGTCAACGGCCAAGCCGTCCTGGTGCTATCATGGGATAACGGGACGACCGCACGGTTGCCCGATGTCCGGGGCAAGCTGGCGGCAATCGTCGGGTCGGCACCGACAATTTGCGTGCGATGGCTTTCGGATAATCTGCTGCGGGGTTCGGATTTGGATCTGGCAGCAAATCACGGGGTCGTCCGGTGAGCGCCGTGGAGCGGCCGCCGGTCGTTTTTCTGGATATCGACGGTGTCCTGCTGTCGAGATCGACATGGGACCTGCCCGCCAACGTGAGCCTGCTCCGCGAGGAGTCCGCCAGGCAGATGTCGACCTGGGAATTCAGCGACCGCGCCACATTCGATCCAGTGGCGGTGATGCTGGTTAACCGCCTGTGTCATCGCACTGGCGGCCGGATCGTGATGTCGACCTCGTGGCGCGCGAGCTTCGGAATTCCGGAAACCCGCGCCAAGCTGGTGGCCGAGGGCATCGGGGACGCGTTGTTTCACGCCGACTACGCCTGTCCGCTCGGCCGTCCGCTCGACAAAGCGCGGGACATCCGGGATTGGCTCGTCGGCAACGGGTATGACATCAGCCCGTCGGCCCACGCATGGATTGCCCTCGACGATGACGTGCTCGAAGGTATCACGCAGGTTACCACGGAGCCGATGGCAGGGTTCGGCGTTCGGGAATATCGGACAGTCTGCGCATGGCTTGGCGGCGTGGACAAGGACTATGGAGTGTGGGCGGCGGCGGCTTAGGACATGGCGCGAGCGCTTGCGCCATTCGCAGGTGATGGAGTGGCCGCACGCCATCCGGAATGGCCGCAGGCGCTTAGCCGCCCCTGGACTATCCTGGCTCAATCCGATCGGGCCGTTGGTTTGTTGGCGCGGGACGCGGGAAATGGTCTGGCGGCGGCGATCGCCATGTCGGCGAATGCTTCCAGCGCCGCGGATGCGGCTTTCGTGCCAGCCACAGCCCGGGATCGGCAAGCGTCCACCGCTTCCCCGGCATCGCCCACCGCTTCAGCGCCGCCGCCCGGCACGAAAACCGGCTCACCTGCCATGACCGGGTCATCTCCGAACTGGAGGTTTCGAGAAAAATCGATCCGGGCGACCCGGTGGCCAGACCACAGCCGCCCTTCCGTCGGCCGCAACCTGCATGGATCCCCGACAGGTTGACAATCCAAAACTTCGGCCATCTGAACCATTCGTTGGGATCGGGTGGTTCATCACCCGCCAACGAAATACGCAACGCCCGATCAGTCGAACACACCCAAGTTCCGCCGACATCGAAACCACTTCGGAGGCGATCGCCCCACATCTGTTGTCAACATGGAATCTGGACGGCATGCAAACGGCGGCCAGGCTCTGAAACTACTGTCCTGATGGCACCATGCCCCCGTTGGCATCGGCTCCCGCCCTGACGGAACCAAAACTCGCCACAGGCACAAGTCAGGGGCCTGAAGCACCCTTGTCCGCAATGCGTGATGCCAGAGAGTGCCACCATTCTGCCCGTCGGGCGGCCGCACGCCACCAAAGGAAATGGCACCCGCGTTTAGTGGCGCGGTTGGACCCATGGGTTGTCGAGCTTGCCCGACACTTCGCCAACCGACGGGACCTGGCCGATTCGCACCCAGTCACTCTTCAGGGACGCATCAACCATATGGGTTTGCCTGGATGGGCCTCGTCCAGCAAACTACTTCCGTGCCCTCGTCAAGGCATAATTCGAGAACACATCCGCCTGACCCGGGGTGAAACCTGAGACCCCTGCAATCGTCACCCACCCCGCGCTGCCCAGGTGTGCACACCGAAATGGGGGTCTGTTTTGTCAACATTGAAATCCATGCAGGCGGCAACGAACCAGGAAGGATTTCATCCACGATGGCTGTCGGCTCGCGACCGAACCGGGGGGGCCTGTCCCGGCCTTTCCGAAGCTCTCGCGACGTCATGCGGTTCCAGGAGCTCCGAACGTCCTGGAACCGGGTGCCTGACCGCATGATGCCGCCTCCTGTCGGCATTTCGGCGACGGGGCCGTTCCTGGGTCTCGGCTTGCGGGCGCTGCCCATCGGCCATTCTCTGAAGGTGTGTATCGGCCGACGCCATTGTCGCCTCTGATCGGCGCCCGGTCGGCGGATCTCTTTGGACGGACAGGCACTTCGATGTTCTTTGATGAACGCGGAGACCGCAGTTATGTCCCTGCCGCGTGACCGGACGACGGCCGCGGCTTCAGCGTGCGGTCAACTTCGAGGTCATCTCCCCCAGGGCGAGCATGGTGCTTCCGCGGCATCCGACCGGAACAGGCAAATATGGGGCGTCTGTAAACGATGTTGGCTGCCGCGAGTTATTCGGGCTGACCATTCGCGGGTTTTGTCAACAATTTGTTACTTTCGTGTCGTCTCCCCGTTACTCCGTAGTCTGGTAGGACACCTATCGAGGTTGGGTATTACAAATCTCCCGGCCGGGTAACACTTTACCGGATTTGAGGATGACGGATCCATACGGTATTTTAACGGGATGGCACTGGCATGTTGCCGACCTTCCGCGGTCCCCGCACGGTTCGTCCACTTGGGCCAATCCCCGGTATTCCCGGTCGGTTCTCCCCGCCCTCACCCCATATCAGCCGGGACTCAGTGGCACCTACTGTCTGTTGCCCCCGGTTTCGCCGGTTTTTTGGCGGCGGAATGCATAAAATGCCCTCGATACCTTGCCGGACGAGATTCGGGCCCAGGCAGCGCATGGTGCTCCGAGGCGGCTGGGTTCGCGGCCGCGGAGGCAAGGTCGATAGTCGGCGCGACAGTGCTGTTCGCGTGCAGGCAGCACAAGATGTGTCGAGTGGCGTCTCTGCAAATCCGCTCGCGGGAAGCACGGAAGAGCTTGGCTTGACACATTGATGGTCGATGCATAGCGTCCCCCTATGGCCAAGAGTTCGCCCGTTCATGCCGTCCCCCGCACCCCGGTCGACCTGACCGACAGGGCCTATTGGGCAGGCACCATCAAGATGGCGCTGTCCAAATTCTTCGTCCTGCGCGTGCTGCATGATGGGCCGTCGCATGGCTACGACATCGCCCGTGCAGTCGAGCGTACCACAAGCGGCTGCTGCTCGCCGTCCGAAGGCGGCCTCTACCCTGTTCTGCGGGAGTTCGAGCAGGGCGGCTACGTCACCTCTGAAACCGAGATTGTCTCCGGCCGCGAACGTAAGGTCTACACCCTGACCGACAAAGGCCGTGAAGCCTTCGGTGTCGGCGTGGCAGCGTGGATGGACGTCACCGAGGCCCTGGTCGAAACCAAGCGCGTTGCCGCAAAACGGAGCCGCGTGTGCAAATGCTGATGCCTGCTGATTTGCCTAAATACATCGATGATCTATGCATTGATGCCAACGCTGAAAGGATATGAGATGTCATCGTGCTGTTCGAATGCGTCGCCGGATGCGCTCCGCCCCCAGACCGCCGACTGCACCAAGTTGCCCGTCGCCGTGATAGGCGGGGGCCCGGTCGGCCTGGCGGCCGCGGCTCATCTTCTGGAACGCGGACTGGAGCCGGTCATCTTCGAGGCTGGTTCGTCCGTAGGCATGGCGCCTCGAGACTGGGGGCACGTTCACCTGTTCTCGCCCTGGCGATATAACATCGACGGGGCCTGCCGTGCCCTCCTCAACCGGCATGGATGGACCCCGCCTGACGCCGGGTCTTTTCCGACCGGCCATGACCTCGCCAGCCGATATCTCGAACCGCTCGCTGCCACGCCGGAGATAGCCGGGCACCTGCGCCTTGCCACACGGGTGACCGGCATCGCCCGGGCCAACGCAGGAAAGGTGCGTGGCCTCGGACGCGAGGAGCAGCCATTCGATTTGCGGTTCAAGAATGCCGAAGGATTGGAGGGACGCCTGCTGGCGCGGGCCGTCGTCGTCGCCACGGGCACCTGGGGCCACCCCAATCCGGCGGGCGCCTCCGGTCTGCCAGCCATTGGTGAGGAGGCTGCCGCCGACCGCGTCCGCTATGGCATGCCGGATGTCCTGGGTGCCGCCCGGGACCGCTATGCTGGCAAACGAGTACTTGTGGTCGGCTCCGGCCATTCGGCGATCGGCACACTCATCGA
>JBEKLE010000180.1:0-12280 GCA_050010355.1 Rhodopila sp. | reverse complement strand
TGCTCGCGCCATGAAGGGGCGGTCCCGGACGACATCGCCGCCGTTGCGCTGCTGCGCCGCAGCCGGATCAGGCTGCACGCATTTCCGGCCGACTTTTCGAGGATCTGACAACTGGCGGATCCTCATGTTGCTGCCGACACCGTTCTCGGATGATATCGGCGACGGTGTGTCGTTTGGTCTGTTCACCACAATCGACGACGCCAATATCGCCGCCGCAAGACCTTTGGTGCCCTGGATGACGAAGCGCTGGCGCTCGCCCGCAATTCGTTCGCCCCGGCAATCTCGGCCTCGGCAATGGCGTCCTCGTCCGCAACGGCGTCACGCCTCCCGCGGCCACCAGCGCCACCAGCGGGCGAAAGCCGAAGCTGCCGTTCCGGCCGGACGAGAACAGGCTGGACGCGTTGGCTGCCGCCTGGGCCAGGCTGGGCCGCGATCCCAACGACCGGGAACTTGCTCAGGCCGGTGGCTTCGCCGGCCAGGATGCGCTGATGGACGCGCTGCTCAGTGTCGGTATCGCGCGCAACGGCGGTGCGCCCGAGCTGGCGAGCGGCTACACGCGCATCGCCGCCGTCCTGGTAGAGACCATAGCGTTGCGCGCGGCCCATGGGTCGGGGCGGGGGAATCTTGATGCTGTTGCCGCGGCGATCGCTGCCGCCATCGCGCGCGGCACGTTTCATCGGGAGGGCCGCCAGCTGTTCGACTCCCTGCGGGAGGGGGTAAAGCTATCGGCGGCCCGGCCAACGGACGACTTCACCGATCTCGGCCGGCTGGTGCAGCGCATCCGCGGTGTTCGTCAAGCCCGAAAATCGACAAGCGCCGTGGCGAGAACCCGGAAGCGAGCGCCGGCGATGGCCGAGGCGAAGCATAGAGCCCCCTGCCCTGCCCAGTAGCGGTATCTCATTGACTTTGTGAACATCAGAACTTTTTCATGTTGGACGGCGGGTGTCTTGCTACTGTGTTGTGCAAATTGGGTCTTCTGCCAAATGACCTCGGAGCGAAATATCCAGCCGTCATTGACCAATCCGGCTTCCAGCCGGTTCGGTATTCGCAGAAGATTTCCTGTAGGAAGATCATCTGCCGTCTTGTCTGGCCGCTCGCTCTTGACCCAGCTTGAATGTGATTTGCCTCCGCTACTCGCAACCCGATCCCCTATATTGACCCAGAGGACGCCATCGTCGCGCAGAATGTGCCGAATGGGCCGGAAAACGTTCTGAACGAGTGTCGCGATATACTCCGAAACCGTTGGCTCATGGCCAATCTCCAACGGGCCGCCGCCGAAGTTGCGAGACCATGGAGCAAGGTGCGACAATCACCGACCAGGATGTCTAGCCACGATCCGCCCCCTGATTCCGTAAAGGGTTTACGTGTTGTTGCACCATCGACAGTATTTTTGTGTCGCGATTTCCAAAACCAAGTCAATAGATACCGTGTCGGCTGTCAATGCTGCATTTAGTTTCCTTTCGATCTGGCTGAGTGTGTCGGCGTGCTCGCTACGGTCAATGACAAGGTGCACTGCCGTGCACGGGCCTGCGGCCCTCCTTGACCTCCGCTGCGCGCGCCGACTGACGAGTTGACCGATCGGGACGGCGGAATGATCGGTTACCAATCGAACAACGGAGTAGGCATCTCACCAAGGTCAGGCTGGCATGGCGATCGCCGGATCAAACGGCTTGCCCGTCTTCAGCACACCAAAGCATATAACCAGGAGCTTGCGCATGGCCGCGACGACGATCTGTTTGGGCGTGAGGCGGCCGGCTTGCTTGAGGCGCGTGGCAAGGGCTGCGACGGCGGGATTGAAACGCATCGCGGACAGTGCTGGCATGAAGAGTGACGAACGCAGAGTGGCATTGCCGATCTTGGATATACGCGTCGGTCGGTCGATTGATGTGCCGGATCGGTGGTGGCTCGGGTTGAGCCCCGCATAGGCGACCATCTCGCTACTCCGGCGCAGAACCTCTGGCTCCGGCATCTCCACCAGGAGCGAGGCGGCCAAAGTTTCGCCGACACCGATGACGCTGAGCAGCAGGTCGCACCGGCGGCGCAACTCAGCATCCTGCTTGATCGTCTCGTCAATGCCCGGTCGACGGCTTCGAGTTGGTGGGTGAAATGCTCGATCGTCGCGGCGGCCAACTGGGTCGCAGTGCTGCGCCGCCGCGTCCGCCGCCCGAACCTTCGATTCGATGCTCAGGGCGCTGGAACGCCGCCAGGCCAAGCCGCTCGCCATCCCCGTCGGCCGCCCGCAGCCGCGCAACTGGCCCGCGGAAAGCCCGACCCTCTTCGTGCAGGCTCTCGCTGCCGCCAGGCCGAACCCGCCACCGAAACCAGTCCCGGCGACGAGCCGCCGATCGTCTGGACGCCCCAGGATATCGTGGCCGCCGACGCCTTCCTCGAACGCGAGCGTATCGAGAAGGAAAACGAAGGCCTCGACATTGCCAACACCGAGGGCATCCTGCCCGGCGGCGGCATGATCCTGCCCGAAAACCCCACGCCCCAGCAGAAAGCCTACATGGGCCGCCGCCTCGCCCTGATGTACAAGCGCGAATATGAGGAAAATCTGCGCCAGGACATCAAGCAGTACCCGAAAATCCGCGGCATCCGCCCAGGCGACCTCATCCCGTGACGCCCCCAGCCAACACCCACGCCGGTCGCCGCTCCGCGCCTCAAACCCGCCGCCGCCACAACAGCACCGAAACCGCCAGCAACCCAGTCGCCACCACCGCGACGATCGCCGTCGCCAGCGCATAGATCTCCGGCGTCACCCCCAGCCGCGTCGCCGAAAACACCACCATCGGCAACGTCGAGGCCCCCGGCCCCGAGGTGAAACTCGCCACCACCACGTCATCCATCGACAGGGTGAACGCCAGCAGCCACCCCGAAACCAGCGCCGGCGTCATCAGCGGCAGTGTAATCAACGCGAACGCCTTCCAGGGCGGCGCATACAGATCCATCGCCGCCTGCTCCAATGTCACGCCGGCATCCGCCAACCGAGCCCGCACCACGACCGCCACATAGGCAACCGAAACCGAGGCATGCGCCAACGTCACCGTCCCCGCCCCTCGCCCCGCCGGCCAGCCGGTCAGTTGCTCCAGAGTCACGAACAGCAGCAGCAGCGACAGTCCGGTTATCACCTCCGGCATCACCAGCGGCGCGGCCAGGGCTGCCTCGAACAGCCCCCGACCGCGAAACCGCCCGAACCGCGCCAGCACGAACCCCGCGGTCGCCCCCACCACGCACGCGACCGTCGCCGAAACCGCCGCGATCCGCAGCGACAGAAACGTCGCCTCGATCAGTGCCTCGTCATGCCACAGCGTCGCATACCAGCGCGTCGAAAACCCCGACCAGCCGGTGACCAGCCGGGAATCGTTGAAACTGAAAACGATCAGGAACCCGATCGGTGCATAGAGAAACGCGTAGCAAACGATCAGCCACGCGATCATGCCCATTAGTGTCCGTTCGACACGTCTGGCGGCGGAGGGCCGGCGAGGGATTTTCGCCGCCGGGAAGGAGGCGACGCAGCCACGGTGCGGGGACATCGTGACAAGTTGCCGACGCTCCCAGCGGCGAAAAGCACCGCTGGATAGACCCGCGAGACGTCTCGGACGGACACTTACAGCAGGAACAACACGCCTAGGCTGATCCCGCCCGCCACGATGCAGTAATAGGCGAACGGATTCAACGCCCAAGCGTCATGCTGCCGGAAATACCGCATCAGGAACGCTGTGCTCAGCAGGGCCGTCACGCCGGCCACCACCGCCGCGAGGGCCGACAGCGCCAGCACCCCCTCCGGCACATGTTCGCGCATCAGCTTCGGCACCTCCAGCACCGTCGCCCCCAGAATGATCGGCGTCGCGATCAGGAACGAGAAATGCGCCGCCCCCTCATGATTGATCCCACGCAGCAGCCCGCCGACAATGGTCGCACCCGACCGCGAGATCCCCGGGATCAGCGCCGTGCACTGCCAGAACCCGATCGTCAAAGCGTCCAACCTAGTCAGCGTCGACAGGTGCCGTTGCGCCCCACCCTGTCCCCGCAGCCGTTCGCCGAACAGCAGCAGCAACCCGTTGACCACCAGGAACCACGCCGCCACCACCGGCGTCCCGAACAGCCCGCGGACGAATTTCTCCAGCACGAACCCAATGACAACGGCCGGGATCGTCGCGATCACCACCAGCACGAACACCCGCCGGCTCTCAGTGACCTGATGAGTCCCGCCGATACCCAGCAGACCGGTCACGATCGCCCACCAGTCGCGCCAGAAATACCCCAGCAGCGCCGTCGCGGTCCCCAGATGCAGCATCACCAGGAACGGCAGGAACTCGGGCGCCCGCTGATCGATTCCCCAATGCAGCAATGCCGGCAGCACCACAGCGTGTCCCAGGCTGCTGACAGGGAACAACTCGGTCGCCCCCTGCAGGATGGCGATAACGAGGGCTTGTATGACGTCCATGCGTGGCTCCGGCCGTGTGCGAAAGACAGACTAAACCATGATCACGCTCAACGAGATGTTGAAAGCCCGTGACTCATGCCAACGAGCAACGGGATCCTCTGACCCGCCGGATCACACCCCTCAAGCTAGGGCGCTCCGTTACACGAGGCCGCGCGCGATGGCCAGCAAACCCGTCAGATAAGCCGCCCCGTCCGCCGGACACTCCGAAACCCCGATCCGAACCCGGTAGTCCGCCGCCAGTTCGGCGAAATCCGAGATCGCGTCCGACTCCGCCAGCCAGTTGCCGATCGACCGCAACTCGGTCCACAGCGAGGCGTAATCGTTACGCCGCAGATCCTCCGCCAGCGCTTCGAGCAAAAGCGCCGCGACCGCGCTGGCGGTGTCGTCCGGATCGGCATCGACCAGGCGGAGACGCCATGCAGCGGCCCGCTCGAGTTCCTCGATTTCGGGTGGTTCGTCCGTCATGCCGACGTTTCCACCTCAAACACGGCACCCTGGCAAGCGGCCGGAGCTCAGTCGTTCACCGGAACTCAGTCGTTCAACGGATAGATCGCCATCAGCCGGCGCTGGTTCATCCAGTCTCGGTACATCGCCCGCACGCCGGATGGCGAAAACCCGCGCCGCCGGTTGGCTGCACCGATGCGAAATGCCGAACCGTAATGAAAGAACTGGGTGCGCCAGGCATCCAGAAGCTTCGTGGAAGGGTCCCAGATATGCGTCGCCTCGGAGCCCACGCCGTTGATCTCGATCACCTTGAAGCCAAGCCCGCGGCGCAGCGAGGCCGTCGAGGTGAACCGCACGTCGATCCGCCCGAAGAAGAAGTCCGGTATCGACCGCGCGAGACGCTCGATCGCATCGGTCAGCGCGGGGGTTACCAGCGCAGTGCCGTCCTGGAATATTGACCCCTTGCAGTGATTGCCGACAAACACCAGTTGAACTTTTTCACCCGAGACCGGAACGTTATTCAGCCTGTCCGCCAAACGATCCAGATACAGATGCGGCAAAAGCCGCGCCCGTTCATCGGTCATGATCAGGTCTCGCAACGTCGAGCGTCCGTCGCCCACCACCACGGGGGGCTTCTTGAGCGTCATGGACGTGATCCGGCCGCGCGGTTCGTCCGGATGACGGACGTAGAAGATGCCGGCCTCGTTGGGTTCCTCGACGTAATGCTGCAGCACCACGGTTTCGCCGGCGGGATAGGCCTCCATGTAGCGGGCCATTGCTTTGCGGTCACGGATCAGCCGAACGCCGGTGCCGTTGCAGCCGATGTCGGGCTTCGCGACCACCGGGTAGTGCAGCCCGAACGCCTCCATGGCTGCTTCCGCCGCGGCCGAACCGTCGGGCCGGGCCAGCACGCCGCAGGCGGGGGCGAGCAAGGCCTCGGCTTCGGACCCGACCTGGGACAGGATCGACAGCTTAGATTCACCGCACAGGCCGCCGGTGGTGATGCGCGGGTTCGCCGCCGTGGGCAGGCTGAAATCGCCGTAGCGCAGCCCGAGCAGGAGCCAGTGGATGACGACCGGGGTATAGAACATCCAGTCAGGCCAGAACTCGAAGAAAGACAGTGGGCTGCCGCGCTTTTCGATAACCTGCCGAACCGGGACGGCACTTTCGAGCCTCATCGCCGCGCCCCCTGCATGCCCGCGGCGGCGGCGCGACCGGCCAGGATAATGAATGCGACAAACAACGCCGCGCCGGCCCAGCGCCAGGCCCCCAGATGATCCATCAGGAATTGGCCCAGCTTGAGCGAGACCGCGAACAGCAGGCTGGTCCAGCAGGCGGTCGCGACGATGGCCGCAAGGGTGAACTGCCGCAAATCGGCACCCACGAAGCCGCAAGTGGTATAGGTTGGAAGCCTCAGTCCGGGAAGAAAACGGCTGACCAGCACGACCTTGAAGATCCGCCCGGATACCCACGCTCGGATAGTCTCCTGACGGTGCGGCGGCAAGTGCCGCGCGACCCAGGGTATGCTGGCGGAGAGGCGGCCCAGGCCGTAAAGACCCAGGTCACCCAGCACGATGCCGGCATACAGCGACATCAGCGCCAGCGGAAGGGACACGCCGCCATCCTCCACCTGCATGGCGGCAATCACCGTTGCAGCGTCCTCGAGGATGAAGGTCCCGAGGATGATGGCTGCGGCCTGAAACAGGGGAGCGTTGCCAGCCAGTGCCAGCAGGGAGGTGATCGAACTGGCCAGCATGACGAGGGGACACAGCCTTTATGTGAGATCCATATGGAGAACGGGAGATGGGCACCGCGAGGGACGATCCTCATCACCAATTCGCCATTGCAGCATGGCAATTTACGGATGAATCGCCTGAGCAGCCGTGTCATGGCAGGATGGGCGTAATGGCGCAGCACGATCACGGGCATGAGCATCACGAGGGGCATGGACATGAGGGGCATGGGCACCACCATGCGCCGGCCCGGATGGACACCGCGTTCGCTGTGGGTGCAGCGATCAACATGGCGTTTGTAGTGGCGGAGGCGCTGTTCGGGCTGGCGGCCAACTCGGTGGCGCTGGTTGCCGATGCGGCGCATAATCTCGGGGATGTGCTGGCACTTTTGCTGGCCTGGGGTGCGGCGTGGCTGACGCGCCGGCCGCCCACGGCGCGGCGAACCTATGGCTGGGGGCGCAGTTCGATCCTCGCGGCACTGGTCAATGCGGCGGTGCTGCTGATCGGCGTCGGCGCGATCGGGATCGAGGCGATCCGGCGGCTGCTGGATCCCGAAGCGGTGGCCTCGGGGATTGTCATGGCGGTGGCCGCGGCGGGCATCGTGGTCAATGGCGGGACTGCACTGCTGTTCATGCGCGACCGGCACGGCGATCTGAATATACGAGCACAGTTTCAGCATCTGGCGGGGGATGCGCTGGTTTCGGCGGCGGTGGTGGTTGCCGCGCTGTCCATCCGGCTGACCGGGCTTAGCTGGCTCGACCCGCTCGCCAGCCTGGGCGTCGTCGTAATCATCGTCGCGGGGACCTGGAGCACACTTCGGGAATCGCTCGATCTTTCGCTGGACGCGGTGCCGTCGAGGCTGACGCAGCCGGAGGTTGCGGACTGGCTGGCGGCGCTTCCCGGGGTGCGGGAGGTGCACGATCTGCACATCTGGGGCCTGAGCACGACCGAGACCGCGCTGACCGCTCATTTGGTCTGCGACAGCGAATTGGCGGAGCGCAGCCTGGATGCGCTTGCGGCCGCTCTGCACGAGCGTTTCCGCATCGGCCACACGACAATTCAGATTGAGACCGAGACGGATGCCGCAGTTTGCCGGCTGCGTCCCGAGGGCACCGTTTAGCCCGGATTGGACAGCGCGGGCTACTGGTGGGTATCCTGATGGCCGAAAACTGCCAACGGGGAAACCAAGAATGAGCGTCGTTTGGACCGACACGGTCAAAGAGATTGCCGGGATCAAGCTGCACCTCTCCCGAGCCGGGAGCGGACCGGCGGTTCTGGTACTGCACCACGATATCGGCACCGTGGACCGCCTGCCGTTCTATGACGCGCTGGCGGCGAAATTCGATGTGCTGATCCCGCACCATCCGGGATGGGGCAAGTCCGAACGGGCGCAGTGGATGCGCCATCCGCGCGATATTGCGGCGGTTCATGCGTGGCTGCTGGCGGACCTGGGGCTCTCCGGCGCGTCTTTGGTGGGATTGGGTTTCGGCGGCTGGATTGCGGCCGAGATGGCCAGTCTGGCACCGGAGGCTTACCGGAAGCTGGTGCTGGTCGGGGCAATGGGGATCAAGCCGCCGGAGGGCGATATCGCCGATCAGGCGATCGTTTCGTACATCGTCTATCCCCGAGCCGGGTTCCATTCCGAGGCGGCGTTTGCGGCGGTGTATGGCGACGTCACCACGGACCAGCTGGAAGCGTGGGATATCGCGCGCGAAATGAGTTTCCGGACCGCGTGGAAACCTTACATGTACAGCCAGACTCTTCCCCATCTGCTGGGCGGCGTGCGGGCTCCGGCGCTGGTTATCTGGGGTGATGATGACCAGATCGTCCCTCTCAGCGCCGGGAAGGCCTATGCAAGGGCACTGCGTAAAGCGACCCTGACGACCGTTCCGGAATGCGGACATTTTGCCGAAATGGAAAAGCCTGATGCTGTCGCCAAGCTGGCGATCGACTTTTTGCGCTCGTAGCTGAAGGAGGCTCCTCTCATGCATATGATGTATTTCACTGAACAGCCGATGGCGGCGTACGATGCCAAGGCCGGCCTGGACTTTGGCGCCACGGCGCTGAACTTTTCGAACAAGCACTACGATCCGGTGGAAGGCAGCCGGCTGTACAACGAGTATCTGGAAGAATATATCCTGGCCGAGGAATGCGGCGCGGACGGGATCATGCTGAACGAGCACCACAACGCGCCGTTCTGCATGCAGGCCCGCACCAACATGTTCGGTGCGATCCTCGCCGCGGTGACCAAGCGGGTGAAAATCGTCTTCCTGGGCAATCCTTTACCGCTGACGGAAAACCCTGTGCAGCTCGCGGAAGAGCTGGCAATGATCGACATGATCTCGAAAGGCCGGGTCGTTTCGGGCTTTGTGCGCGGCGGCGGGCAGGAGCAGTTGGCGAACGGCGTGAACCCTGCGTTCAACCGTGAGCGGTTCATCGAGGCGCATGACCTGGTGCAAAAGACCTGGACGCAGCACGGTCCGTTCCGCTGGGAGGGGACGCACTACCAGCAGCGCGTGGTCAATCCGTGGGCGCTCCCGTTGCAGAAGCCGTATCCACGGGTGTGGATACCGGGTGTTTTGTCGAAGGAAACCGTGATCTGGACGGCACAGCAACGGTATCCGTATATCGCGCTGAACACCTCCATCGAAGCAACGAAGACGATCCATGAAACCTATGACAAGGCGGCTGCCGAGGTTGGCTATACGGCGGGGCCGGAGAATTTTGGTTATCTGATCCGCGTCCATGTGCAGGACACCGAAGAAAAGGCGATGGAGAACGCCCGCCAGTTCATGTGGATGCAGGGCGAGTTCACCGGTCTGGCCAACCCGGTCTGGGCCAATCCGGCGGGGTACTTCTCGCCCTCCGGCCGTCGCGGATTTGTCGAATTTGCTGTGGGACGCGCGATCAATCCGCGCGGCGCTCCGACGTTCGAGCAGCAGGTCGCCGACACGATGATCATCGCCGGCACGCCGGATCAGGTGATCGAGCGGCTGAAGTACCTGGTGCGGGAGACTCGTCCGGGCATCATGGGCATCTGGGGGAATGACGGGACGGTCAGCAAGGAAGACCGCCGGCGGTGCATCCAACTGCTGTGCGGCGAGGTGATGCCGGCGATCAAGGAGTACGCCGCCGGGCTGGGGCTGAAGGACCCGTGGGAGGCGAATGCGCCGGTGCATCTGCGGTATTCGACGGATATCGATCTGCGGAAGGTGGCGGCGGAGTAGGTGTGGGCGGCCGGTCTTTGTCAGGGGGCCGGCCTTCGCATCGGGCGCTGTGGTCAATCGCGGAGCCGGGCCATCATCAGGGCGAGGACATCGGTCTGTTCGTCCGGGGTTGTGCGATCGAAGGCTGCCATCGCGGGCCGGTGGTCGAGATCGACGACAGTTTCGACCTCAACCTGCTCGACCGCCTCCGGACCGGCGATTCCACGGGCGGCGTCTCGGGCGAGTTTCTCCAATTCGGCGGAGGACGTCTGGGCATGCCGGCAATCTGCGCACCCGGAATTTTCGCGTCAAGGAAAAGCCGTGTTTTATTTGGCAGACTTGCGGCCGGGACACACTGGATTGGGGCTCGCAGGTGACTTAATTGCCGCCGTAACCACGGCCGCTAGGTTCCGGGCTTTTCCAGCACATACCCTTTGGCCGCCATGCACGTTCGGATCGCCGCGCGAACTTCCGGCGGTCCGGTGAACGGAGAGATGATCCAAGTCCCGGGGGTTCCGGCATTTTTGCGCCGGACCGTCTCGGTGGAGGAATCGCGGCACTTTGCGAGATCGGACTTGTAGGCGTCCGAGGTGTGGTCGCCCTGGACGGGGGGATCGTACGGCGCACACCCGCTGGGACCAACGAGCAGGGCGGGAACAAGCAGGACAGCGCGAACCGATCGCATGAGGTTATGGTAGAAACCCTGCGGGCAGAGCGCCAGGGGGTTGGTCAACCGGTGCGATCAAGTGAAAGCGGCGAAGACCTCATCCAGCGCTTTGAGCTGGTTGCCGGCGGCGGATGACGGGACGATGATCAGGTCGCGGACACCGGCGTCGCGCCAGGCCTCGACGCCTTCCCGCACCTGCGATGGCGGCCCGAACAGCGTGTTGTCGGCCAGCCATTTGTCGGAGAAGTATTTTGGCACGTCGTCTTTGCGGCCCTCGGCGACGGCGGTCTCGATCGCCTCCATTTCCTCGGTGTAGCCGGCTTCTTTCCAGTAGTTCCGGTAATTCGGCAGCAGGCCGTAGTTGATCAGAGTGCGCCGGTTCACCGCTTTGGCGGCTTCGATGTCGTCGCTGATGCAGGTGGGGATCATGTTGCCGATGAAGAACGCGGGATCGTTGCGCTTGTGCGCCGGCAGCGCGGCAAGCGAGGCTGCCATGTGGGAGCGGGAGGCGTTGGCGAACACCACACCCTCGGCGATCTCGCCGGCCAGCGCGACCATCTTGCGGCGCAGCGCCGCGACGATGACCGGCGGAAGGGGGCCGAGGCCGTCCTGGGCACGGAATTTCTCCACGAAGCCGCGGATGTCGCTCAGTGGCTTGCCGGGTGTGACGCCCATGCGGACATGCGACGGGGCGTGCGCGACGCCAATCCCGAGGCGGAAGCGGCCGCCTGAGATTTCGTGCATCGCCGCCGCACTCTGGGCGAAATCGCCATTCGTGCGTTGATAGATCGGGGCGATCGCGGTGCCGAACGGTAGCGTGGTTGTGTTCCATGCAAGCGCTTCGCAGAAGGACATGTTGCCGAACATGCTGGGGGAGTAGATGCCGGCGAACCCTCGGCGCTCAATCTCCTGCGCGATCTCGATGGTGCGGCGGCGGCGTCCGGGAACGGCGACGAGGCTGATGGCTGGCAGGTGCTGGGGCACGAGGTGATCCTCACTTTGGCAACCAGGGTATGCCAGCTTTATCATGAGGGGCAATGTCGTTCGTTTCGTTTGCATGACGCCGGTCGTGGTTTTTACGCGCATCGCTGTAACCTTGATGCTCATCGTGCCGAAAATGCTAACCGAACGACGGTCTGGCCGCGGAGGGGTCGGGTGGATGGGGTTTGCGGACACGGCATGGTTACCGTATCAAACCGCGGATTGGTGGCATGTCAGGGTTGAGCAACCGCACGCTCGCAACGATCATCTACGTCACAAACCAGCCGACGGGATTCTGGACGGACCGCGGCTACAACTGGTTCAGCGGGACATGACGCATGGGATGTACGCCAACGTGCGCGATCGGGGTTATGGCAAAGGCGCCACGGCCGGGATTTTCAAAGACGAGGCTCTGCCCGCCTCTGCGGCCTGACCAGGCGGCCGCGTTAAGTGCTGCGTTTCTGCGCGACATTTCCGAAAATATTGCCCTGGCCGCGCGTAAGGTTCCTATCACCGGTTACATCGCATATGCGCCGAAGGGACAGGAGGCGCTGTTCGACGGACACATCACAGCCGGCACGGGACGGCTGCTGGCGGACGGGTCGCCGCCGATGCCCCGTGACGTGCAGGGGTTCGGCCGCAGCCTGCTGCACGCGGTCCTGGCGATGCTGTCGCGCGGACATGGATCGGCGGTGGTGCTGAACTCGGACAGTCCGACGCTGCCGACTTCCCTGCTGGTCCGCACCGCCGTCCTGCTCGGCGCGCCAGGGGACCGCGTTGTGCTCGGGCCGGCCGAGGATGG
>JBEKLE010000179.1:0-11983 GCA_050010355.1 Rhodopila sp. | reverse complement strand
CACAACCGCCACAGCCCGACGCTCTCCACCTCCCACGCAATCGAATCATTCTGTCGTTAACCGAGGCTTCGGGGTCGGCGATCGCGGCTGAAAAGGCTGTACGGTGCTGCCCGGGCGCTTACCAGAATAGGGAGGGCTCGCCGTCTGTAGCGAAATTGTGAATGACCCTAAGTGGGAGGTTTTGCGATGGCTCGCACTGACGCGACCGGTCTGCCGCCCCTTACGGAGGCTGTTCATCGTGCTGCAAGTAACGGGGGGGGGGGAAGCGCGTTCGCCTCCGACCTCCTTCTGTTCGAAGCTTGGGAGGCCAATCGGTCAATGCACCTCCCGCACCGGCGACAAATGTGGTGGACGCGTTCACCATCGACCTGAAGGCACGCGGGATCGCGACGAGGGTGTAGCGTCGGCCTTTTTGGAGCGGGCGGACACAACCGTGCCCGGTTGCGCCACGAAACGAGCTCCGAGGTGCGGTTGAACGGCGGTGATCCACTCTCGGCTCACTGACGCGGGAGAACTACCGGGCTGGTTTTATGTCGATCACGACTTCAATATTTAGCAGCCGCCCTGTTGCCGACGCGCTTCCCGCAACAGGGATTCCGGCTCATCCGGTCACATAGGTAAACATTCGAGTCGATCCGTCTGGCTGCTTCTCGCGGTAGATCCCTTGGACCTCATTCTCGAAACCTGGGAAAAGGTTGGAGCCCTGTTCGAATACCTTCAAATAATCGATCATCGGCTGCGCACGTTCATCCAGACGCTCACCCGGCACGATTGTTGCGATACCGGGGGGATAAACCACCCATAGCGTTGTTGCGATGCGCCCGAACAGCTTATCGATCGGCAAGTAATCGACGTCGTTCCTCACCAGACGGCGGACAGCCTCCTGCGGACGCATGGCTAGCGTCGGAAAGTGCTGCGGGCGAAACTGACGGCGCTGTAAGCCGCTGGTGTCGACGTCGCGGTAGAAAGAGTGCATCTGCCGGCATAGGTCGCGCAACCGCATGCCGCCGTAGCGTTGCGGACGTTTCCTGACAAATTCCGGGAAAACTTCCTCCAGCGGCGCGTTGTCGTCGTGCAGCCGCTTGAAGAATACCAGCGCGCTGAGCAACGTCCCGGCCTTGCTTGACTCGACACCTGGGGTCAGCAGAAACAAGATACTGTTGAGGTCGTTTTTCTCCGCGACGATCCGGTTTTCGCGGAGATACTGCGCCAGTACCGGCGCCGGCAGGCCGTGTTCGCTATAGGCCCCCGTCCGGCGATCGAAGCCCGGCGTCAACAACGTCAGCTTGTTCGGATCAGTCATCGCGTAGCCGGAGGAAACATGGCGATAGCCGTGCCACTCGGCACCTGGCGTAAACTGCCAGTAACGTGACTCGGACGCGAGATCATCCGTCGGCAGGTCTTCCCATTTTGTCATGACGCCGTCATGCTCGAACGTGTCCGGCACAAACGGATCAAAAAACCACCGCCGCTCCGGATCGGTTTCTTTTTCCTCGAACTCGTGCGCGATCGCTCGAAGCTTCTTGCGAAGCTCGATACCCAGCCGGATCGTGTCGTCCCATAACACCACCCCCTGCCGGCCCTTCATCATCTGCGCGCCAACGTCGAGCGAGGCGAACAGCGGATAGAACGGCGACGTTGACGCATGCATCATGAACATCTCGTTCAGTCGGCGATGCTCCACCCGCCGGCGCTGGCCCTTGATGTGCGCATCTTTGACGTGGATCTGGCTGGCCTGGCTGAAGCTGGCCAGTTGCTTGTGGGTGGACTGGGTCGCGATGATACCGGGATTGTTCAATCCAAGATTTTCCAGTCCCATGGCGAACCGGCCGCGATAAATCGGGTGAAACTTCATGAAGCCGGCCCATGCCTCGTCGAAAAGGATATAGTCGCACAGCGGGCCAAGTTTCTCGATGATGGTCTCTGCGCAGTAGATCGTGCCGTCATAACTGCACTGCTCGATCACCGCCACGCGGAACGGCCGCTCGCGCCGCGACGCCTCCGGATCGGTCACCAAAGGGTGGTTGCGGATCTTCTCTCGAATGGTCTCGGGATCGAGCGCTGCATAATCGATTGGGCCGATTAGTCCGTGAGCGTTTCGGTCGGTTTCCAGGAACACCGGGATACCGCCGCCGAGATACAGTGCGCCGTGGTGGGCGGCCTTGTGATTGTTGCGGTCAAACAGTACTAGGTCATCGTCGGCCACCAGCGCCTGCAGCACAATTTTGTTGGATGACGAGGTGCCGTTCAGCACGAAATACGTCCGCTCCGCACCGAATATCTTGGCCGCCTCCTGCTGCGCCGCCAGTGCTGGGCCCTCGTGCACCAGCAGGTCGCCCAGATCGAGCACCGAGTTGTCGAGGTCGTCGCGGAATATCGCCTCGCCGAGATGCTGGAAGAAAATGCGGCCGATCGGGCTGCGAGCATAGAAAACCCCGCCGTTGTGTCCGGGGCAGGTCCAAAGCTGGTTGCCCTCTTCGGCATAATCGACGAGCGCGCCGAAGAATGGTGTTTTCAGCGTCTCGGCGTATTGGCGCAGCCGGCTGATCAGGTTTTTGGCGATGAAATCCGGTGTTTCCTCGGCCAGGAAAACATAGCCGTTGGCTTCGCGAAGCACATCGACGGGGATTTCTTCCAGCCGGTGGTGGCGCACCAGGATAATGATCGGCATATCCAGTCCGCGCTTGCGGATCAGTCTGACCAGCCCGCCCATCTTTCCCTGCGGCCCGCGCTTGCCCCAATCCAGCAGCACGCAACCGACCGCGGCATCGGTCTGGATCACCAGTTCAGCGTCATCGACTTTGTTCGCCTTCATAACCCCATAGCCGTCGCGCTCGATCTCGTCTGCGATTGCCTGCAGTCGTTGGCCTTCCAGGTCTGCCGGATCGAACGCCGGGGCACAGATCAGAAATTTGAAATGGCGGGAATATTCCACGTGGACTTCTCCAGCTTGGGCCGTGACCGCTCTCATAACATCGGAATTGCGACGCGCAGGCTATCCGATTGCGTGACTCCACACTGTCGTGCGCAACCTCCTCTGTCAGTCCCCGCCGTTCGCCCACGCAACGTCACGGCACGCTGCGCTGCCCGCGCGTGGGCAGCCGCGTGGCTAAACCTCTCTGCTCCTTGAGCGCTCGGGAGGCACGCCCGATGCCGGGACGTCATATTCGGTTTGGGTTCCACCCGATCCGGCCAGTCACTCGGTGACTCGCTCGAGCTTTCCAACCACGAAGATGTAGGAGCAGGCGCCCAGCAGCGCGATGCAGGCAATGAACGTCAGCGGCCGCGCGAAATCGCCACCGCGCAGCAAAAGGCCAATGACTATCGGGGCGGTAATGCCCGCGAGCCCACCAACGCCGTTGAACACCCCACTGGTCAGGCCGATCAGCCGCTCGGGTGCGGTCGCCGAAACCAGTGACCAATGGATGGAAGCAAGACCATTGGCGAAGAACGCCAGAGAGAGGAACATGATTATCAGTGCCGGACTGTCCACGAAATTCGCGCCTACGATGCTTGTGGACAGCGCCAGGCCGCCGATGATCGGTGTTTTTCGTGCGAACCCCAGGCTGAAGCCGCGACGATACAGCCAGTCCGATAGCGCGCCGGAGCAGAGCACTCCGAGAAAGGCCCCGATGAACGGCAGCGAGGCGTAGAACCCGGCCTTGATGAAATCGAGATGCCTGTAGGTGACCAGGTAGGTGGGAAACCACGTCAGGAAGAACGTCGACGTGGTGCCCCACGCGAAGTGGCCGAAGTAGATGCCCCACAGCTTGCGCCGCCCGAGCACGATGGACAGGTCACGCCACAACGAATTTTCACCCGTACCGCGCCGCTCGGCGATGCGGCTCGACAGATCGGGAATGCCGCCGCTGGAACGGATCAGCGTGATCTCGGCCTCGTTCACCCCGGGAAACGCAGCCGGGTCACGATAGGACCGCCAGAAGACAAACGACCAGACGATCCCAAGCACACCCGTGAAGAAAAAGACCGCCGGCCAGCCGAATGTCACCTTCAGCCACGCGAGCAACGGGGTCAGAAAAGCGAGGCCGACGAACTCCGCGGAGGTGTAGATCGAGATGCAGGTCGCCCGCTCGCGCTCCCCGAACCACGTCGTGGCGATCCGGTTGTTGATCAGGAAGCTTGGCACCTCGAACAAGCCGACTGTCATCCGCAGGACAATCAGCATCGTCAGGCCGCTGGACAGCCCAAGGCCAAGCGTTGCGACCGACCAGAGGAAAATGGTGAACGGGAACAGCGTCCGCGGATGCAGCCGATCGACAAGCCAGCCGCCCGGGATCTGCATGGGCGTGTAAGTCCACCCGAACGCTGAGAAGACCACACCGAGCTGCACCGGCGTCAGCGCGAACTCGGTCGTGATGCTGGGCGCGGCGATGGAAAGGTTGCTGCGGTCCAGGTAATTGATTACCACCGTAACGAACAGCAGCCCCATGATGACGAAGCGGCGTCTCGACGCCACCGCGGTGACAGCGCCGGCGGCCGCTGGGAATACTTCAGTGGAGGACATCATTGCACCAATAGATGATACTCTGTGGCTGGCAGCGGCCCACTAGCGCTCGGCTCCGGCCTGATAGCCGATGATACGGTTCCACCGCGGTATGACCGGCTTGGCCGGATCGGCGAATGCCGCCTCGTGCAGGTAGGCCAGATAAAGGGTTTTCGGTTCCCGGTACCAGTCATCGCCGTACCAGTCTCGCCTCGCCGCAAGGCGCGGGTCCGCGACATCCGCGCGCGACGATATCACGCTCGTTGTCTTGAACCATTCCAGCATCCCTTCCTCGCTCAGCGCCCATTCCTGGAACAGCCGGGCGGCATTGGGGTGCGGCGCGTTCGCCGAGATGCACTGCGCGGTCAGATTGCAGGGAACCGGGTCGGGAAAAGTCCAGCGGACCGGCGCACCTTTCAGGTAGAGCGAGGCGAGCCCGTCCTGCGACGCCTGGTCGATGATGGCGTATTCCCCGGCGGCAAGCCGGTCGAACATCGGCGGCTTGCTGACGAACACATCCGGCTTGTTGGCCGCAAGCCGGCGCAGCCAGGGGTCGCCGTAGCGGTCGTTCATGGCGACCAGGAACATATACCAGAACACGTAGTCACTGCCGCCCGAGGCCGGCGTTGTCGTGCCGTAGCGGCCCTTCCATCGCGGGTCGCCTAGCGCATCCCAGCCCTGCGACAGAATCGACTGAGCGTCCTCGGCACTGGCCTTCTGCGTATTCCATGCCAGCCCCATGACATTCGCGTGGATGGCGTACCAGATGCCGTCCTGCTTCATGTCAGGCAGGATGTGCGGCCCCGCCTCGGGCGTGTAGTGCGCGACGAAACCTTCCCGGTCGGCAGGATCGATCAGGCTGGGGTCGGTGACCTGGATGGCGTCGCAGATGTGCAGCCCGACGCGGGACTCGTTCAGCCATTTGTCCCAGGTGGGGTAGCCGGGCCCGCGCACGTTCTTTGTACGAACGCCGAAACGTTTGGAGAACGCGGACGTCCACGCAGCGGTGACGTCGATGGAGGTCACATGATAGTAAGTCAAAGAGCCTTCCTGCTGGGCCGCCTTCACCAACGCATCTGTGATGCCGCTGCTTGTCGCGGGTGCGGCAGCGGCGTGGCGCGACGCAACCAGGGGAAGGCCGCCGATCGCACCCAGAAGGGTGCGCCGACTTATCGGATAACGGCCGCGCATTGCTGCCTCCTTACATGTCCACGACCGAACCGTCGACGTGCGGCCGCATGCGGATTGGCCGCGGTTTCTCGGGAAAGCGCCGCTCGATATCCTCGACCAGTTCAAGGCCGATCCCCGGCGCTTCGGGTATCGCGATAAACCCGTCGATCTGCTCGGAAAGCCCGGTCGCCAGGTCGTTGCCAAGCAATGCCTTCCCGCCGTCGATTTCCGGCGTTCGTGACGGATACTCCTGGATCGCGAAGTTCGGGATGCAGGCCGCGATCTGCAGGCACGCGGCGGTGCTGACCGGCGACAGCGGGTTGTGCGGGACGATCCAGGCATCGTGCGCCTCGGCGATCGCGGCGATCTTCTTGGCGCCGGTGATACCGCCACACAGGCAGACATCGGGCCGGAGGTACTGCACCGCGTTGCGAGTAAGTAACGTCTGGAACTGATACAGGCTGGTGAAGCGCTCGCCGGTGGCGATCGGGATGTCGATATGATCGGCAACCACCGCCATCGCGTCGAAACTGTTCGGCCGCAGCGGGTCCTCGAAAAACATCGGCGTGTATTTCTCGATGCCGCGTCCCAGTGCGATGGCCTCCGGCGGCGTGAGGCGCCGATGGATCTCGATGCACAGATCGACCTCGGGCCCCACCGCCTCGCGCAGGCGCCGTACGTTGTCGATCGCGGTCTCGATCTTGTTGGCGTGCGACTTGTAGTACGGCGTGGTCTCATCTTCGTCGAGCAGCGGGTTCAAGTGCCCGAGCGCCGTGAAACCCTCCGCCTTCAGCCGCTTCGCCTCACCGAGCAGCGTCTCGATCGTGCGGCCCTTTACGTGGCCATAGATCCGCGCCTTGTGCCGCATCTTGCCGCCGAGAAGTTCATAGACCGGCACGCCGTGATATTTGCCTTTGATGTCCCACAGGGCGATGTCGATGGCCGAAACCGCGCCGGTGATCGCGCCGCCGGTGAAATGATTGGCCCGCAGCATGACGTTCCAGTGGTGCTCGATCGGGCGCGGGTCTTTGCCCACCAGGTATTCGGCGTATTTCGTGATGGAAGCGGCACTGGCTTCCAACTGACCCCAGGCGCCGGATTCGCCGATGCCAGTAATACCGGCATCGGTCTCGATCCTGACAAGCAGGAAGCGGTCCACCAGCAAGGGTTGTATTTTGGTGATCTTCATTGTGTCTGTCCTTTCGCTCAGGCAATGCGGTGCGGCGCCAGCGCAGCCTCGTTGGGGTCGATGCCGATCCCGGGCTCGTTCGGCGCACTGACGGTGCCGTCGTCGTTCAGCCGCAGCGTGTTGTTGTAGATCCGGCCCCACATCGGATCGGTGGAATCCCGGTAGAACTCCAGGATCAGACCGTTCGAGATCGCTGCAACGAGATGGATGTGGATGTCCTGCGATCCGTGCGGCGCGATATCCAGGTCCACCGACTGCACCAGCGCGGCCACCTTCATGAATTCCGTGACGCCACCGAGGATTTTCGCGTCCGCGTTGAAGACCGCCGCCGCGTTGTGCTGGATCAGGTCGCGGAAGCCGTAGCGGGTGTACTCGTTCTCGCCCGTTGCGATCGGAATGATCGTCGCCTGCGCCAGCTTGCGGTGGCCGTCGTAATCGTCGGGCTGCACCGGCTCCTCGAACCAGAACAGGTCGTACTGCTCGACCTGCCGGGCAAGCTGCACGGCCTGATACCAGCGGTAGGCGCAGTTAGCATCGATCAGCAGCTTGACGTCTGGCCCGATCGTTTCCCGCACGGTGCGGATGCGCTCGACATCCTCGCGGATCGACACGCCGCCGACCTTGATCTTCACGGCCTTGGCGCCCATCCGCAGATTCTGTTCCATCTCCTGGCCGAGTTCCCGCAGGCCCTTGCCTTCCTCGTAGTAGCCGCCGGCAATGTAAGTCGGCACCCGGTCGCGGAATCCGCCCAGCAGCTTATACAGCGGCAGATTCGCGACCTTGCCGCGAATGTCCCAGAGGCCGATGTCGATCGATGAGATCGCCCTTGTGACCAGGCCGCGCCGGCCGGTGAGTTTCGGGACCCACATCTTGTGCCACAGCCGCTCCACGTCGATCGGGTCCTCGCCGATCAGTAGCCGGCCCAGCCTGGCGACGCTGGCGCGCCATATCTCTCCGCCATTGCCGAGTCCGATGCCGGTTACGCCGATATCGGTTTCGATCTTCACCAGGGCGAAGTCGACATGCGTGTAGGTGTGCAGGCCGTTGGTGATCGGCTTGGGACGGGGCCAGCGGTATTCCTGCGTCGTAATGGCTGTGATCTTCATCTTTTACTTTCCGTGGGAGTTAAACAAGACAAGGCTCGTCGGCGTCCTGGACGATCGCGACACAGTCGGGATCGACGCGGATCAGTATCTCCGCGCCGGTGCTCAGTCCGCTGCGTGCGGGCAGATCAGCCCGCAGCGTGCCGGCGGCGGTAATCAGCTCACAGGTCAGCGATGCGCCGAGATAGCTGACCCGCCCGACCTGTGCCGCGAACAGGTTCTCGCCGCTTGCGCCGTCCGGGACGATCTGCAGATTTTCGGGCCGCAGGCACAGCAGCACGCGGCCATCCGGGGGCGGCCTCCAATCCGCCCAGGCGGGACGGCCGCGCAACGCCAGGCCGCCGTCCAGAACCGTGCGATACGTCGACTGATGCTCCGCGACCACGGTCCCCGACAGCAGGTTGGCGTTGCCGACGAATTCGGCGGCAAAGCGGGACACCGGCCGCTCATAAAGGTCGCGCGGTGTGCCCTGCTGCACGATGCGGCCCTGATTCATCAGGATAATGCGGTCGCTCATCACCATGGCCTCCGCCTGGTCGTGCGTGACGTAAACCGAGGTGCTTCCGAGGTTGCGCTGCAGCGCCACCAGTTCGAACCGCATCCGCTCTCGCAGTCCTGCGTCGAGGTTGCTGAGTGGCTCGTCGAACAGCAGCAGGTCCGGCGCCATGACGATGGCTCGCGCCACGGCGACGCGCTGCTGCTGGCCGCCGCTCAGTTCGGTGCCGAAGCGAGTCTCGAAGCCGGACAGGCCGACCAGACGCAGCGCCTCGACCACGCGCTGCGACACCTCAGGCGCGGGCCGGCGCTGGGTCCGCAGGCCATAGGCGACATTGTCGAACACGCTCATGTGCGGCCACACGGCGTAGGACTGAAACACCATGTTCACGCCGCGCTTTTCCGGAGGCACCTCGCGCCCGTCCATCGCAACGACCCGCTCGCCGATGCGAATTTCCCCCGCCGAAGCCGATTCAAGCCCGGCGATACAGCGCAGCGTCGTGGTCTTGCCGCAGCCGCTCGGGCCAAGCAGCGACACGAACTCGCCCTGCTGCGCCTCGAAGGACACACCGTCCACTGCGACAACATTGCCGTAGCTGACGACCAAACTGCGTACGCTTAACTGTGCCATGCGAGTCTCCTCAGCCTCGGGTCAGGATGTGCGGGCGGTCATGCCGACTTCGCCAGCCTGACGCGGAAGACGAACCGGCCGACGACGACGCCGGCGATCAGGATTGCGGTCTGCAGCAGACCGACCACCGCGGCCTTCTGCACATCGCCGAAGTCCAGGTAGTTCCACGACAGAACCGACAGCACGATGTTGTTCGACGATGTCAGCAGGATCGCGGCACTGACTTCGCGGACCGAGAAGATGAAGACCATCACCCAGGCGGACAGCAGCGCCGGCCGGACCAGCCGCAATGTGACCTTCGTCGCGGTGCGCCAGTGCGATGCGCCGCACAGCAGCGACGCCTCCTCCAGCACGCGGTCGATCTGCAACAGCGACGTGTCGCCGATGCGATACGCGAACGGCAGATAGGACGCGACGAAGGCGACGACCAGGATCCAGACGGTGCCGTAGACCGGCGTCAGCAGATAGGTCCAGAAAATGCCGGTGCCGAACACGATCCCGGGGATCGCGACCGGAAACATCGCCATATAGTCCAGCAGCCAGCCACCCGCGACGCCCAGCCGCCGGATCGCATAGGCCAGCAGCACGCCGAACGCGACGCAGACGGTGGGCGTGACGAAGCCGACTAGCAGCGTGTTGGAGATCGACTCGGTCACCTCGGGCGCTGTCAGCACGCCCTCCACGTTGTCGAGCGTCCACGGCGCGGCGAACACCGAGGCGGTAGTGAAGCGGGTGAATGCCGCATAGATCAGTGCCAGATAGGGCAGCACGATCGCCAGCAGCACATAGAGGCCGACCAGCGCCATGGCGGGCACCCGCGCGCCGCGCAGTTTGACTAGCCGCATCCGGTAGCCACGTGCCGTCACCGTCACGAAGCGCCGGGCAACCCGGGACGCGTGGCGATAGAAGAACACGCCGGTCAGGGAAATCCAGAACAGCATGGTGCCGATCGCCGCGGATTTGCCGTAGTCGATCGGGTAGTTCGCGGTTGCCTCGTAAATATTGACCGCCAGGAACGGTATCCGCGCGCCGCGCCCCAGCACCGCGGGGATCGCGAAGGTCCCGACCGTGAGAACGAAGATGAAGAAGAACGCCGAGATCATCGCCGGCCGGACGACCGGAAGCGTGACCTTCAGCACGGTGCGGAAGACGCCGGCGCCGTTCAGATACGACGCCTCCTCCATGGCCGGATCGATGCTGCGCAATGACGCCGAGACGGTCAGATAGGCATACGGGATGTAATACAGCGTCATCACGAACAGAATGCCGCCGAGCGACGCGACATTCACCGTCGGCGCACCGGCGCCGAACAGCGCGCGCGAGAACGCGCTGAGGATGCCGGCGCGAGGCGAGGCCAGGATGAGCCACGCGATGGCGCCGACGAAGGGCGAGAGGAACAGCGGCGCCATGATCGCGCCCTCCATCAGTCCCTTTGCCGGAAGGTCGGTGCGTGACACCAGCCAGGCCAGCCCCACCCCCACCACCGTCGCGACGGCACCGACGAACGCGGCGATGGCGATCGAGTACCCGAGCATGCGGAGATAGGGCAGCGTCGTGTAGACCTGCGCGAGCTTGGCCAGGGTGAAATGCCCGGCGGGATCGGCCAGCGCGGCGCTGCGGACCGATCCCAGAAACATGAACAGGATCGGCACCAGCACCAGAGCCGCCAGAAGCAAGCCGAGAGCCGCCGGGATCAGGACGCGGTCGAGCCGGCGTCGAGGCGACCGGGCGAGTACCTCGAGGGCGCCCTGGAGCAGACGCGCCGCATGGGTCGCCGACGCGATCCCCGCGCTCATTGCCCGCCCTCGCCATACCCGAAGATCGCATTCCACGCGGCGATCAGCGGCTTGGCCGGGTCGGCGAAGGCGGGATCCTTCAGGTAGTCGAGATACAGTGTCTTCGGATCGCTGTACCAGGACTGGCCGAACCACGCCTGCTGCGCCGCCTTGCGGGGATCAACCACATCGGGGCGCGAGGGCCCGGAGCTTTCGTTGGCCAGCCACGCCGTCTGGCCCGCGGCGCTGAGCGACCATTCGGTGAACAGCCGAGCGGCATTCGGATGCGGCGCATGCGCGGAAATACTCTGAACCGACAAAATCGCCGGCGTCGGGTCCGGAAAAACCCAGCGTACCGGCGCACCTTTCAGGAACAGCACATTCAGGTCGCCGCTGCTCGCCTCGTCGGCGATGGCGTATTGTCCGGCGGCCAGACGGTCGAACAGCGGCGGCTTGCTGATGTAGATCTCGGGCTTGTTGGCCGCCCATTTGCGCAGGAACGGCACACCGTAACGGTCCTTCAACCCGACCATAAACATGAAGTCGTATGCATAGGTGCTGCCGCCGGATGCCGCCGCCGTGGTCGCGCAACGACCCTGCCAGCGCGGGTCGGCCAGCGCGTCCCAGCCACTTGCGTGCAGGAACTGCTCGTCGTCCGGCGTCGTCCGTTCGGTATTGTAGGCAATGCCCATATAGTCGACACGTGCGGCGTACCACGCGCCGCTCCGCTTCATGCCCGGATAGATCGCGGCATCGGCGGCCGGCGTGTAGGGCGCGACGAAGCCTTGCTCGAGAGCGGTGTCCAGCAGCGTGGGATCGGAGATCTCCACCACGTCGGCGAAGTGTCGCCCGACGCGCTCCTCGTTCAGCCAGCGGTCGAACATCGGATAGCTTGGGCCGCGCACGGCTTTGACCTGCACGCCGTACTGGCGCGTGAACGCCGCGCTCCACGTCGCGATCAGATCGATCTCGGCGGCGGTGTAGAGGGTCACCGTGGCTTCCTTCCGCGCGGCCGCGATCAGCGCATCGGACGGCGGCGCGTCCGCGGCCTGCCCGGCGGCGGCGAAGGCCCGCCCCGCGCCGTGGGTCACCAGCGAACCCAGGCCCGCGCGCAAC
>JBEKLE010000178.1:0-11992 GCA_050010355.1 Rhodopila sp. | reverse complement strand
CACATGTCTGATCCCAACGGCGGAGGCGACGGAAGCCGCGGCAAGCGACGCAGCCTCGTGGTCGCAATGCGGATCGTTCCGCCAGGGCGCCAGAATTGTGGTGCAGGCTGCCTCCTGACCGATCAGTGCTACCAACCGCGCGACGACGGCTTCGAAAGCGGCGCCGTCATGCGGGGCGGCTGTGTCAGGTTCGCCCAGAAGGACAATCCGGTCAGGCGGCAGCCCCAGACAGGCGACCGCGTCCCTGACCTCACGCGTCCGTTCGGCACGAAGCCGATCCGGAGGGAACGTGCGGGAGTTGGGATGTGACCCGGCGCCGTCCGTGAGCACGGCGACCAGCGGCATTCGGCCAGCGGCGACGCAGGTCGCGATCAAGCCGCCGCAGCCCACACTTTCATCATCGGGATGTGGTGCCAGGATCAGGCACGTGCCGCTGCCGATGACATCCTCCAGGCTTCCCGGCGGAAGAGCCCGCCAAGCCCGATGAAAATCCCCGGCGGTCCTCATAACCGAGCCCGTGGATGGCCGGCGAACCAGACGGCGGCCTCGGTCAGGACTTCATCGGGTGCCGGCTGGCGCAGATACGTCGACAGGTCGCGGCATATCAGTTCAATTGGGTTGCCGTGCCGGAAGGCCGACAGCCCGAGGGATCGCTGCATGAGGCGCATCGCCTCTAGGCAGGCGGTTTCAACCGCGATCCGTGCCAGGCCGACGGTCGCGACGCGATAACCAGTTTCGGCCGACGCCTCTTCGGCAGCCCGTGCCGCCGCATCGACCCATAGCCGGCTGGTCTCACGGGCGATGATCGCCTGTCCAAGACGGGCCTGCGCGTGAGGACTGTCAATTCGCCCCGAGTCCCGCAACTGCGCGACAGCATGATCCAGCAATGCGATCAGTCCGCCCAGCGCGACCGCCGATCCACGCCACGCGCCTGCGGAGAAATCCGGCTCCCGCAGGTAATCGCCCGCGCTCCCGAGGAGAGCCGTTGCGGACACTTCGCAGCGGGTGAAATCCACTGCGCCCGTCACCGCCGCACGCATGCCCTGAAGCGGCGAGGGCAGCGGTTTCACTGTTTCGCCAATGCCCAGCGGCAGAACCAGCATGCGCGTGTCGCCGTGTTCGTCCCGCGCAGTGACCAGGGCGCCGGTTACGTGACCCGCCCCGGAGCAGAACTGCTTGCTACCGCTTAGAATGATCCGGTTACCGGTGCGCCGCATGCAAAGGCCGCCGGTGGGTGCGTCAGTCACCCACAGCGCATACAGGCGCCCGTCAGCGTCGTTCCCAGCCCGTCCGAATCGGCCCATCAGGTGCAGCGCGTTCACATGGGCTTCAAGGATACGGCCGATGGACAGGTTACCTTGTCCCGCCAGCGTCAGAAGTGCGGCCAGTTCCTCCGCACCTGCTGCACCCAGCAAGGGCAGCGGGGGTGACAAGGCACCGATCGTGCGTAACCGAGCGATCTCCTCCGCCGGGAATGCCGCGTCCCGGTCCAGCGCATCGGCGCGATGTTGCATCCAGGGCACGATTTCGAGAACCGCGGTCAGCAAAGGCGACATTGCTTAATCCGCTGCAAGGATTTCGGGGAGTGCCAGCCAGTGCAGCAGCGCCTCGGCCGCGGCGATCTCCATCGGCAGGTCCACGAACCGCACGCGCCGCCTCTGCAACGTCGGACTGATGGACTCCAGGTCCGCCCAGGCACGCCCAAAGAAACGGTTCGCCAAGGCATGCGCCAGGCTCGTCCGCGAAATCGCCAGATCGCCGGCCAGAGCCATGTCGCCCGACCCGCTCCAGGCCCGGCGAGTCCGATATCGGAAGCTATAGCGCCGGAATGCGTCCGAGGCCGGTTCGACGATATCGTCGGTGAACTCGTCCTGCTGCACGATCCGGCGCCGGATCGCGTCCGCCATGCCGCCCTGGGCGCGTCCGATGACACGGCCCGAGACCGTCACCTGGATCGCCGGGTCGTGTCGCACGCGGGCATCCATCAGCCACAAGGCGCGAACAAACGCCCTGTCTTCGCCCGCCGGGATCGGTGGGATACCGCCCACCCGTCGGAACGCCTCGGCACGGACGGCAAGGCTCGCGCCCGACGCCTCGGTGTGGCGCGGCGGCGGGTCGTGCGGTTCCGGATCGAGCACCCAGGCCAGATCGTCCAGCAGCGCGATCAGACGGCATTCCAAAGCGTCATCGTCGTGCAGATGCGGCGGGATCATCGCCGCTTCCATCGGATCAATCACCGCTCGGCCGCAGACGATATCGGCACCCTGCCCCAGCGCGGCGTGGTTGCGAGACACCCAATCGGGCGGCACCACCGCGTCCGCGTCCGTCGTCAGCAAAACGCCATCCGGACCGGCGGACTCGGCGGCCATCGCCATGGCCAGCCGCCGCGCGTGGCCGGCGTTGGCCAGAACCGGCGGCAGATCCCGGCTGATCAAGTCCAGCCGGAACTGCAGGCCCGGCGCCAGGGCCCGGGCGATCGTTTCGGTACAGTCGGAACAATTGTTCAGCAGCAGGACCACAGTGTCGGGGCGCTGTATCTGCTCGTTCAACGCGACCAGGCAAGGCCCGATCCGTTCGGCTTCGTCCCGCGCCGGGATTGCGACAACAGTATTGCTAGCCACGGGTGAGCCACGCCATGGGTGTTTTCCTGCCTATTAAGTTGTGTTTGGGCAAAGTGGGTCGCGGCGGTTCGGATACGAGCCGGTGTCACCGACGTGTTATGGCGCTTGTGTTAACGAAAAAGAGACGTATAGGGCGGGCATGACAGAACACATCGAAGCCGACGTGGCGATCGTCGGCGCCGGCCCGGTCGGGCTGTTCGCGGTTTTCGAGCTGGGCATGCTGAAGCTGTCCAGCACTCTGATCGACGCCCTGCCCGAGGTCGGCGGCCAATGCACAGCGCTGTACCCGGAGAAGCCGATCTACGACATCCCCGCCCACCCGATGATCGAGGCGGGCGCGCTGATCACCCAGTTGGAACAGCAGATCGCCCCGTTTCGGGTGCCCCACCTGCTTGGGCGCCAGGTGAACGGACTGGGCGGCCAGCGCGGCGCGTTTACGCTGACCACTGACCAGGGCGATACTGTCCGCGCCAAGGCGGTGATTGTTGCCGCCGGCGCCGGCGCGTTTGGTCCGAACCGGCCGCCGCTGGAGGGTCTGGCCGCCTACGAGGCGAGTGGCGGGGTGCAGTACTATGTGCGCCGCCGCGAGGATTTGCGAGGCAAGCGCGTGGTGATCGCCGGTGGGGGTGACTCGGCCGTGGACTGGGCGCTGGCGCTCAAGGACATTGCCCGGGTGGCCGTGGTGCACCGGCGGCCAAAGTTCAGGGCTGCCCCGGAAAGTGCGGCCCAACTGGACGAAGCGGCACGTAACGGCGAAATCGAGATGGTGATCCCGTACCAGCTTCACGGCCTTCTCGGCGCCGGCGGCGTGCTATCCGCCGTTGAGGTCGCGACCCTGGACGGCGCCGTGAGGTCGCTTTCGGCCGATGTACTGCTGGCGTTTTTCGGGCTGTCGATGGACCTGGGCCCGATCACCGCGTGGGGGTTGCAAAGTCAGGCGCATCACGTGACGGTTGATCCAGCGACGTGCCAGACCAGCCTGCCGGGTGTGTTCGCGATCGGCGACGTGGCGACGTATCCGGGCAAGTTGAAACTGATCCTGCAAGGTTTCAGCGAGGCGGCCGTCGCCGCGCACGCGATCTTTCCGATCGTGCATCCCGATCAGGCACTGCATTTCGAGTATTCCACCAGCAAAGGCGTGCCGGGGTAGCGGTCCATACGCCTTTATTGGGCAGCCGGGACTTGATCGGCATAGGTCGACCAGTTGTCCACGATCTCGTTTACCACGGCGCTGCCGGTCAGATAGACATCTTGCAGGCTCTCGATGAAGCCGGAATAACCGGTTCCATTCGCCTCATTGGCCAAAAGCTCTGCCGCGGTCTGCCCTGGATAAGGCACGCTGAAATTAGCCGCCGAGCGCAATACGAGCACGCGGTTGAAGTCGATGGCGTTAACCTGTGCAAGGAACGTCAGCGCCTGCGCGTATCCTGCATCTTCTTCAGAGGTCATCGTGAAAACAGCCTGGCCGCTGCTCCAGTAATTGACCCAGTTCTCCGCCCATGTGTTCAACAGGGCTCCGATCCAGAACGTCCCAGCGGCCAGCACGTCGCCCTTCAGGATCTGCGGTGGAGACTGGGTCGAGGGATAATTCGTGTAGAATGAGCGGACAGTCTGCAAATTGCTTGTGTCGGGCAGCGTGACGCTGGCGTGGCTGAACTGATAGGCCCAGTTGACGAACGGCTTGTTGAGTTGGAACAGGTTCACGCCGTTGATTGAACTCGCTGGTGGCACCGGCTGTTGGTAGGGTTGCGAGCGGCCAAGCGGGACGTAGCCGGTCGTCCATCCCGGGGGTATTTCACGCGCGTCGATTTCGTAGGCGAGGTCGCCATCGATGACGTAACTGGCCCATGCCGCCGAACCAACCGGGCCCACATTCGGATCGATGCCGGCGATGCCTGCCAGGATCCAGTAGGCGTGGCTGAGGTCGAATCTCCGATCGTTGGCAAGAGCCGTGATCGACGCCGCCATGTGGGTGGGGCCCTCGCCTGTTTCGATACCCAGTACTTGCTTCGTCGGATTGTACCGCAGGTGATGGTAGCCCTGTGGAAAGGGAATGATGACCGGCAGCGGGAAATTCACGACCCAGGTGTTGAACTCGCCGGGTACCGTTGTATCGTCACCCGTATCGAATGTTGTAACGACAACAAACCGGATCGGGATGCGGACGCCGGCATCGCGACCGGTATTCTGTGCCCTGGCACCCGACGGGCTCATCACAGAAAACAGCAGTGCGACGGCCAACAAGGCGAAGCGTTGGAACGGGATGCGGACCATGGGTCCCCTACTCCTTGGAATGGCCACTGCGACTGATCATCCCGACATATTGCTTCTGTCGCAATGCTTTGTGGAAGGCTATCGGGTGAACAAGACGTTACAGAGCGTCCAGACATTCGCCTGACGCAGACACGCGCCGTACTTTTGTAAATCTGGCCGCTCATTCCAGCCGGTCGAAAGACCGACTCTTCAATCGACCGCCGGACGGCAGCTATCTTATTGATCATTCGCGCACCGCCACACCGACCCTACGCGCATAGCAGTTCAGCGTAAACGCCGACTGGTATCGCACTGTCCGGAAACGCAGTACCCGAAATGAATTTGTTTATTGGGGATTTTGCCCGCGGCCAAAGGCCGCTTGCGGAACCGTGCGATCCGGAGGACGCTGCCGTCACAAAAAACGATTGGGGAGTCCATAATGAACGCATCCATTCCGCGTCGCCACCTGCTCGCGGGCGGCTTGGCGGCGGCTTTGCCCCGTGCCGCGCGAGCACAAACAAAGCCGATCCGAATTGGCGTCCTGACCGACATGGTCGGCGTCTATTCGGCCAACACCGGTCCTGGATCGGTCGTCGGCGCGCGGCTTGCCATCGACGAATTTGCCAGGTTGCACCCCGACGTGAAGGTGGAACTGGTCTCGGCCGATCTGCAGTTGAAGCCCGACGTCGCGGTCGGCATCGCCGGCGACTGGCTGGACAATCAGGGGGTCGATCTGATCACCGATGTGCCGCTGTCGTCGGCGGCGTTCGCGATTGGCGACATGGTGAAAGCCAAGGACAAGGCGGCGATCTTCACCGGCGGCGCCTCCGCCGACATCACCGGCCGCCATTGCGGGCCAAACCACCTGCACTGGGCGTTCGACACGTGGTCAATGCCGCACGCGGTGGTCGATGCGACGGTCAAAGAGGGTGGCGATACCTGGTACTTCATCACCGCCGACTACGCCTTCGGTCATGCGCTCGAAAGCGACGCAGCCAGTTTCGTGGCCGCAGCGGGAGGCAAGGTCCTTGGCCAAGCTCTGGCGCCGTTCCCGGGCACCACCGATTTCTCGTCTCATCTGGTGCAGGCGAGGGCGAGCGGTGCGAAGGTCATCGGCTTCGCCAACGGCGGCGGCGACACGGTCAACTGCATCAAGCAGTCGGCCGAGTTCGGCATCCAGAACGGCGGACAGAAGATTGCCGGGCTGCTGTTCCTGATCCACGACGTGCATGGCGTCGGACTGGCGTCCGGGCAGGGTGTGCTGCTGACCGAGCCATTCTACTGGAACATGAATAACGGTACGCGCGCCTTTGCCAAACGTTTCGGTCAATCGATGCCCGGGAATGCTCCGGGTTCCGTCCACGCGGCGCAGTACTCAGCAGTGATGCACTACCTGAAAGCCTGTGTAGCGCTCGGTCCAGACAGGGCGAAGGCGAGCGGACGTGCGGTGATCGAGCAGATGAAGGCGACGCCGACGGATGATCCGCTGTTCGGCAAGGGGTCGGTGCGCAAGGACGGGCGGGTCATCCACGACATGCATCTGTTCGAGGTGAAATCCCCCGAACAGTCGAAGCAGCCGTGGGATTACTACATCCACAAGCGCACCGTGCCGGCGGCCGAGGCGTTCCGTCCGATCGACCAGGGCGGGTGTGTGCTGGCGCAGGGGTAGGGCCGATTGCGGACGGCTGGGCAACGCAAACGGCTGGCCGCGGCGCTGAAGTTCTCAGCCTGTTTCAAAGCCAGCCTCGGAGCCGCACCGAGTTCACCAAGCCCTGTCCTGAGGCATCCTCATGCGCCGCGAACCCGCGCCGGCCACGGAAAGTTCAGCGTCCCCCGCGTTGCGCAACGGATCCCCACTGTTATAGTTATTCGGGAATAACGCGAACAGGCGCCGGGGCGAAATCATGAAGCAATTTTCAGCGGGTCAGGATTTTCTGACTTACCTCTATGATATCGAGAATGACGCCGCCGACGTCTTCGCCCGCTTCGACTATTCGTTTTCGCCGGTTCTGATCTTCGGCCAGGTCGCCGATCCCGGGCTTTATAATCTTCCGACGACGACGCCGGTCACCACCGAGAGCGTAACATACCAGGCGGCCGGCGTGCCGGTCAGCGATACCTACACCGGAACGACGTTATGGGATCTGCTGGCCGACGCGGGGGGCGTCACGACGACCACGGCGAAGAACGACATTCTGAGCAAATATGTGATCGCGACTGGGTCCGATGGATACCAGGCGGTGTTCTCCCTGGGAGAAATCGATCCGGAATTCGGCAATCAGCCGGTCCTCGTGGCCTACGCCGATACCGGCGGGCAGCTTGGTCCGAATGCCAGCGACGGGCTGGCGCGCATTGTCGTGCCTGGCGACATCGCCGGCGGCCGGTATGTTTCGGATCTGGTCAGCCTGCGGGTGCAAACCCTGCCGGAGCCAGGTCCGACCGGTGCGGGCGGCATCGCCGACGTGGCGAAGTTGTCGGGGGCGGTGGCGGATCCCACGATTGTTACGCCTGCGGCACTCTCCGCACTTAACCAGTCCATGACGGAGACCGCAACTCATCTGGCCGGCGGGTCACCGGTCACGGACACATACACCGGTGTATTGCTGTGGACGCTGATCCAGGATGCCGGTGTGCTGACGGACCCGTCGATCAAGAATGACATTTTGCGCTTCGCGGTCGTCGCCACGGGCAGCGACGGATACCGGGCGGTGATTTCTCTTGGCGAAATCGATCCGATGTTCGGCAACCAACCGGATCTCGTGGCTTACGCCGATACCGGGGGCCAACTGGGGCCGAACGGCAGCGATGGCCTGGTGCTGCCCGGGGATCAGGCGGGCGGACGCTATGTCTCCAATATCGTCAGTCTCCAGGTGATCGACACCTCTTCAACGCATCCTAGCTGACCGGCATCAGCTCACCGGATCGCGCACGCGCACGAAGTTCATGGGCTTCATGCTCATCACCACCTCCCCGTTCTGGTTCAGCACTTCAAGCAAGACGTTCAGCAATCCGCGATCCGGTTTGCTGCGCGAACGCCGAGCTTGCTGAACCGTGGCATGCACGGTCAGCGTGTCGCCCGGACGGACCGGGAGAGCCCAGCGCAACTCGTCGATCCCCGGCGCGGCCAGGCCATCATGTGGCAGGAAGTTATCGACGAGGAGCCGCATCGTCCGAGCCACGGTGTGCCAGCCACTGGCGATGACCTCGCCGAATGGTCCTTTGGCTGCGAGCGCCCGATCCATGTGCATCATCTGCGGGTCATACAAGCGGGCGAATTGGATGATCTCGTCCTCGGTCACGGAGAATGACCCGCATACGTATGTATCACCCACAGTATAATCCTCGAAGAAGCGATCGGTTGACGTGGCGGGAAACGCTGTGAGCATGATTGGCGCCGCTCCGGTGACGGTTCGTCGGGTAAAATGCGATCTCATGTACGACCGTCAATGGCCCGAAAGGGCGTCAATGGTTTGGATGGAGCCCCGGTGCCTGCGCGGGGCCGGTCGCGGCATCGCGCCGAGGCGACCACCTTCGCGATGCCGTTTGTCCGACAGCAAGCCGGGTCAGGCCAGCAGCGTTTCAGCGGCTTCGACAACCTGATGGACCGGAATGGCATCCATGGCGGTGGCTGCGACCGCGGTCGCGCAGCGGCCAGCCGGCCAGTACGTGGCGGCATCGGTCGGACCGAACAGCCCGATCGTCGGCGCTCCGGCAGCGGCCGATAGGTGCATCAGGCCTGAGTCGTTGCCGATGAACAGGGCCGCCCGTTGCAGCAACACCGCTGCTTCCGGCAGCGAAACGGCCCCAACGAGGTCGATTGCACCGGGCAGCGCCGCCAGCAGCGGTGCGGCCATTGCCCGTTCGGCCGGTCCCGTGCCGCCCAGCACGACCGCGACCGCGTTTGGAACCAGGCACGCTATCAGGCTCCGGAAGGCTGCTGCGAAGCGGTCCGCCGGCCAAACCTTCGGCTCCCAGTTTGCGGTGGGGGCCAGAACGATGATCGGTCTGTCGATCGGCAGCAAATTGGATATGCGGCGTTGGTCCGCTTCACTCGACCAGACCACCGGCATTGGTGGCGGCGACAAGTCCAGGATGGCGCCGAGTTGCGCGATCTTCGGCCCCTCAATGCGGCGGAACACCGCTCGGCGGCGTGTCGGCACCAGCCAGGAGAGAGCCGATCCCCGGATATCAACGACCAGATCCCAGACGTGCAGCGCCACGTCCGCCCAAAGCGGCAGCCAATGGCGCCCCCAGGATCGCTTGCGCAGGACGATCGTCCGTTCCCGGTTTGGCATGCGCGCGAACACCCCCTCCGCCACCGGGCCGCATACGATGGTAAACCGAGCGTCCGGGTAGATGTGGATGAGGTGGTCCAGCAGGCCGGTGGACAGGACCGCGTCGCCCAACCGATTGGATGTCACGAACAGGATTTTCATCGAGTTCCGGAATTAGCAGGGGTTTGACCCAGCGACCATCGTTGGGCAGCGTGGCGGCCAACCGAACCAGCGGAGAGGCGTCCATGTCCGAGGAAACCCTTGTCGCCCTTGGCGAAGATTTTCCCGAATTGCGCGATTCGGTCCGCAAGATCTGCGCCCGCTATCCCGGCACCTACTGGAGCGGCCTGGAGGACAAGGAGGCCTATCCAACTGAATTCGTGGATGAACTGACACAATCCGGCTTCCTCGGTGCGCTGATCCCCGAGGAATACGGCGGGTCAGGCCTGCCGTTGCGGGCGGCGGCGGTCATTCTGGAGGAAATCAACGCCTCCGGCTGCGTCGCCAGCCAGGGCCACGCCCAGATGTACATCATGGGCACGCTGCTGCGGCACGGCAGTGAGGCACAGAAGCTGCACTACTTGCCGGACATCGCCGCCGGCCGCATCCGCTTGCAGGCGTTCGGCGTCACCGAACCGACCACCGGGTCGGACACCACGCAGTTGAAGACACGGGCGGTGCGGGACGGGGAATCGTATCTGGTCACCGGCCAGAAGGTATGGACCTCGCGCGCCATGCACTCCGATATGATGCTGCTGCTGGCGCGCACGACGTCTGCCGATCAGGTGAAGAAGCGCAGCGACGGCCTGTCGGTATTCCTGATCGATATGACGGCGAAGAACACCGGCCAGGGGCTGGAGGTCCGGCCGATCAAGGCGATGATCAATCACAACACGACCGAGGTATTCTTCGACAACTTCCGCATTCCCGCCGACAGCCTGATCGGCGAGGAAGGCAAAGGGTTCCGCTACATTCTGGACGGCATGAACGCCGAACGCATCCTGGTTGCCAGCGAGGCGGTCGGCGACGGCCGCTGGTTCGTCAGGAAAGCGACGCAGTACGCGAAGGACCGGGTCGTCTTCGGCGCTCCGATCGGCAAGAATCAGGCAGTCCAGTTCCCGATCGCCCGCGCCTGGGCGGAGCTCGAGGCCGCCGACATGATATGCCGCCGAGCCGCCGCACTGTTCGACAACGGCCGCGAATGTGGCGCGGACGCCAACATCGCCAAGCTGCTGGCCTCGGAAGCAGCTTGGAAAGCGGCTGATACGGCGATGCAGACGTTCGGCGGATTCTCCTACGCGCGGGAGTATGAGATCGAGCGGAAATGGCGCGAGGTGCGGCTTTACCAGATCGCACCGATTTCGACGAACCTGATTCTCGGGTACGTGGGGCAGCACGTGCTGGGGATGCCGCGGTCCTACTGAGCGAACAGGCCGGTAAGCGTGAGGCCGGGGGGATCGAGCTGAATGACGCCGTCGCGGATGATGTGGGTTGTAATATCGCCCGCTTCGCCGCGCCGGTGGCGGATGATGGCCTGCTTCCAGGTCTTGACGATCAGGTAGTGGGGGACCGACGGAATTCGAAAATAGTCGTCCAGCTTGCTTCCCGAATCGCGCTTGTGGGAGGACGGCGAGACGACCTCGACCACGATGATCGGGTCGGTCACCTCGGTCGCGCGTCATCATCAAGGGGTGTCCCACAGCGAACCATCGCATCGGGTTCATACACCGTGTCCGCATCGACTCGCACTGCCAGGCCGTCGCCAAACGCTTCGCATGACAAACGCCCCGCCTCGATCGCCGCCGCGAGCCGTGTGGCAAAGCGGAGCTTGCCGCGGGCATGTCCGACCCTTTCGGGCGACATCGCAAACACTTCGCCGGCAACGAGTTCGTAGCGTTTGCCCTCCGGCTGCTCCATCGCCCAGGCGATGAACTGGTCAGCGGTCATCCGAAGATTTGTGGTGGCGCTCATGATGCGTCCAAATTTGCCGTTGCCGACATTATAGCGCCCCACGTGGACGCCGCGGAAGCATTCCCTCACACCCGATCGCGCGCACCGGCCTGTTCGGCAACGTCATCGATCGCGTTGATGCCGCGGACGGTATCAGCTTCAGCATCGCCGAAGGCCGCACGTTAGGCTTCGTCGGCGAAAGTGGCTGCGGAAATTCCACCGCCGAACGAACCGTTCTTCGCCTGATCGAGCCTTCCGGCGGGACAATTCGTTTCAATGGCAACGACATCACTAGACTGCCGGCGGCCGAACTGCGGATGCTGGGCAGGCGCATGCAATTGGTTTTCCAGGATCGCTACTCCTCGCTGAACCGGCACCTCGGCCGGATCGTCGAGCACACCGATAAGGCAACGATCTTCGCCAGGCCGTCGCACCCTTACACCCAGGCGCTCATGGCGGGCGTGCCGGCGCCCGATCCAGCGGTCCGGCGCACCGAGAAACACGTGATCGGCGACGTGCCCAGGCCGATCAACCGGCCCGCCGGTTGCCATTTCCACCCCCGCTGCCCGCATGCCCAGGCCCGGTGCCGGACAGAGGAACCCATCCTGCGGGAGGTCCAGCCGGGACACAGCGTGGCTTGTCATCTGGTATAGCCGGCACGTCGATCAGCCGCTCAGTGACTGAGCCGTCCACAAGACCATGAGGGCGAGGCTGACGACGGATGGCGTGACGGGGCCGGCCGATCCAGCGAATGAAATGGTCAAACAAGGTTGGGCGGTGTATCGGGTCGCCATTGTCCTCACAGCAAACGGTGACTGATTTGCCTGATCTGTCGGCATTGCCCGATCTGCCGGGTTGACCCCTGCCGCACGCATCGCCGCTGCGATCGACCTG
>JBEKLE010000177.1:0-12044 GCA_050010355.1 Rhodopila sp. | reverse complement strand
CAGACGGCCCGTGCCACTGAACAGATCAGTACCCAGATCGTCGCCATTCGCGGTGCGACGCAAGAGGCGGTAACCGCGGTACGGGAAGTCGGCGGCGCGATCGGCGACGTGGAAACCGTCGCGTCCGCGATCGCCGCTGCGGTGGAAAAACAGGCCGCCGCAACACGGGAGATCACCAATAGCGTGCAATTGGTCTCGGCCACCACATCCGCTGCCACAGAGTCGATGCGCGAGGTGCTGTCGATCGCCGAAACCACGGATGCAAGCAGCCTACGGGCATCGCAGGCCTCTGAGGAGGTAGGCCGTACTGCCGAGACGCTGCGGTCCGAAGTGACCGATTTTCTGGCGGCGATGTCGCATGGTGATGAGAGCGAGCGGCGGCTTTATGAGCGCATTCCGGCCGGCGGTGCCCGAGCGACACTGCAGTTTGCCGGGCGGCCAGCGGTATCGGTGACGGTCCAGGACATTTCTCGCGGGGGCATAAACCTGTTGCATGCCTGCGACGAAACGGTCGGGACCGATGCGGAAATCACGTTGCCCGGCGGCGGTTCGGTCAATGGGCGCGTCGCAAACAATGCGAAAGGCTCGATTGGTATTTCGTTCCGCCAAGACGAGGCGTCACTAATCGTGATCGAGCGTGCGCTGGCATTTGTCCGGGACAACCGCGCCCGACAGGCGGCCTGACCGACACCGGGTCCGCGAGACGCTGACGTTATTTCGGCTTCCGCCCCCGGGCTCGGGCGGATCAGCTTAGGTTGCGTGCACGCAACCGCCGGGATTGAATCCCGCCCGGCGGATCAAGGCGGCCACCCAAGAATCGGGCATCGCCGCCTGCATCAAACTGAAACACCAAAACGCGATCCTCTTGCGCCATCCCTTCCCGCTGTGTATTCAGACCCTAGATGCAAATCATTCGCATTAGCAGATCACGGACGTCGGCACATGTTGGTCAGCCTCATCATCGTCTTCCGAGAAGCCATGGAGGCCGGCCTGATCGTCGGCATCGTCCTGGCCGCGACCGAGGGTGTCGCCGGGCGCGGCCGCTGGATCGCTGGCGGCATCGCGGCGGGTGCTACCGGTGCCAGCCTGGTCGCCGCCTTCGCCGCGGCATTGTCGGATGCCTTTGAGGGCGCCGGCCAGGAGGTCTTCACCGCCGCCATCCTCTGCTTCGCCGTCGTCATGCTGAGCTGGCACATCCTGTGGATGTCCCATCACGCCCGCGCCATGGCCACTGAACTCCGCGAGGTCGGCCAGGCCGTCCGACTGGGTCAGCGCTCGCTGGCAGCCCTCGCGGCCGTCGTGGCCGTCGCGGTGATGCGGGAAGGCTCCGAAGTCGTGCTGTTCCTCTACGGTATCGTCGTGGGATCGCACACCACCGCGTTGTCCCTCACGGCCGGAGGCGTCGCCGGACTGGCCGCGGCTTGCGTTGTTTCCTGGCTGTTATATCGCGGCCTTGTCATCATCCCGCTGCACCGCTTGTTCCAGGTGACAAACGGACTGATCGCCCTGCTCGCGGCCGGCATGGCCGGTCAGGCCGCTTCGGTGTTGCATGGCGCGGACGTGCTGCCGGGCTGGGGCGAGCACCTTTGGGATACCAGTTTCATCCTCGCCGATGACAGCTTCGCCGGCCGCAGCCTGCACGCCCTCATCGGCTATTCAGCCCGTCCGTCCGGCGTCCAGCTTGCCGCCTACCTCGCGACGTTGCTGACCCTCGGCGTCGCCTCCCGCGCGATCAGCCGGCCGCGCCCACGCACCACCGCCGCCGCCGCGGTACTGGCGATCCTTCTGTCCGGCGCCGCTCCGGCAGCCCGAGCCGACGAATTGCCGGTGCTGGTGTTCCACAACCACCGCTTCGAACCGGTCCGCATCGAGGTCCCCGCCCACCAGAAATTCAGGCTGCAGGTGAAGAACACCGACGACACCGCCGATGAATTCGAAAGCGTGGATCTGAACCGCGAGAAGCTGGTCACCCCGGGCCAGACCATCACCGTGTTCCTCGGTCCGCTCGATCCCGGCGAATATAAATTCTTCGGCGACTTCCACCAGGATACCGCGCAAGGCCTGCTGGTAGCGAAATGACCCGCACCACGCTGAAAGTGGCCACGGCGCTGGCACTGCTGGCACCGCTAGAGGCGCACGCCGACTTCCATATCTTTTCACCCTACGAGATCGACTACGGGGAACTTGAGATCGAGCATAACGGCGACGCCGTGTTCGATCGCCGCCCGGACCAGAGAGGTGCGACCAGTTACACGTCGGAATGGGGCACGGGCCTGACGCCCTGGTGGCACAGCGAGATCGAGTTCGGGTTCGACCGCGCGCCCGGCGACAACCAGCCGACCCTGCTGACACAGGTGGTGTCGGAAAACATGTTCCAGCTCACCGAACCGGGCGAAGCTTTGGTCGATAGCGGCTTTTACTTCGAATATGGCCAGTCGACGACGACCGGCCGCAACGCGGCAGCCAACGAGATCACCTTCGGACCCGCGCTCGCCAAGGATTTCGGACGCTTCGTGCATACGCTGGACCTGTTTCTGACCAAGCAGCTTGGACCGGACCAGACCAACCACGGCCTGGAGCTGACGTATGAATGGCAGAGCCGATGGAACATCTGGGCGCCGCTGTCACCGGCGGTCGAGATGTACGGCGACGCCGGGCAAATCGGCGACTTCCCGAAGCTGCCTCACCAGCAACTGCTGGTCGGCCCGGTCGGGATCGGATTGCTGCGGCTGGACCAACTTGGCCTCGGTCATGCGGGGAACCTGAAATATGAAGTGGGCTGGCTGTTCGGCGCCACCCAGGCGACCCCGAACGGCGTCCTGCGCTGGCGGCTGGAGGTGGAGATCCCGTTCTGAAACATACCGGCGCAGGTTTTGTAAAGTTTTCTTTCTGGAACCTTGGTGTAACCTAATATTTTTGGCCAGGAAATCGGGGCTTGTCGATTTTGGAGCATGGCGAGCGCCCACCGTTTGACGCGCCTGAGCGCCGTGGCACTCAATCGAACCGATGCCCGGCGGGTTCGCACCAATCATTGGCGTTACTGCTCGGGCTTTGAGTTTGGCCTGACTGGTCGATACGCCGGACAACAGGGTGTTGGATGCTTCTGTTCCTGGGCCATAGCCGCTAGCCCTCATTTCAGCACGTTTCGACAAGGCGTTAATCTGAGCTTAACGTTTGCAGAGGAATAATAGTCTGGCGAGACCAGAATGGTCCACAACGACCAAGGCAAAGCCGTGTCAATTTCCAGTATCTCAGCGGCCCTTCCTACTACTCCATCGACAGGAGTAACACCGCTGACGAACGCAGTCAGTTCAAGCACACCCGCCGCTGCTGCGCTCGCCGCCGCACCTGCCGATACTGTCACCCTTTCCCCAGCGGCTCAGCAAAGCCTTGTCGCGGCCACGGTTGCACCAACGGACGGTGCAGCGCCACCCGACGCGTTGACGCAGGCGATCGCCGCCCTGAATGACACATCGGGCACGTTTTCAATCGCCGACCAGATACAGGCGTATGGTGTTGCCGCAGAATTCGTGCAGGGTCCGCAAGTCGTGGCGTTTGAAGCAACTTTCGTGCCGGGCTAGTCCGCCCAGTTTCCGCAAGAGGACTACAATGCGGCCAAGGGTGATGCCATCGTCGCTCTCATCGACTCGCCGTTCGCGCAGCACGCGCAACAGTTGCTCAACCAGGTCAGCGCCGCGACGAACCGAACAGCCTCAAACGGCGACGACATGGCGGATTCCATCGACAGCGGCCTGACCGCGTTCAACAGCCTTTCGGCAACTGACCAGCAGATTACGTCGGCACGACAAATATTCTGAACCAGCTTGAAGGATACAAGACGCCGTTTGCCACCATGGCGGATTATCAAGCGAACCAAGAAGCGGGCGCAAACGTGCAACGCGCGCTTCAGGCGGCGTTAACAAATCCGGCGTATGCGACCACCATTGCCCAGGAACTCGCCGGTCCTGGCGGGGAATCGTGTTCCGACAACAACATTAAAGACCTCGGCAGCATTGCCGCGGCTGCCGGAGACCAGGCGACGGCAGAGTTAGTGAGTTTGGCTGACAACCAAGGCGAAGGCAACATAAAGAACTCTGCCGAGTGGACGCAACAGGTTCAATCCCATTTTGCCCAGTATGGACCGCCGCCTGCTGCCGTCCCGACCGCCTCATCAGCGCCGGCGCCCGCCTCACCCGTCACCGCATCGCCAGGCACGCCGCCACCGGACAGCAAGGCGATCGTGGCAGCCTTTGCGGCGATATGGGATACCACGGGCACGGTGTCGGTCATGGACCAGGTTGCCGCCCAACGATTGGTAACGAACTGGGCGTTTTCCGGCTATGGCGACGGCGGCTACGGCGTGGCCAAGGCCGCAGCCGTTGATCTCATTTTTTCGCCGCTTCAAAACCGAGCGGATGCAGCGGCGGCGGACTTCATTTTCAACCCGGCGGTCCAGAACGCGATGGATGGTAACACGACCGATCCATCACAGTCCGTTGTTGCACTGCTGAACAAGCTTCCACAACAGCAACAGCAACTCATTTTCCAAAGCCAAGGCTACCAGGAGGGCTTTGCGACGCTCGACGCGTGGAAGGTCGAACTCGCTAAGGGTGAAGCGATGTTTACCGCTTACAATGCAGCGCATCCGAGCGCCAGTCCGTCGACCACCGGTTCACCCGCTGTTACCGCCTCGGACGCTGCCAGCATTGCTTCGTCCGCCGCCACGGCCAGTGCGGCCGCCAAGGCCCTGGCGGCTCTGACCTCACCGAAATCAACCCTCAGCAGCGCCGAGGTGGCGCTTGTGCTGATGCAGAACGCCGCTGCAGCCACCGCGACGACCAAGGCTGCCAATTACAAAAGCACGAGCGATGCAACGGCTTCGTCGATCAAGTCATCGACCGCGGGAATACCAAACGCGACGAATCAACCGGCTGCCTACAAGATGGGCGACACAGTCAGCGTTACAGCCTGAGTCGTTGCCACCACACCGACCCGTTCGACGACCGTTTCTTCTTCGAGATCGTGCAGCGGATCGGTGGCTACCGGCAGTACGGCGCTGCCAGCGCCTCGGTGCGCATGGCGGCACAGGCGAAGCGAGGCGGCGTATCGTCGCGGCCCGAATAGCCTGGGTCAGGACGACGCAACAAGCCAGCGTGGTCACGGTCAATAGCGCTGGCGCCGAGAAGGACGGAACCAAAGCGGGGCTCCCGCCGGCATGACGCGGCGAGCGGCTCGTCTGCCGCACCGGTGACCCGGAGCTCCGGATTGCTTGCGCAGCCGAAGCGCGTTACGAACAACGCCTCGGTCACGATAAAAAATGTAAGGGGAGCCGGAATGACGCGTACCAGGACTGACCTGCTGATCCCGCGCCGCAAGGCCCTGCTTGGCGCCGCCGCTCTGGCCGCCCCGCCGCTGGCCGCGCCATACGTCGCCCGCGCCGCCGATCCGATCAAGATCGGACTGCTGCTGGCGAAAACCGGCCAGATCGCGGCGCAGACAGAATATCTCGCCAACGGCACTTTCCTGGCGATGGAACAGCGTAACAACACGATCATGGGGCAGGCGGCCGAACTCGTGTGGCTCGATGAACCCAGCCCGCAGGCCGCGACGCAGAACATGCAGAAGCTGGTGCAGGAGAACAAGGTCGTCGCGATCCTGGGCGGGTCCCTGTCGTCCAACGCCCTGGCCGAGGAAGCCACGGCCGCGCAGTTGAAAATTCCGTTCGTGTGCGACAACGCCGCGGCAACCGAAATCAGCGGCAAGAACTGCAACCGCTACACCTTTCGTCTAAACTCGCCGGTCGCCGTCCAGCAGCGGATGCTGGCACCCTATGCGCTCAGCTATGGCAAGCGGTGGTATCACATCACCGCCTCGTTCGCGTTCGGCCAGGACATCCTGCGGTCATCCCGTGAACTGTTGAAGGAAGCCGGCGGCACCGAGCTTGGGTCTGACGAAGTCCCGTTGAACACGGCCGATTTCAGTTCCTTCATCCTGAAGATCCGTCAGGCACAGCCCGATGTGGTTGTGGGAGGCCTCTCCGCCGGCGACCTGTCGACCTTCCTCAAGCAGTGGAACGAGCTTGGCATGAAGGGAAAGATCCCGTTCGTGGAGATCGCCATCGGCGATACCGACATTTGGGCGGTGGGACCGGATGCCGCAACCGGAACGTTCACCAAGCTTTGGGATCATACGAATCCGAACAACCCCCCGGAGGAGCAGGCTTTTGCTGCGGCGTATCTGAAAAAGTACGGCAAGCCGGCTGCCGACAAGGCATGGATGGGCTGGATCACCGCCCGCTCTCTCTTCGAGTCGATCAACGCAGCTGAATCGACCAATCCGATGGCGATCGTCGAGGGTCTGGAGGCCTGGAAAGTCCAGTCCGGCACGACCTCATACAGTTATCGGAAGTTCGACCATCAGATGCTGGTGCGAAATCTTGCGGTCGCGGTGAAACCAAAGATCACCGAGAAGTGGGACTACTTCGACGTGAAGGCGACGCTGCCGCAAAACCCCGCCGATCTGGACAAAGTATTCGGCACGCAAGAGGAAATCGGCTGCAAGATGGGCTGACCGCCTGCCCCGGTGTCATGGCCGAGCACGGTCATGACACCGGTGGAAGGTCATCACGCCAGGCTGATGGCCACAAAAAGAGGCGTGCGAGGCGACAATGCTGGAAATCCTGTTATCCCAGGTTGTGAGCGGCCTGGTCCTCGGCGGCCTCTACGTCCTGATTGCCATCGGCCTGTCGATCATCTTCGGCCTGCTCGGTATCGTCAACTTTGCCCATGGCACGTTCTTCACGCTGGGGGCCTACTTTGCATTAACACTGTATCAATACTTCGGCTGGCCCGCGGTCATTCTCGCACCGGTCATCGTCGGCGCCATCGGCATGGTCGCGGAGCGGCTGCTGATCCGCCGCCTGTACGACAAGGAGCCCCTGATCAGCCTGATCGTGACCTTCGCCCTGGCGCTGCTGATCGAGGCTTCCGTCCGGCTGATCTACGGCGGCATCGGCCAGCCGTTCAGCCCGCCGCCCTTCCTGGGCGGCTTTCTGATCTGGGGCCCGATCCTGATCACCAAATACCGCTTTTCCGTTTTGCTGACGACTGCCTCCTTGCTTCTTCTACTCTGGCTGTTCCTGGAGAAAACCCCGTTCGGCCGCATCCTGCGCGCCGGCTCCCGCGATCCCGAGATGGTCGGCCTGCTCGGTATCAACCTGCCGCGCGTTCTGACATGGGTGTTCGGCCTCGGCTGCGCCATCTCCGGGATAGCCGGCGTCCTGGCCGCGCCGTTGTGGACGATCACCCCGGCGATGGCGACCAACGCCATCATGCCGGCCTTCGTGGTGGTCGCGATCGGCGGCCTCGGATCGTTCGCGGGCGCTGTCGTCGCCGGGCTGATGGTGGGCGTGGTCATCGCCCTGACCATCCAGTTCTATCCCGCCGCATCCGGTGCGGTGATGTATATATTCATGGCCCTGATGCTGCTGCTGAGACCGCGCGGCCTGCTGGGTGAACGGTGGGAGCGCTTCGAATGAGCAACATGCTGCGCCACCCGGTCCTGCTTGTGTTCGTCGTACTGCTCGCCCTGACCGGCCTTTGGCACCTGATCGGCGCACCGATCGGCCTGATCACGCAGATCGCCATCTACACCCTGTATGGCGCCGGCGTCTGCCTGCTGGTTAGCTACACCGGTCTGGTGCCATTCGGCGCGTCGGTATTCTTCGGCTGCGCGAGCTATGCCGCCGCCTTCGTGATGCTGCGCGGCGCCCCCAACGAGATCGTGGCGCTGATCTTCTGCGTCGCATTCTCCCTGGTGTTGGCCGCCGTCATCGCCTTGATCATCCTGCGCCGCCGCGGCCTCTACTTTTCCCTGTTGACCCTGGCATTCTCCCAGATCGCATTCGAGATCGCCTACAAATGGACCGACGTGACCGGCGGCGAGAACGGCGTGCAAGGCGTGCCGCGTCCCCTGTTCACCAGTGCCTGGTCGTTCCACGCCTTCGCCGTCGTGACCGTCTGCCTCGGCATCGGGCTGTTGTGGCGCATCGCCCATTCGCCGTTCGGCCGCTCATTGCAGGCACTGCGAGACAACGAACAGCGCGTGCAAAGCCTGGGCTACAACACGTTCCGGCTGAAGTTTGTTGCGTTCGTAATCATGGGCGGCATTGTTGGTTATGCCGGCGGGCTGCTGGCATTCATGCTCAAGGGCGCCTACGCCGATAACCTGAGCTGGCAGCACGCCGGAGACGCCTTGCTGATGGCGGTGCTGGGCGGGGTGCATCATTTCCTCGGACCGCTCTGGGGTGCGATCGCCTTCATCCTGCTGGAGGACCGGCTGTCCGCGATCACCGAAAGCTGGTGGCTGATCTTCGCACCGATCGTGATCCTGTTCGCGCTTGCCTCGCCCGAGGGCATGCAGGGCCTGGTGTTCCGCCTGATGCGCCGCAGCGACTGGACGCTGACCCGCAAGGGCATTCCGGCACGTCCCGCGGCGATCGAGCCCTACCGCTCTGCCGGCGCTGAGCTCGACCCAGGAAAGCCGATCCTGACGATCAGTGGCCTGAACAAACGTTTCGGCTCCCTGGTCGTCGCCACCGACCTCAATCTGCAGGTCTACCCCTACAAGCTGCACAGCTTCATCGGCCCGAACGGCGCCGGAAAGACCACCTTTTTCAACATGCTGACCGGCATCCTGAAACCGAACGCCGGCAGCATCGTGTTCGACGGCCATGACATCACGCATTTGCCCGTCCACAAGCGCATCCGCCTCGGTCTGTCCCGGTCGTTCCAGATCCTGAGCGTCTTCCCCAACCTGACGGCGTTCGAGAACGTGCGCGTCGCGGTTCAGGCACAGGACAAGAGAAGCTGGGGCCTGTGGCGAGACGCCTACACCTACGACGACTTCAACGCCCGCACATGGTCATTGCTGGCCGCCGTGGGGCTGGAAGATCGCGCCGCCGACGCCTGCGCCAATCTGGGCCACGGCCAGCGGCGCCTGCTGGAGATCGCCATCTCCCTCGCCACCGACGCGAAACTGCTGCTGCTGGACGAGCCTTTGGCCGGGCTGGCAGAGGCGGACCGTCAGGTGGTCGGCACGCTGATCCGCAGGCTCGCCGACACCCATGCGGTGTTGCTGATCGAGCATGACATCGACCGCGTGCTGGCGCTGTCCGACCGCATCACCGTGTTGCACCAGGGCCGGTTGATCGCCGACGGCAACCCGGCCGAGGTCGGCAGCAACCCCGACGTCGTCACCGCCTATCTCGGTGCCGAACGGATCATCCCCCCGCCCGCGCCGACCGAGGCCGACCGGGCCGCGCATGCCGCGAGCAAGCCGCTTCTTGTGGTGGACAAACTGCGGGCCGGCTACGCGGGCAGTGTGGTGCTGGAAGATCTTTCGCTCATTGTCCACGAAGGCGAGGCCGTCGCCCTGCTCGGGCGCAACGGCGTCGGCAAAACCACGACATTGCGGGCGATCACGGGAACGGTCCGGTCCGCCTCCGGCCGGATCACGCTGGACGGCGCCGAGATCACCAACGCCAGGCCATACGAGATCAACCAGAACGGCATCTCGCTGGTGCCCGAAGGTCGCCGGCTGTTCCCCAACCTGACCGTGCTGGACAATTTGCGACTGGCGATGCGCGCGGGGGGTGCGTCACTGGATGATGTCTATGCGCTGTTCCCAAAGCTGAAGATCCTGCAACGATCCAAGGCGGAAAGTCTGTCGGGCGGGGAGCGCCAGATGCTAGCCATCGCCCGCGCGCTGATGGTTCCCGCCAAGCTGATCCTGCTGGACGAGCCGTTCGAGGGTCTGGCGCCCACCATCGTCAAGGAGGTGATGGACGCGCTGGCCCAACTGCGCGGCCGGGTCGCCATGGTGATCGTCGAGCACCACGCCAAATCCGTCCTGCCGCTCGTGGACCGAGCGTATGTGCTGGTGAACGGGCGAGTGGCGTTCGAGGGTTCGGCCAAGACGCTGGAAGACGATCCGGACTTGCAGGCGCGGCTGCTGGGAGTGGTGCAGAAGGAAGCCGCGTAGCCTCTGGTCGCTGTCGATGTCACGCCCGGCGCGGCATTGCCGGCGAACGAGGGGGCGACCCTCTCGCCGATATCCTTATGGTTGCGCCCTCATCGTAGACCGGCGGCCAAGGGCTGCGTCCCAGATCGTCGTGCCGAGCTTTTGGCAGTCGAGATGTCCTCCCGACGCAGCGATCAACGCTGTTTCCGCAACCTTCACGACCGCCTTCGCTTGGTCAGATCTTGCGGTCCTTGACTATGGCTTTAGTGACGTGAACGTGGGCAGTCTTTTTCTGACGCCTGCTTTTTCTGTAGCTGAGACTATCGCAAACCACAAAAATAAGAAAGAGTATCCCACCAACGTCGTAATCCGCCGCGAAATCCGAAATGTCTGAGCCTACCAGGTTTCTGACGTAAATAGGAAGCTGAAGCTTAGCCGACATCAAAGAAAAACTGATAATAAGAAAGGCATGGTAGACCAGCAAACCGCCGCCCAACACAAGCGCCGTTTTAGCTCGATCGATCTCCCTTAGACACTGCTCAATGTTTTCGACAAACAAGGTTTGCAGCCCAGGCGATACTGCGTCCTGGTGCCCCTCCGTGGTCTTTAGACGTGCGACAAGCGCGGACTGTAAATCGGGCCCCAAGTCAAGAGCCAGTACCCCCATCATTGCGCCGAAAGGCAGGACAAAAGCGGCCGCGTAGACCAGAAGCGGGTAATATAGACGAGACTGAGTATCAGTCAATTTCGGCAGCAGCGGTCCGATCGCCCCGGAAGCGGTGGCCAGCAGACCAATCGCGGTTAGCGTTGCTGCGGCTCGGGCGATGGTCTGCTGCTTGACCGCATTCAAGTCACTTAGCTTCACGTTCGACTGAATGGCAGGGGGGATAGGCGCGGGCTGGTTCGCCGCACTCGCGGTTGGGGGGTCAGTCGGAATCATCAGAAACAACGGGTGCAGGCGAGGCAAACGGCACCAGCACGATCAGCGGGTTGTGGTATTCCCCCTGGTCAGGCGGGATCGCCCCGTCCTCGATGGCGGGCGGCAGCCCCGCTCCGGCTTCGACCGCAAAGGCCAGCGCATCCTGTGCTTGCGGCGCGATCTGCTCCGGCCCGTCCGCCGCCGATGTGACGCCGGAGAAGCCCGGAAAACTGATCCAACAGGTGCCATCATAAGACGGTTCGGCAATCGCAATGTCGTTTGCGACGGTCCTGCTCATGGTTCGCCCGTAACGCTACGGACTTTTTCTTCCAGGCGTTTGATCTGCTTCCACATAATGGACATTTGCTCGCGCATCTGCGTGACATCCACCCGCTTGTTGTCGTTGGCCTGTCGCGCCGCGTCCACACCGCCCATTTTCACCGCGAGATCGTCGCGGATCAGGGCAACAGAGGCCTGCAACTCGGGGACCTTCTCCGTGATCGCGCCTGACCGGCTGCCCAATTCCGGGAGGAAATCAGCCCGTAGAGCGGCGATCTCAGTGCCGAACTTCGCTTGGTTGGCCTCAACCCGGGCCAGCACGTCCAGGATCGGGTCATCGCTCATAGCTCAATCCTTCGCAGCATCAAGCCTCTATGCTCCCGTGCTACTGTGACAGCTTAACACCATTTGCGGCAAGGATATGGCGCCGCCTTCGAAGCCCGGCCTTGACACGTGGGCACGCTACGGCGCGCGACTAACCCAACTCGCTTTTGTTCGGACGCTGCCTTAAGACCTAGCAAATGTCGGATCGGTCTCTGGCAAGGCCACTCTGGCGAAGCCCGCCGGGATGCGCTCTGCCTAGATCAGTACCCACGTCGATCCGGGGATCTTCGCTGCCGCGGCGACACGCCTTGGTCTGGCAGAGACCGAAGTCTACTACGGAGTGATTCCGGTCGTGAGGCAAGCGACACACCGCCTCCCGCGATCAGGAGGCTCGCTTCACCTTGCGCGCGACGGCCGGCACGGTCGTTTCGCCTGTCGCACTCCTTCCCTTGACGGTCTGTTTCGGAGGCGCCGGCTTCCACCACGCCACAGGTTTTGGCGC
>JBEKLE010000176.1:0-16202 GCA_050010355.1 Rhodopila sp. | reverse complement strand
TCGCCCCTTCAGGAGCATACGAGATGATTGAACGCAGGCCGTTTGCCGGGTTGGGTGGCGCCGACCACGGGTGGCTGAAAGCCAAACACCATTTTTCCTTCGCCAGCTACTATGACCCCGAGCGGATGGGCTGGGGCAATCTGCGGGTCTGGAACGACGACGAGATCGCCGCAAAGGCGGGCTTCCCGCCGCATCCTCATGCCGACATGGAAATCATCACCTACGTCCGGGACGGGGCCATCACGCACAAGGACTCCATGGGCAATATCGGACGAACCGAAGCCGGTGACGTCCAGGTGATGTCGGCGGGTTCGGGCGTCCGCCATTCCGAATACAACCAGGAAGACGAAACGACCCGGATTTTCCAGATCTGGATCCAGCCGGCGACACGGGGCGGGACCCCGTCCTGGGGCGCCAAACCGTTTCCGAAAGCCGAGCGCTCCGGTCGCTTCGTCACGTTGGCCAGCGGGTTCGCCGGTGACGATGCGCTGCCCATTCGCGCCGATGCGCGGGTGATGGGGGCAACCATCAAGGCGGGCGAGCGGGTCACCCTTACTCTGGATCCGAAGCGGCACGCTTACCTGGTACCGGCCACAGGCGTAGTCGATGTCGAGTCGGTCCGTATCGAAGCGCGGGATGGTGCGGCGATCACGGACCTGAGCACGGTGCAGATCGTCGGGATCGAGGATGCGGAAGTTGTCCTGGTCGATGCCGCCTGAGCGGCGCGGGTCCGTCGACGCCTGAGCGGCGCGGGTCCGTCGACGTGTTCGATGGACCCACCGTTCGACCGGGTGCATCTCCTGCGGTCGCTTGGTGGACGGCACAGTCGCTGGGACAAGGCTTCGGCACACGCCCGCCGCAGAAACCACCTCCTGCTACGCCCGGATCTCCACCTTAACATCCATGCCCAGAAAATCGTTTTGCTTACCGATGAAGCTCCCCTTCAACGGGACGGCCTGCGATGGATCGCGCGTAACCGCGACCCGGATCAGGTTGCGGTCGCTGATCAGACCGTTGGTGGGATCGAACGGCACCCATCCGGCCCCCGGCAGGTAAATTTGCAACCACGCGTGCGTGACGCCGTCGCCGATCACGGTCCCCGCACCGCCGCTCAGCTTGCTCTCGTCATACAGATAGCCCGACACGAAACGGGCAGCAAAACCCAGCGTGCGTGCGGCCTCCATCATCAGCAGCGCGTAGTCGCGGCACGTGCCGGTGCGGGTCTTGAGTGTGGTCACCGGATCATGCGTGCCCATCTCATCACGCGGGTTGTACTTGAACTCCGCCTTGATCGCCTTGGTCATCCTCGAAAGGATGCTCATGGTGTTGTGTTCAGCCGCCCCTTCCACAAAGCGGCGTGCCCAGGCATCGACCAGATGGTCCGCATCCGGATAATGCCGCTCCGCCGTGCGGCCGATATCCGGCACTTCCGAGGCGTCATAGCTGAACGGGTGATGCCGCGCGTATGCCTCGATCTCCACCCCGCCTTCCGCCAACGGAAAATGTTCGGCACGGAACATCGATTGGACATGCAGTTCCGTGGCCGGCTCGCTGAACCGCGCGATCGCAACCGAGTTGCTGAAAACATCGTGGATCCACCGGATCTTCGCCGCGGGACGCAGGATCAACGAGGTGTCCAGCAGCCGCAGGTCATGGCTGTCGCGCGGCCGCATCATCATCCTGTGCTCGCCGAACGTCACGGGGCTGGCGTACCGATAGGTGGTGGTGTGGTTGACGGTCAGAACGGGCATGGACAGTCCTTGGGCAGGGTCGCGCCGCATGCTGGAGCACGATCGCGCTGAGCAGCAAGTCAGCCAGGGGCCAGTCTAACGGCCAGGAAACCTCTCAGGTCCCAGCCCACCGAAAATTGCGTTTCGCATCACGCAGCCGCCGGCTCCAGCCCGGCACGTCGCAGAACCGGCGCGATCGCCGGCGAAGCCAGGAAACCCAGCAGCGCACTTGCCCTTTCGACCTGCTTGGACCCCACGAGAAGCCCGGCGGAGAAGGTCGCGACGGTCTGAATTTCGGCCGGCAGCGGGCCCACGACCTCGATTCCCGGAACCACCATCAGTTCGCTGATCTGCTGCACCGCAAGTTCCGCCTCGCCGCTGACCACGCGTTCGGCCGTGAAGCCGGCGGGAACGACCACGGCGCGGGCGTTGACTTCGGCCGCAATGCCAAGGCGCTCGATAAGGCCGGCGAAGAAGATGCCGCTGGCGCCAATCTTCGAATACGCGATGCAGCGAGCAGACATCAGCGTGGCCCTGAACGCGGCAACCGACGCGATATCAGGCTTTGGCGCACCCGCCTTCACGGCGATACCGACGAACGACAGCGCGATGTCGGTCCGGGCTCCCGGCCGCATCACGCCCTCCCGGGTCAGGTCGTCGATGCCTTGCGCGGTCAGGATGGCGATGTCGGCGGGCTCGCCGGCCCGCAGCCGTTCCAGCAGCGCGACCGTGGGCGAGAAATCCGCTTCGATCGGGACCCCGGTCTGCGCCTCATACAGCGCCTTCAGGTCCCGCATGGCCCCCATCACGGCCAGGGTCGCTAACAGGCGGATGCCGGTCATTCGCTTACTGCGTCCTCTACCGGCTCAAGATCGACGGCGACCCGGACGATATGGTCGCCGCCACCCAGGATCACGCCGCGCACCGGGCTGACGTCACTGAAATCGCGCCCCCACCCCAGCAGCACGTGCTCGTCCTTCACCACAATCCCGTTGGTCGGATCGACATCGACCCAGCCGTGTTCCGGGCCCAGCCAGCATCCGACCCAGGCATGCGACTGGTCCGCGCCATGACGCTTCACCTGGCCCGGCGGCGGCTTGGTGCGAATGTAGCCTGAGGTGTACCGCGCCGGCACGCCGATCCCGCGCAGCCCGCTGATCATGGCATGGGAGAAATCCTGGCAGACGCCCTCGCGCCGCTGCATGACCCGCGACACCGGGGTAGAGATTGTGGTGACGCCCGAGCGGAAGCGGAACTCGGTGTAGAAGCGCGTGTTCAGGTCGAGCAGCGCGTCCAGCACGGGTCGACCCTCGGTGAACGACTTGGCCGCGTAGGCCTTGGAGGCAGCGTCTTTCGGCGCCATCGACGTGCCGAACTGAAATTCGACGGCCTGCCAGCCTTCATGCGTCCGCGTCGCCTGAACCACGGTTTCCCACGCCGGCGTGTCCGCGGGGCTGGGCGGCGCGGGGCAATCGACTTCGACAACCGACTCTGACGTCACCTCGAAATCGGCGTGCGGCAGGTCGAGGAACAGCCACGTCACATGATTCCCAAAATGATCCAGTCCGTCGCGGCGGCGCGCCGGCATCGGATCGGCGGTAATGCGCTCGGAGATCACGGTCTGCCACGGTCGCGGACGCGGGCGCAGATGAACCATGTGCGCGGCCAGTTCGACCGGGGTGCCGTAGGCATAGCGGGTGACGTGCTGGACGCGGTAACGCATTCTCGGTGTTTAGCCTGTGCCGCCGCGGTTGTCGCGGGTATGTCGTCAGCCTCAGGCTTCTGTGTGCGCCGGCGGTTCGTGCCAGCCCCGCAGCCCAACCCGCTACCCCCAACGGGTTAGCCCGGCCGTCCGTGCTCTGCGCACCACGAACCAGACCCACGCCACTTGCGGCAGGGCTGTGATGAACGGGACGGGCGGCTTGTACGGCGACGGCACAGCGATGAACAGCAGGCAGCACGCGCCGCCGAAGACTGCGAAACACCAGTGCACCAGCGTCACGGTGACGCTGGAAACGCCCGACCGTTGCGCCACTTGATAAAGATGCCCGCGGTGCGGCTGGGTGATGGCCTCGCCCTGCACGCCGCGGCGCACCAGGGTGAACGCGACGTCGAACAGGACGCCGGCCAGCAGCATCGGCACCAGCAGGAACGACAGCTCAACCCCGTCGAAGCGGCTGGCAACGACGGCCAGCACCGCGAGCATGAAGCCGCAGAACTGGCTTCCGACATCGCCCAAGAAGATGCGCGCCTTGGGGAAGTTGAACGGCAGGAACCCCGCCAGTCCCGCCCCGAGCAGCCCCGCCGCGGCGTAGGCGAACCAGCCGCCATGCTGTTCGGCGATGAACACGATGAACAGGCACGCGATCAGTGCCACGCCGCTCGCCAGCCCGTTCAGCCCATCGATGAAGTTCATCGCGTTGGTGGTGAACAGAATCCAGCCGAGCGTTGCCGCGATGCCCGCCCAGGCAAGCGGCACGGGGCCGAGATAGGGAATGCGAAAATCGGTCACGTACAGGCCACTGGACACGGCGACCAGCGCCGCGAGCACCTGCGCCCCGAGCTTGACGATGAAAGGCCAGTCGAACAGGTCGTCCAGAAAGGCAACGACGGCGATCGCGACGGAGGCCTCGATGACACCCAGAAAATACGGATCAGCCAGGCGGGCGAACGCGGCAAACCGATACAGCACGGCAATCCCGACCAGGAACGTGACCACGATCCCAACGCCGCCGCCTTTGGGCGTGGGCCTGTCATGCGCTTTCCGTGCCTCCGGCGTGTCCATCACCCGCGCAGCGATCATCAGGCGAACGGTGCCGGCGGACAGCAGCATCAGCAACGCGGCGAAGACGAGGTGGCGGAGGAGGGCGGCGAGGGTCATGCGGCGATCCGGCTGGTGGCGGGGCGGACCGTCTATCCGCTTGGACCGCGGCGGGCCAGCCTGGCCTGTTAGTAAGGGCTCGCTCTTGCGGTCCGCGTCGACACCTGCGCGGGCCACAGACGGGCAGGCGATCCTGAGTTGCCGGCTTGACAGAACAGCCAATGCGCGGTCAGCGTCCCACCTCGGTGCGAAGCCATCGACCAACTCGCCGGAGCAGCTACCAGCCCAGGACCCGTCGACGAACCGCACCAGCCGCTGCTCGTGACCCGGTGCCAGTCAAGTCTGCGGACGTGATAGTATCCAAGCGATACCATCAGGCCGGGTTTTTCACCGCCAGCGATTTTTGACGAGAGGTCGACCGGCAGATCGAGTCACGCCAGTGACCCCGGTGCCTTGCCATTTTCTAATCGGGAAGCAGACGGAATCTCCAGAGCTTCGAAGATCGGGGCGCTTCCCAAGTTCGGCTCGTTCCGCCAGGGGGTGTTCCTTCTCTGGCGCTCAAACACCTGCTTCATGGTCAAGCCGAGCGCGTTCCCGCGCATAAGATTCTCTAAAAACAGGGTCTGCCATAGGGTCTGACCCAATCGGTCCCGGTACAGGCATTCGCTGGTTATAGAACGCATCCTGACCCCGAGTGGCAGCTGTGGCAGCCCAAAGAATGCAAAATAGCCATCCCAGAACAGTCCATCCCAAAAACAAATTGACGAAAAAGAGGGCGCCGCTGCTCGATATCTGCCGCCGACTTCCAATTATGGCTGGGAGAAAGTAGAGGAAGAGGAGGAACCACCCGATAACGACAGAGGCCAGGATCGCTCCACCGCCGACGCCTGTCGCTGTCGCGCCGGAGGATCCATTGCCGTCGTCACGGACCAAGGCGCGCGATGCCGGTTGGGGAGCGGCGGTAACGACCGGATGGGTGATGATCGGCTCGCTCCAGGTCTGAGAAGGCGCTGTTGACGGATTTGCCGTTCCAAAAGGCGCTGCGGAAGCCGCTTCAATTCGAGGAGCCGCCCCTGGGGTGCCTTCAGCCAGTATCAACGCGGCGTCACTATTGGTGATGAAACCGTTATCGGACCGGTGGTTAGCCCTCTGCCACCGTTCGATGGCATCTCTCGTCCGGGTCCCATAAACTCCGTCTAGCGTTTCATCTGCCGGCAAGTATCCCAACTCTTGCAGCTTCGCTTGCAGGCCTACATGCTCCTCGACAGGCCGCGAAGCCTCTTCCACAGCCGGGCCAACTAAACCAGCGATCCAAGCCTTGCGCTGACTTTCATAGGCATGCTCAAGACATCTCGCCTTGTCCTCGTACGGATAAGGCAGCAACTGGCCGCCTAACGGCACTCCGCAAGATTGAAGAGCCTGATTCTCGTATGCGATTGTCAACAATTTCAGAGGGCGCCAGCCTGCCTCGCCCGTCTGCTGCCGAAGTGCATAGTATGCTTGAGCGTACGCCAAATCCTCGCGTGACAAATCGGCATCCGCGCAGATCAGTTGCTGACCGGGTGTATTGGCCTTGCTGCAATCAAAGCTCGGTCCGACGGCCCAAGCCCCCGAACCGCTGCCCGCGCACGCGATGCCGAGAGTGATCCACGCAGCGAAACGCATCATTCCGTTCCTCCGAACACATCCCCCTTCGCGATCCTGTTACCACATATCATAAAAGATGGTTAATCATATAACCGACGTAACTTTCCTTTCAGTGGGTGAACGGCTATGCGATTCCCGTCTGCCTACTGCTGTCCGTGCCTCTGGTAAACACGGTGCAGGCGCCACGGCGCCAGCGAGGACCCGCCCTTACCGCGTGAATCCCTCCAATTCATCCTTCGCCCACCTGCGCCCCGAGCTTGCCGATGAACGGCCAGTCGAACAGGTCGTCAAGGAAGGCAACCACCGCGATCGCGACGGAGGCCTCGATGACGCCCAGGAAATACGGATCGGCCAGGCGGGCGAACGCGGCAAACCGGTACAGCACGGCGATCCCCACCAGGAACGTGACCACGATCCCCACGCCGCCGCCTTTGGGCGTGGGCTGGTCATGCGCTTTCCGTGCCTCCGGCGCGTCCATCAAACGGGCGGCGATCATCAGGCGAACGAAGCCGGCGGACAGCAGGATCAGGAGCGCGGCGAAGACGAGGTGGCGGAGGAGGGCGGCAAGGGTCATGCGGCGATCCGGCTGGTGGCGGGGCGGACCGTCTATCCGGTTGGACCGCGGCGGGCCAGTCCCGCGAGCGGGTTCCCGAGCCGTGCGTTGGCACTCGTGAGGGTGACGGCTAGGCGTCGGCAGGGGAGCACACAGGCCAGCATTGAGCCGCGAAAGCAAGATAGTCCCGGGTGCCTGCATCCCTGGCCAAGGGTGCGCACGGATCTGTGCGGGGGACCGGGGCTACCCCGTTCCCTACCGCGAACGATACATTGGCGGCTGCCGACCCCCGCCTTGTCCGCCCATCGTGGCAAGTCTTTTTCGCATCTTTGGTATCCGCGGATTTTTGCTCGTAGCTCGTTGCCAAGCTTCTCGACAATGCAAAGCAGTCCCGCCGGGTTGCCAAATGCGGCCAGCATGGCTCACAGTCTGACTCAAGAAGCCGGGGAGAAAGGAGATCGCCATGAGCTACGATCCTTCGACCACCTCATTCCTGCCGGTCGACCTCTGTAAAGACTTCCTAAGTGAAAGCGGCAAGCAGTGGCCGCCGGCGAAGGCCATGGGGGAGGAGGTGAACCTGCGTCCCCATGGGCGGGCAATCGTCAAGGTCGCCCGCCGACCGACGAGCTGATCGCACACTTTCCTGCCTTAGTCTGGAAAGTAGGCGCATTAAACTTGATAAAGGAGGTGCTGACGATGACCAGCAAAAGGATGGTAACGCTTGCAATTATTACGGGAGTCTTTGCCGTCGTGGGCGGCTGGGCCAGGTCCGCGCAGGACAAGTACACCCTGAAAGTGCCGAATGGGCTCGCGTTCTCTGAGTTCCAAGGATACGAGTCCTGGCAGGTTGTCTCCGTCAGTCAGGACGGACCCTTGATTGCTGCGATCCTCGCTAATCCTGTGATGATCGACGCCTATCAGGCTGGCATTCCCGGCAACGGCAAGCCGTTCCCCGACGGTGCCAAGCTGGCGAAAATCCATTGGAACCCGAAAAAGATGGAGACGTTCCCCGCGGCGACGGTGCCAGGCACCCAGCATGACATGGATTTCATGGTGAAGGACAGCAAGAGGTTCGCGGACAGCGGCGGGTGGGGATGGGGCGTGTTCGATTATGACGCTGCGTCCGATACGTTCTCGCCCGGCACATTGGCTGACATGGCGCCGCAGGGGAACGACGCCAAGTGCGGGTTCGCGTGCCACACGATCGTGAAAGCGAGAGACTACGTCTTCACCGATTACGGGCACAGATGAAGCGTTACGGGCAGCACACAGATGAGCAACAAGCACGCAAGTCGAATCGAGGTCGTCGTCCTTATCAGTGTCCGACTTCCGTAAGGCCCACAAGACGAAGACCCTTTTCCTGTCATCTGGCATCTTGGTACGGACTAGAAGTTTCGTTGGTGCATAGTGGAGGAGCAGGATGACCCTAAAAGGAAGTTGCCATTGTGGCGCAACGCAATTCACCGTGCCGAAACGGCCTGAGACCGTGACTCGCTGCACCTGCTCCTTCTGCTCAAAGCGCGGGGCGCTTTGGGCCTATCAGGACAGGGAAGAGGATTTCGTGCTGACGACGTCCCGCGATCGCGTCTCGACCTACCAATGGGGCACGTATCAGGTCGAGCACCATCACTGCGCGATTTGCGGGTGTGGCACTTGGTCTCGCTCGCCCCTTTGGGATCGCGAGACCAAGCAGCCAATCCCAGGGAAGGCCAGGGTGCAGGTCAATGCCTGGCTGCTGGAAGATTTCGATCCGGACGCTCAGCCGGTCGAGGTATTGGACGGCAAGGCGTGGTGATGCCTGAGTAGCAGTCTCCGCAATGGACGAGGTGCCGAATCGTCTGGTTCCGCGTCGTCAGTTCGGCTCACGACGGCAGTCGGAGCAGACGCTCTCGCAGGGTTGGAGGCAACTGGCTAATGGACCTGCTTTCCCGTTTAATGACACTGGGAAATTCGATTTATAATCCGAATAAATGCGGCTTCAATGTGTGCCTGAGGTAGGCTGCGGAAGGGCCGTCAGACATCGGACGACTTCGCAAGAAAGGAGCGGAAAGATGGCGAGCACCGGGACAGCCGAACAGTGGCTCAAAGCACGGCTCGATCTGCTCAAAGCAGAAAAGGAGTTGACGCGCCGCAGCGACGAGCTTGCGCTGCGGCGGCAAGAGCTGCCATGGGTTCGCGTGGATCAGGAGTATCGGTTCGAAACCGACGAAGGCAGCGCCTCGCTGGCGGATCTCTTCCGAGGACGCTCGCAACTTCTCGTCTACCACTTCATGTTCGGGCCGGACTATAAGGCAGGCTGTCCGTCGTGTTCCTCCATCGCCGACGGCTTCAACGGCATCGCCGTACACCTGGCCAACCATGACGTTATGCTCTGGGCCGTCTCCCGCGCGCCACTCGCAAAACTGCAGGCGTTCAAGCAGCGGATGGGCTGGAGCTTCCCGTGGGCATCGTCGTTCGGCAGCGACTTCAACTACAACTACGCTGTCTCGTTCACCGAGGAGCAACAGCGCGAGGGCGCTGAATATAACTACCGGCGACCGGCGGCGCCGGACCAATTCGCGGGAAAGACAACGGCGGCCGTGCCTGCGGCGATGGCGGCCATGTCCGGTGTCGACGTGCCGACTCCGCGCCGTCCCGACCCTACCGGGTGAACCCCTCCAACTCGTCCTTCGCCCAGTCGATCGCCTGCTGGGCCGTCTGCCCGGCAACAAGTTTGGAAACCATCGTCGGGATCAGCCCCCGGTTCCACGCCTGAACACCAATATCCGGCGGCCCGGACGACCCGGTGACGTAATACTCCGCGTCATGCCAGGGCCTGATCGGATAGTTGTACACGGTGCCCTTCGGCGGCTCCACCTCCGCCCAGATCTTGAAGTCCGACATCGAGAGATACGGCGGGATATCGTACCCCTCGACGGCGGTCGTCAGCGCCTCCATCTGCTCGCGCGCGCCCAGATAGGTCAGCAAATCCCGCGCCGCCGCCTTGTTCTGCGCGAACGACCACAGGCCAAAGAAATACGGCCGCATCGGCACCAGGCGCCCCGCCGGCCCGCGCGGATTCGGGAACGTCCAGCAGTCTGCCGCCACAGCAGGCGCGTCACGCTTCGCCACCGCCCACGCCGACGGCGGGTTCCAGATCATCGCCGACCGGCCGGAGATCAGCGCTCGGTTATTCGACGCGTCGTCATAGCTGACAGTGTCCGACGGCAGGAACGGCGCCATCCGTTTGGCGTATTCAAGCGCGGCCCGCACGTTGTCGGAATCGACCGTGATGTTGCCCTTCGCGTCCACCAGATCGGCGCCGAACGCCCCGAACGTGGCACCCCAGGTCTGATTGGAGTCCGTGGTGGTCCCGCAGCCGAACCCGAACGGGAAGCCGGCCTTGTGGCATGCTTCCGCCGCCTTGAGCTGGGTCTCGTATGTCCATTCTGCGGACGTGGCCGGCGTCGCCTCATGCGCGGGGAACCACTTGCGCACGTCGATGCCGGCATATTGCTGCATCATGCTGATCCGCGCGCAGGGCGTCAGCGGCGCCGACCCCCAGGCAACCGGGACCGCCTTCCAATGCCCCTCGGAGACACCAAGATACTCGTAGGCCCGGCCGAGCTTGCCGTATTTGGCGATGAACGACTGCATGATGTCGTCCACCGGATCGAGCACGTCGGTGTACTCGTGCACCGACCACATGTCGAAGGCATAGATGTCATGTCCGGTCTTGGCCTGCGCCTCGGCCGCCATCGTGATGTTGATCTTGTTGCCGATCGCGGTCAGGAAATCGAGTTGCACGTCAACCTTGTTCTGCTCCGCCCAGGCATCCACAAGCTTGCGCATGGCGTCGTTCCCGGCAGGCACCCAGTGATCCCACAGGGCAACGTTCAACCGCCCCGCCGCGCCGGCCGATCGGATGTGTACCAGCGGGAGCGTGCCCGCGGCAGCGCCAAGGCGCAGCGCCTTGCGACGGGTGATCGGTGACTTCATGGTTGTGGACTCTCCCTGCCGGACCGACATTGTGCCTGCCTTATTTCGGTTAAGCGGAGTATTCCTCAGACGCGGCACGGAAACAAGCGACGCGTCTTCGGCCATTTCCCGGTCGCGATGAAAGGCTTCGGCGACTATCCATGATCCAGGTCACCCGAACGGTGTCGATCGACGAACGCGCGATACAGCAGACGTTCATCCGCGCCTCCGGTCCCGGCGGGCAGAACGTCAACAAGGTCGAGACAGCCGTGCAGCTTCGCCTCTCGCTCGATCGTGCCGGCCTGCTGCCTGCGGTGCGGGCCAGGCTGGAAAAGCTCGCGGGCCGCCGCCTGACGTTGGATGGCGACGTCCTGATCACCTCGCAGCGCCACCGCACCCAGGAGCGGAACCGGGCCGAAGCGATGGCTGCGTTGCTCGAACTCGTGCGGCGCGCGACGGTGGCGCCGATCCGCCGGGTGGCTACGAAACCAAGCTACGGGTCGAAGCTGCGGCGCCTCGACGAAAAGGCGCATCGCGGCAAAATCAAGCGCGGACGCAGTGTGGGTTCCGACACCGATTGAGCGCTGAAGTAAACCCGCCCCGCGGTTTCACACCACCACCGGCCGCCGGGTGCGCGTCCCCAACGCGCGTTCCAGCGCGTCGCCCACCTGCAGCACCAGCGCATCCTCGAACGGCCGGCCGCCAATCTGCAACGCCAGCGGCAGGCCGGTCGCACTAAAGCCGTTGCAGATCGACAGGGCAGGGCTGCCGGTCACATTGAACGCTCGGTTGAAGAACGGCTGGAAGCCCGAGGCCATCGAGTCCTCGCCGATCGGACGCGCCGGGCAGCGCGCGGTCGGAAAAATGACCGCGTCGACGGTTTTCATGACCTCGGCCAATTCCTCGACCAAACGAGACCGTTCCCGCTGAGCATTGATATAATCGGCGGCCAGAATGAACGCCCCGGCCATCAGCCGATGGCGCGCAAACGCGCCATACAGCTCCGGCGTGGCCCGCAGCCAGTGCTGGTGGATCGCATAGGACTCGCTGCGTGCAATCAGGCTGCCGCAGTCCGCGTACGACCCGAATGGCGACAGCGTCACATCACCGACCGCTGCGCCGAGGTCGCGAAGGGCAACGACACTCGTTTCCAGCGCCGCGATCGTTTCCGGATCGGTCCGCAGATCCTTCTCGAAGAAATGGCGCACAACGCCGATGCGCAGGCCCGACAGGCTTTTGCCGATACCGGCGCTGTAATCGACCGGCGGAACCGAGGCGCTGCCGGTGTCCTTCGGATCGTGGCAGGCCAGGACTTGCATCATCAGCGCGCAGTCCTCGCTGGTCCAGCACATCGGGCCGGCATGATCCAGGGAAAACGACAACGGCAGGACGCCGCGCCGGCTCAGCAGGCCATAGGTCGGTTTGTGGCCGGCAATGCCGCACCACGCAGCAGGGCCCCGGATCGATCCGCCGGTGTCGGTGCCCATCGCGCCCATGCACAGACCCGCGGCGACCGCGACCCCCGATCCGGATGACGAGCCCGACGGATCGAGCGAGATATCCCAGGGGTTACGCGCCGGCGGCCACGGCAGGTCGAACGATGATCCTCCGATGCCGAATTCCCAAGTCGCCAGCTTGCTCGTTATGACGGCACCGGCGTTGCGCAGCAGGCTTACGGTGAAGGCATCCTCGGCTGGAACGTGGTCCCTGAACAAAGCCGAATGGCCCGTCGTGCGGATGCCGGCGGTGTTGTAGATGTCTTTCAGCCCGATCGGAATACCGTGCAGAGGTCCGCGCCATTTGCCGCCGGCAATCTCGGATTCTGCCTTCGTGGCGTCGGCCATTGCCTGTTCTTCCAGCACCATCAGATGGCTGTTGAGCCGCCCGTCCAACCGCCTGACGCGCGTGAAAAACCCCTCGGCCAACTCAACCGGGGATAGTTTTCGGGCTTTGATCTGGGCGGATGCCTGCGCAATCGTCAAATAATGCAGGTCGGTCATAAAGGATGCCTTCAACTGCGAGGTTTTTCGAAGGTGAAGCAAGACCGATACCACTCTGACGCGACAATTTTGTGACGGTGCCTACTCCATCGACCAACCGCGGTCCTGGCGCAGCACCGGCGTGTGGGTCTGCGCCAGGCGATCCGCCTCGGGCAGCGCCAGCCACCAGTTCAACCGCTCCAGCACCCGCCGTGTCGGCGCGGCGAGTTGCAGCCCAAGCGCCTCTGCCATTCCGTAGAAGCGTAATTCCTCCAGTTCACCGTCGCCGCCGAGTTCACCGCTGACATGCCGCTCTTCCACCACCAGGAACCGCGCATTGAAACGGATCGGCGATCCGGGCGGCGTCACCGCACGGGCCAGGTAATGCAGCCCGTCCATGCGGGGCGGGTGGCCAAGCGACAACCCGGTTTCCTCCACCAACTCCCGCGCCGCTGCGGCGGCCAGACCACGCGCCAGCGCCGGATTCGTGTTCTTGCGCAACGCCTGCTGGGTTGCCGCGCTTAACGGCGTGGCAAACGACGCCGTCAGGTCGGCGCGATCGACCCGCCCGCCAGGAAACACCAGACGATTCGGCATGAACCGATGTTTCGCCCCGCGCATCCCCATAAGCATGTGCGGCTCGCCGTTCTGGTGTCGTAACACGATCAGGCTCGCGGCATGCTTCGCGCGCACTGTGACCGGCCGCGCGATCAGCGAGGCGTCATCAGGCAAGATCGAAACCCTTCGTCCGCAGATAGGCGGCGAAACCGAACCGCTCGGGCACCGAAAGCTGCCGGGCGGCGTTCTCGCTCCAGCCCACGCCGTCACGCGGCGGGTACACGTCGTTGTTCTTCAGGCTGCCGGCGGCGACCGGTTCGCGCGCATGCCGGCGCTCGTCATAGGCGGCGACTTCGCGCTCTAGGCAGCCGTCGTCGTAGCGTTCCCGGTGCACGACGACGGACGGCGGCAGCCGCATCGATACCGGGCGTCGGAACACCGGCCACCCAACCGTCAGGCCGGCGACGGGGTAGACACCGGACGGCAGCCCGAGCAGGGGGGACACGCGCTCGATATGGCTGCGAACGTAGCTGATCGGGCAGGTGCCCAGGCCGGCCGCATCGGCGGCGGTCATGAACTGCGCCATCGCCAGGGCGCAGTCCACCGCCGTGTTGAGGAACGTGTCGAGGTTGTTGTTGCCATGCGGCATTTTGTGCATCGCGCACAGGCGCTGACCGCGCCGCATGTCGCCGCACCACACCAGGAACACCGGCGCGGTCGCAATCCAGTCCATCGTGCCGATCCAGTCCGCGATCTGCTTTATGCGCGCCCGGTCCCGCATGACGACGACGGAGAATTGTTGCAGATCCGATTTCGCTGGCGCCGACTGGGCGGCGGCCAGCAACGCGTCGAGCAGCGAATCAGGCACGTCCCGGTCGGTGTAACGACGGGTGACCCGCCGGTCGATCAGGCTGGCGATCGTGTCCGGCACCTCGGTTCCGGGCAGGTCGATGCCGAACCTGGCACGCAGCAGGGTTTGGGTGTCCGCCATGGTCGTTGCCTCCACATCACTTGGTCGTCTTGCCGCCACCCTTGCCGGAAGCGGTTGAACGCGCAAGATTCAAGGTCAAACGCGCTGTCCGGACGGAACCATCCATGCCCGCGTCCTACGACAATCATCGTGCCCAGTTGAAAGCAATCCTGCTCGGTTGGGGCATGCCGGAGGAAAGTGCCGAGACCACCTCGGAGATTCTGTCCTGGGCCGATCTGCACGGCGTCGACAGTCATGGGATTTCGATGATCCCGGGGTATGACGGGCTGCGGCGTTCAGGGCGAGCGAAAATGGATGCGCGCCCGGCGATCATCAAGGAGACACCGGTCTCCGCGCTGGTCGACGGCGGCGGCGGTCTCGGTCACGTGCCAGGGCATTTCGCGATGTCGGCGGCGATCGCCAAGGCGAAAGCGGCCGGTGTCGGGATCGCGGTCGTCAAGCACTCGGCCCATTTCGGCGCGGCAGGGTACTATTCGCTGATGGCGGCGAAGCAGGGCCTGGTAGGCATGTCATGCACCTCGGCGTCCGGAATCCAGGTTGCCCCCACCTTCGGGAAGCAGGCACGTCTCGGGACCGATCCGTGGTCGTTCGCCGCGCCGAGCGCGGATGGCGTGCCGTTTCTGCTGGACATGGCGACGACCACGGTGGCGGCGGGGCGTATCCGCAACAAGGCGAACGAGGGGCTGCCCACGCCGGACGGATGGGTGCTGGACGCCGAGGGCAACCCGTCGAACGACCCGCTCGTGGCAAAGGAAAAAGGCGGATTCCTCACCTCGCTTGGTGGGTCGCCGGAGAACTCGAGCTATAAGGGGTATGGGCTGGCGGTGATGGTGAACATCCTGGCGTCCTGTCTGTCAGGATCGACGCTGATCACCGATCCGATGCATACGAAGAAACCTGTGGGCATGGATATCGGCCACTTCTTCATGGCGATCGATCCCGGGCTTTTTCGCGAGTCGGACGATTTTCAGACCGATGTCGCCACTTTCATGGCGGCGCTGCGGACCACCACGCCCGTCGATCCAGCGCGGCCGGTCATGGTCGCGGGAGATCCGCAATGGAAAAACGCCGAGACGCGAATGGCGAACGGGATTCCCGTTGGCGCCGGGCTGATGCGCCAGGTGCGCCAGATCGCGCAGGCGGCGTCCGCACCGTGGCTGCTGGATTGAAACGCCATCACCCGAGGCTTCGCAGATGCGGCGTCAGGACGTCCAGTGCGGCGGCATCCAGGTCCAGCCCGACGGTGTGGGCGACCACCAACCTGGCATCCACAGGTTGCCGTGGCCTGCCGCCGGCACATACTGGCCCTTGGCCCAAACGTAACCGGTGCCGTTCCAGTCCCAGTGACCCGGCTGCCACATCAGCGCCTCGGCGGCGACCGGTGGCTTCGGCATCGTCTCCGCGATCAAAGGCGGCACCGGCGGATATGTATTGGCATCGGTCGCTTTTGGCTGCGTGCAACCGGCGATCAGGCCGACGGCCAAAAGAACAGCCAACGTGGTGAATTTCCTCATGGCAAGCGGTCTCCGGCGTTGGGGGATCATTCTGGAACAAGGATAGATACCACGGCTTGGGCCGCAATACCCTCGCCACGGCCAGCAAAACCGAGCCCTTCCGTGGTTGTGGCCTTGACGGAGACCCGGTTGCGATCGACGCCGAGCAGCCCGGCCAGGCGGTCGATCATCACCGGGGCGTACGGTGTGATTTTCGGCCGCTCGCAGATCAAAGTTACATCGGCATTGACCAGCCGGGCACCGCGGGCGGCAATCCGTTCCGCGGCATGGCTCAGGAACCGCGCGCTGTCGGCGTCCTTCCACGCTGCCTCGCCGGGCGGGAAATGTAGGCCGATATCGCCCTCGGCCAGCGCCCCGTAGATCGCGTCGCACAGCGCATGGATGCCGACATCGGCGTCAGAATGGCCGGCGAGCCCCGTCTCAAACGGCACCTGCACGCCGCAGAGAAACAG
>JBEKLE010000175.1:0-12065 GCA_050010355.1 Rhodopila sp. | reverse complement strand
TCTGGGCAGCAGGCTCAAGGTGGCGGGGCACATCGTGATCGAGCCGCTCGACCGTTATGTCAGAGGCCGGTTCCGGCCCGCCTGACTGGCGGCAGTGCCCACGGTTTTGCCCCTATTACGTTCATTTGGGTCAACGTCCTGATTGAACTTGTGGATCAGGCTGAAGACGTAGCGATGGTTCTCCGTCAGGATGCGCTTGAGGTCGGAGCCGGAGGCGGCGCGCGGTGTCTCCTTGTTGGCGACGCCGCAGCCAACGAAGGTCTTGTAAATCTGGCTGTCGAGGTCGTGGCGGTCGGTCATCAGCAGGAAGGTGAAGTTACCCGGCACGGTCCGGCGAACCTTCTCGGCGAAGAACGCCATCGAATACGACTTGCCGCTGCCCTGGGTGTGCCAGAACACGCCCAGGCGCCCGAGGTCGGGGTGGGCGCGTTCGATGATGGTAACGGGGCCTTCGGGGATGAAGGACGGCAAGGCGGGCACCGAGGGGTCGTCTCGCTCGGCTTCCGCCAGCCGCTTCTGATCCGCCAGCGGCAATTCGATTACCCGGTGCCGCAGCCGTTGCTCGGGTGGGAAGCTGCGTTTCAGTTCCTCTTGCCTGACGACGGCAGCGACCGCCTGATTGACACCAAGCACTTGGTGATTGCGGGCGACAACCTTGCGCGTCGCCCCGGCCTTGCTTTCGTCGAACAGGGTAAAGTTCTCGACGATGTCCAGCAGCCTGTCCGGTGCCAGCATGCCGTCCAGCAAGATTTCGGCGTCGAGTTTGCCTTTGTCCGACTCCTCCAGCCGCTTCCACTCTGCGAAGTGCTCCCATTGGCTGGTGATCGAGCCGTAGCGAGTGCGGTCGCCATTGCTGACGACCAGGAAGGCGTTGTGGTGAAAGGCATGGGCGACAACGTTCTCGTCAATGTAGTCTCTGAGATTGCCATCGAACCCGGCGCGGATATTCTTGTGCACCGCCTTGAGTTCGATGAAGACCAGCGGCAGCCCGTTGACGAAGCACACCAGATCGGCGCGACGGTTGTAGTTGGGCGTGCGAAGGCCGGTGAGCTTCAGTTCGCGAACGGCGAGGAAGCGGTTGCTGCCGGGCGTGTTCTCGAAATCGATCACGCGGGCGCGGCCATCGCGCGAGCGTCCCTTGTCGTCTCGGTAATGCACCTGAACGCCGTTGCGGATCATTCGGGTGAAGTCTTGGTTATGCTGCATCAAGGAGCGGCTGAAGTCGCGCACCGTCAGCTTGCGCAGGGCGTCGTCGATGGCGGTTTCAGGTAGATCGGGATTCAGACGCACCAGGGCGGCGCGCAGATCGCGGGTGAGCACGGCGTCAAAGCGGCAACGGATCATGCGGCGAAGGTGACAAGGGCGGTGACCGAAGCCGGCCCAGTGGCGATGCGATCTGCGTCGCGTATGGCTTACACTGGTGCCTATTTCGTAGCCTACGCCGTCGTGTATCCGGTGGTTTTTGTTGCCCAGTCCCTGCCCCAGGAAAATGCTGTGATGAAGGGCTTTCGTGATGGCGGCCGGGCCGCCACGGACGCGCTCAATGCTCGGGTGCACGAGTAGACTGCTGGAACTTCGGCGGTGTCGAGCGAACCGCGAGGGGCACGATCCTTTTCAGGTCCGGGAACCAGTTGATGTTGGATCAGGTTGGGTTTGATCACGTTGCTGCAACCAAACTAATTCCTCCCGTCGACGTCAGGATTGTGCTCCCGGATGATGGGGTCATCAGGGTCGAAAGCGCGCTGCTGTTCGGAAAGGCGGATAACCATTTATGCCGGCATTTCCTCGGACGGGTGTTTCTGGCACCTGAAATCCAAAGTGTAGCGATCGCCGCCCGCGATAAACCTTGTCTGGATCTGATGTTCGATGCCAAACGACATCGGCGGCAAGATGTCCTGCGGCACCTGGCGACGCTGCTGGCCGGCAGCGCAAAGCCCGGCGGACAGACGCTTACAGTCGCTCCAGCCATCACCGCCGGCGATCAGCGCGGCGTGGTCCGTTACAGACAATATGAAAATTTGGTGACAGGTTGGCAGGTGATCAACGACCAACCGGGCAGCGTCAAACTCCGAAACCCGGTGCTGTATCGCAAGGCCGTCCTTTGCCAGGCCATCGAGCGCGAACTCATGAGCGTGCTTGGTGTCGACCGCTATGAAACCAGCCCGCTGAAGTGCTGGGTGAACATCGAATATGACCCGCGTCAGCTTGGTCCGGTCCAGCTCATCGAAATTCTCGACACTGCCCTGGCCAACACGGAGCATCCCTCGCAACTCGATCAGATCAATCTCGATCTCGCGATTAGCACCGTGTCTGTTCCGCTGGCGGCGGCTGCGCAGTTCGCGGCACCGGCACTGCTGCCCGTTGCAGCGGCCGTGTTTGTCTATACGGCGATTCCAAGCTTCAAAGGCGCTTACCGGGTGCTCACAAAAGAACGGCGCCTGGGCGTGGACGTGCTGGACTCGATCGTCGTACTCGGTTGTCTCGCGACGGGGCAGGTTTTCCCGGGCGCAGTCCTCGTTATAAGTTTGGCTTTCGGTCGCTTTCTGGTGCGCCGGACAGAGGACAATTCCAAGCGGCTGCTGCTGGGGGTGTTCGGCAAGCAGGTGCGCTTCGTGTGGCTGCTGAAGGACGGCGCCGAGATCCAGTTGCCGCTTGACCGCCTCCAACGAGGCGACGTCGTCGTGGTCAGCACCGGCGAAGTCGTTCCGGTCGATGGCATCATCGTGGGCGGTCTGGCCATGATCGATCAGCACGCGTTGACCGGTGAGGCAACGCCCGCCGAAAAAGGCGTCGGCGACCGCGTGTTTGCCTCCACCATCATGGTCGCAGGCAAGATGCACGTTCGCGTCGAAACCTCAGGCAGCGCCACCGCGAGCGCCAAGATCGCCCAGATCCTTACAAGATACCGCCGGCCACAAACTCGCATCTCAACACCGCGGCGAGCGACTCGCCGACAAGGCGGTGATCCCGACGCTGGCGATCGGTGCGGTAGCGCTGGCGACAATGGGTCCGCCGGGAGCGGTGGCAGTCATCAACAGTGATTTTGGCACGGGGATCAGGATGGCGGCGCCGCTGGCGATGCTCTCCACGCTCGCGCTCTGTGCGCAGAAGGGCGTGCTGGTGAAGGATGGGCGAGCGCTCGATATTCTGTGCGAGATTGATACGGTTATCTTCGACAAGACCGGCACCCTGACGCGTGAGCGGCCGGAAATCGGGCGCATCGTTGCTGCCAATGGGTTCGACCCCGCGCAGATCCTCGGCTTCGCCGCCGCGGCCGAGCAGCGCTTCCACCACCCGATCGCTTTGGCGATTTTGGACAAGGCCGAAGATCAGGGGCTGCAACTACCCTCCACCGACGACACGCAGTACAAGGTCGGCTACGGCATCACGGTCGGTGTCGACGGTCGACGGGTCCGCGTGGGCAGCCGGCGTTTTATCGAGAGCGAAGGTATCTCGCTGTCGCCTGAGATCGAGACGGCGCTCGCCGAGGCCCATGACGAGGGCCATACCATGGTAATGGTCGCCGTCGACAACGAGATAGGCGGGGCGCTGGAACTTCAGGCGGCCGTTCGGCCTGAGGTTCGCGACATCGTCCAGGGCCTGCGGGATCGCGGGATCAAACATGTGGCGATTATCTCCGGCGATCACGAGGCGCCGACGAGAAAGCTCGCGCAGGAGCTTGGGATGGATCGCTATTTTGCCCAGGTGATGCCACCGGACAAGGCTGAGTACGTCGAGAAGTTGCGGAATGAAGGCCGGAAGGTCTGTTTCGTCGGGGATGGCATCAACGATGCGATCGCGCTCAGGAAAGCGAACGTGGGGATTTCGCTACGCGGCGCGACGATGATCGCGACCGACACGGCTTAGATCGTGTTCATGGAACAAAGCCTTGGCAAGCTGTGCGAACTGCTCGACATCGCCCATGCCCTGAAGCGCAACGTTCGCAACAGTTGGGTCATGATCATCGTCCCTAATGTTGCCTGCATTGCAGGTGTTTTCGCCCTGGGCATCGGCATCGGCGCATCCGTTGTCACGAACAATGTCGCCGGCCTCGGCGCGCTTGCCAACGGGATCTGGCCGATGCGCAAAGTCGCACAGCTCGAGGCGGAGCGCCGGCACCTGCGCGAATTACGACTCCACTGAACGTGTATCCGATTTTCGTTTACAGCATAGCGAATTGCCGTTTAGCGTTTTCCCAGGAGGTGCTTCGATGTTGGACGATCACCTGAACGGCGGCGAGGCGAATGGGATCGCGGCTCAGGCTTTGCCTGGTGAGTCCTTGAGGCTCCAGGAAGGCACTTTTAACGAGCCTTTTCCGGATGGTCGCGATGCGGCCAGCCAAGACGCGGAGGTTGTGAAGAACCCACCGAGATTTCGGATTTTTATCGTTGACTCGGGCTGGAATTCGGCAGCGCGCAGAGTTCTGCACCAAAATTTCCATCTGCTCCGCGAACTGCAAAGGGAGACTCCTATCTACTTCCTCGGGCGAGAGAGATCCATTGAGTTGATGCGGCGCTATCCGGCGCTGGTCGGCAAGGATCCGATCATTCGCGTTCACTGCGACATCGAGCGAAAGCATCGGAACGCGGGTTTCCATGGCTTTCGATTACACCTCGGCCTGTTGCAGCAGCCGAGCAAGGCGCTCCAGGCGCTACAGAATTTCACTAGGGTCATCGGCACTCACTGCGAGTCGGCCGACCTGGAAGCCGACATGCGTAAAAGACTTCGGCAGGAAGGACTACAAGGTGCGTTCGAGATCGTGCTCCATGGCGAAGCGCACGGCGTGAGCATCTGAACCGCAAGGGAGGCAGACCATGTTGGAAACGAGCGGTGATATCGTCAGCATCGGTGTCGGCGCATTGGCCGTCGGCTACATCCTTTACGAAATCGATCGCCGGCAGCGTCGGTTGCACGAAATCTGGGATGTGCTCGGCGCAAGAGACGAGGGACGAGGCTCGGACTGCCATGCTGGAAAGCATGGTCGCGAGCGGCGAGTTGCAGCCATACACCGGGGGGCCGCTGCCATGACGGCGGCCCAAACCCCGGCGCGCGAACTCTCGATCGCCAGCCCTCGTTCAACCGATCAACGGACGGTACTTCGCCTCGATACGCTCACGACAGATGTGGGTTGGTTGCTGATCACCGCGGGCGTGATTGGCGTTATTGTGCCGGGTGTTCCCGGGACACCGTTCCTGATCGTGGGCGTGCTCGTCATCACGCCCGGTGGAACGAACTTGCTTGCGCGCTGGTCCGGCAAGAAGCCGCCCCGGTTCATCAACGGCGGACTGAAACAGATCGGCCGGTTTCTGGACGATCTGGAGCGCCGCTACCCACGCGCGTCCAAGCGTCCAGGCTGAGCCATCACAATTGATGGCTGAATCCCGAGCATTTTCAGGCGTTACGATCGAGGTCGTTCACCGCATCAAGCATGTTGCCCACACCGAGCACGGCGTTTTATTTTATCCCACCAACGGAACGAACGGGACCGCCACCGGCCGCACACCGTTCGGTGATTGCGTCGTACATTTCGTGCATGACGGTGCGCAGTCGGTGCTCGTGCTCACCCCGCTGAAAAAGCCGATGTTGCTGCCCGCCGGGCTGCTGTGGCGGGGATTCAAGGTGGAAATCGAGCGGTTCAGGAGACCGGCCTGAATCAGATTATACTCGCAATGCTCGCGTAAAGACCCAGCAAGACGACGATGGTGAAAACGATCATCACGGCTCCCGCGTAGACGCCGTCTAGCCGCAGGTCCTCCGGCAACTCCTGACGAGCGAGACGGTAGAGAAACCCGAGCACGATCGGCAGCAGGAGCGCATTGAGAACACCGACAGCGATCGCCAAGCGTACCAGGTTCACGCCCGATCCGACCAGCACCGCGCCGACGATCAGCACTGCGGCGAAAGCGCCATAGAACCAGGGCGCCTTTGCAGGGCTCTCGCTAAGCGAATGGCGCAGACCGAGCACTTCACCGAACGACCAGGCCGCGGTCAGGCAGACAACAATTGCCGCCACCAGTGCACCCCCGGTCATGCCCAGCGCAAATACAACCCGCCCGGCCGTTGGTCCGATCACGGCGGTGAAGGTGCCGGCGATTTCGCTTATGCGATCGAATGAGTGCAACGGTGCCTCACCGCGGCCGGACGCCGACGCCGCGGCCACCAGTACGGCAGCCGTAATGGTTTGGCACAGCACCGCGCCAACCAGGGTTTCAATGCGAGCGGCAGAAAGATGTGCGCGGGTAAGGCCCTTATCAATGCTTGCTGATTGCTGGTAGAAAATCGCCCATGGAATCACACAGGTACCAAGGCTTGCGGCCAGCAGATACAGGTAACCGCGATCGCCAAGGCGTATCTCCAATATCTGTGAAGCGATTTCGGTCGCCTCCGGCCGCGCCTGCCAGGCAAGGGCAATAAAGGCCAGTTCGCATGATCCCAGTGCGATTGCGACACGCTCAACCGAACGGTAGCTGCCGGTAAAGACAATTGTCAGCAGACCAATCGTGGCGACGACGCTCGATTGCCAGACCGGCACGCCGTATAATTGGGCTACGCCCGCGAGCCCGCTCAGTTCCGTCACCAACGCACCGACACAACTGATTGTCAGCGTCGCGAGCAGGAGCACGGTCGGCAACCGACCCAGCCGGTGCAATGCCAACTGCGCAAGTCCCTGCCGCGTGGCCAGTCCGAGGCGGGATGCCAGTTCCTGCGCCATGAACAATGCCGGGATCAGCGCAAACTGCGACAGTAACAGTCGGTAGCCCCACTGGGCGCCGCTTTGGGCGGCAGCGATAACACTACCAGCCTCGGTATCGGCCAGCATCACCACCAGCCCGGGTCCAATCGCGAGCGCCAGATGGCGCCACGCACGGAGAACTGGAGACGGTTTGGATAGAGCTTCAGTCTCGGAATACTTTATAGGGGTCATACTGGGCTCCCGCAGGTGTTCCGGCTCTGACGAAAGCGTAGTGCTGTGCTCTGGTCTTACGTTTGATCGCATGGATCCTGGGTTTTGAACATCCCGCGCCGCTCGGCCATTTGAGCGTTCCGCTGGTCACCTTGACGGTTTCCTCGGACGTCATGCATACGGCTTCGCTTGCCGGCGGGTGCCGATTGCCACATCGATACGTTAGGAAAACTGAGCGTCTAGACAGCATCAATGGGGGCGAGGGTGCATCACGTGATGGGTGATCTGCGGCTCGGCCGCCTGGCAATCCGCTACAGTCAGTTCGTGCCTAAGCTATACAATTATTGCCTCTCGCTCGGTTTCCAGCGCGGCCGGATGATGCCGTCACGCGCGTTCTGTTCCGATGAGAGCCAGGGTTACCCGGTCATCCTGCTGGCCCAGCACTTCGGCACGTTTCCATTCGATCACGGAACGGTAGGCGGCAAAGTGGCTACCGATCGGCATGGCCCGTACGCCCACCACGGCGAGAACCTCGTTATCATCCAGGCGAGCCATGTCGGGTACGATCCTATTACGAAACGGTTTGGCGTCTATCAGCGCCAGCGAACCACGGATCGCGCTTTCGGTGCGGCCTGCGGGAAGCTGTCGGATGTGCTGGGTTGGTACCAGCGCGAATACAGTCATGCCCGCAACGAAGTGGCACTTGGCGCGATTGATGCCGCGCCGGCGGTGTTTGTGGATAATTCGTTGCTTGACCAGAGCCGCGGCGAGGGGCTGTTCCTGCATCTGGACGTCTCATCGATCCCGCGCAGCCGGAGCCCTTGCATGTGCTTAGCACGTCAAAGGCCTTTGCTGTCTCGCCATGGCTACTGGCGAAGCAGGCGGGTGCCCCCTGGCCCGATGAGAAGCAGCCGATCGGCGATCTGCTGACCGCTGACTTGATTTCGTTCCGGCGCCGTCCGGTGGTCGGTCCAGAAGGGCTCGACCGGCTGGAGGAGGCGCTGTCCCCGGCGATGCCGACCCTCGTCACGTCGCCAAACCCCACTTTGGACGCGGCGCGCTACCATACGCAGATCGAGTTCGACCGAACCTACCGCTCCATTCTGCGGGAACCGGCATATCAGGACAAAAACCTGCTGTTCCTGTCCGGGCTGAATGTCGATGTTTCGCCACACGCCGGGTTGCTGTTCCCGCTCACCAAGTTTGTTCCCTGGGCCGGGTATACACGCTTGCGTAACGGAACGTCTTTCCTGCTGGAGCAGGACGCGCTGTTCGATGCTCTGGCCAGGCAGCCTGTAGAGAATGCCGATCAGATTTCATATGATCTGGCGATTGATACGATGGCGGCTGCCGAGCAGATCGAACCGCCGACGCTGTAGTTCAGACAACATAAAAGAAGGCCAGGCCAAACAGCAGATAGACGCCAACCAGCAGCACGCCTTCGAACCACGTCGTCTCGCCGTCTCGGGAAACGGAATTGACGATGAAGGCAGCGCAGGCGATCGCGAACAGATCGAGCGCGCTGCTGAACACCAACGTCATGGGATGACCAATCGCCCAGGACACGAGGACCAACAGCGGTGCGACCACCAGTGCAACCTGGATTGCCGAACCGACGCATATATTCAGGACAAGCCGCATTTTGCCCTGGCGGGCGAACCAGGCGGCGGCGAATAAGTCCGATACCGTACCGACCAGCGCCAGCACGATCACGCCCAGAAAGATCGGCGACAGCCCCATCGAGCCCGCAGCGTCTTCCAATGCATCCGACACCAACTCGGCCTCTAGCGCGATAAGGGCCGTCGCAGTCAGCAGCACCGCGAGGGAGACCCAAAGCGGCCAACCGCCTTCGGCGCCGCGAGGCTCGTTCGGTGCAAACACGTCGCGGTGAGTCGCCAGCGTGTAGACAAGATTGGCTCCGTACAGCGCAAGTAGCACAATTGAAACGCTGATGCTGAGCTGTTCGTCGGTGATCCCAAGATGCCGGGCGCCGGTGCCGGCCCGCTGCGTCGCGTCGAAAACCGCTGGTAACAGCAGGGCAATGACCACAAGGATCAGCATGCTCGAGAGCAATCCTGCCCGCGCCCGATCGAAGCGCTGGCCATCACTCCCGATCCCCCCGATCACCGCGGCAAGACCGAGCCCAAGCAAGGTAGTACCGAGAATTGATCCGGTAATTTGCGCCCGCACGACGTCCGGCTTGTCTCCCGCAAGCACGCAAAGGGCCAGAATGAACTCGGCCAGGCTGCCGAAGCTGACGTTAACCAGCCCCCCCCCCACCGCGGGGCCGACGCGGCCGGCGAGTTGTTCGGTTGCGCGGCTGATCCAATCCGCGAGGACGCCGATTGCGACCGCCCCGGCGAGAAACACCCAGGGCGCCGACACACCAACGAGATACTGTAGCGCCGGCGCAACCGGCACCAGGACGAGTAACGCGAACTGCGCTCTCAGCACCGTCATTTAAGGGAACCTGGCGGCGAAGTCGTGACCGGATCGCTGGCCGATCGCGCGGAGGCGACGCCGAGCGGCTCAGCTCCGCCAGTTGGCCGGCCTAGATCGCCCTGCACCGAGGCCAAACAATTCATCTGTTTGGTTTGGTATGCGCGCCGGCGATCAGGATCAAGGCTGCCAGTGATGCGGCAAGAGGAGCGACCGCCAGGGCCGACGCCGGCAGGTAATATCCTCGTTCCACCTCGCCCAAAATCTTTACAGGCGCCGTCACGAAGCCGGGCGGATTGACGATCATGGTCGCCCCAAGCTCGCCCAGTCACACCGCGGCACCAATCGCAAGGCTGGAGTCGATGGCCGGTAGGCTAGCTCGTGGTCTGTCCGGATTTCGTAGCTCGTGAAGTGTCCGGTCATGTGGATCTCCAGGAATGGAGGATTTCATGGACCGGGCGAGCGGATGCGTTTCACTGACAGTCTTGGCCGCCCGGAGCGGTCGGAACTGAGCCAGATGGAGGCGGCGGGATTGCTTGAGATCAGTGAACGCACGTTCCGCCGCTGCCGTGATCGCCACCTGGGGACCGAGTTCGCCGGCTTGGACGACCGCCGTCTGGCGCCGTCCCTCGTCGATGAGGAGGGGACGGCGTCAAGTATGCGGGGTGTGGCGGAGGTGTTGGTCGCGCACGGTTCTGACGCAGTTAGGCCGCCCTGAAGCAGCTTGGCATCGGCCACATCGCGGCCTGCTCGCCGCAGGCACGCGGGCGTTCGGAGCGGGCATTCTTGACCCTTCAGGATCGCCTGCCGAAGAACCTGGGAGGCTGCCAGGCAATGGTCGATCGGGACCTTTGATTGGATTCTCTCAAAGCGGTGTCAAATTGATAAAGTAGGATTAGACAAATAACTGACACGATCTCGATTCGCATTCGGCTGGCGAAGCTGTTGGCGACGCCACGCGTTCGGCGTGCTTCCGACGATCCGCCGAAACCGCCTGCAAAAATGTGCCTGGTCGCAGAAACCGCAGGCGAGCGCAATGTCAGTGAGTGTCTGGTCCGTGGACAACATCAGCATCTTGGCCCGCTCCACACGCCGATGCGCGAGGAACGTCTGCAGCGATGAACCAAACGTCTGTCTGAACGGGACCGAGAAGTAGCCGGCGCTCAGCCGGCTTATTTGAGCAAGGTCGGCGACCCTGATCGGAGCATCGAGGTGCGCGTCGATGTATGTCCTGACGCGCTGTTCCTGCCAGGCCGCGAAACCGCCGCGCCTGGACTGCCGCGGTGAGCCGTTATCGACAGGAACAGCCTCCTTTTCAAGCAGAGCCAGGGCCTGTGCCAGGCAAGATCGGACCGTGGGTGTATCTCCGTCCACCGCATTACTAGCATCGTCAAGCAGCTTGCTGAGGGCGGGCGCCAGCAAAGTGACGACGCCCGGGACGCAAGGCTGAGGTGGCACTGTATCGGGTCCGGATCGATAAAGCATGCTGGTAACTCCTTTCGCGTGCTGCTGCGGAGGCTCTTTCGAAGGCCACTTGCCGAGCGTTACGGTGATAGATTTAGCGCTCGCCATCTTCTGAAAACCTCTCCCGCGTTGCTCTTTCGCACGATGCGCAGACTGGGTTACGTCTGGGGGTGGTTTTTTTGAAATGCCCGCCAGCGTCTCAACGTTTCGCTCAGTCTGGAAAGCTGACGAGCGGAGAAAACGAGACCTCGCTGGCGTGAACCCCAAAGCGGCTCGACAGTCGGCGACCATGCCTTCCTCCCGCACCGCCGCAAGCGCCATTTTCGCCTTGAACTCAGGACTGTGCACGATCGTTCCAGGGGGAGACTATCTCTTAGCAACCTGTCCAGTTCGGGGAACCACCTCACCTCGTGGCGGTAGCTCTCACGTTTGGCCGGTGCCGGTGGGATTTTTGCCAGGACTTCCGGGGGCTCGGTAGTATCGGCAACAGGGAAGCCCGGTTTGGAATTCGTTGTCGTTGTGCCAGTTCTTCAGCGTGGCCGTGTCGACGGTCAGCCATTACATCGCCGTTGCTCGTCCGTGGCTGGTGAACATCGACAGCGCGTCAAACTCAGTTCAGTCCGCGCTTCGGCGTGACAGATTGCGTTGTCGAAACGCGGTCCAGTCCAATCCGTTGCGACCGTGATGCTGGTCAGGCGGCTCGTCGCGTCGTCGATTAACACGATCAGTGTACAGCGACACCCGCGGCCCTCGAACCAGTCGTGCGGACTTCCGTCGATCTGTATCACAGTTCGCCACACCGCGGACGCTGGTCCCACGGTTTGAAGACACGCCTGACCCGCCGCTGCTTCGGCTTCCACAGGCTCGAAGCCGCCTGCATCCGCCGGATGGTCTCAAGCGAGACGTTGATCCCTCCCGCTCCAACGGCTCCTCCGCCGCCAAGGTGGGGTCGAAATCCAGCCTTCCGCGAGCGCGACGGCCGCATCCTGCATGTCCGCAAGGTCCCCATGGCCGAACCTGCGCCGCGCAAGATTTACGACGCACTGAGCATCGATACCGCGCCCGGCGTGAATCGCATCGTCTTACCCGCCCGCCGCCGATGTAGGGCCTCTCGGCGCGAAAAGGGGCGATCAACCCCTAAGCAGGATTCCCCGACGCGGGCCACATTTGGTATGGGCCGATTCGTACACATTACGGATTGGAGTGAGCCATGGCCGGTCGTCCTCGGGTTGTCACGACTTCGGAACAGCGGATTGAA
>JBEKLE010000174.1:0-12162 GCA_050010355.1 Rhodopila sp. | reverse complement strand
GCATGCGTAAAGCTGCCCGCCTCGGCCACGGCGTGAAACACACGCAGCTTGTCCCAGTCCATTATAGAGCCTCTCCCGGCGGCCGGTTGGGTCGGGGCCGCACCTGGTCAGCCGCCCACAACCTCTGTGCGCGGTACATCAAACCTAACAATACTTTTGCGAGTCATGTGACGGAATTTCATGGCTTCGGGCAAATTTCAGCTACTCCGCGGCTTCCGAGAGACTGATGTCGTGTTCGGCGAGGTATTTTTCCGCTTCCAATGCGGCCATGCAGCCTGTGCCGGCCGCAGTGACGGCCTGGCGGAAGATTCTGTCCTGCACATCGCCCGCCGCGAACACGCCCGTAACCGAGGTTCGCGTGCTGTTCGGCACGGTGCGGATGTAGCCCTCGGCGTCCATGTCGACATGTCCGGCGAAGACCGCGGTGGTTGGGGTGTGGCCGATGGCGATGAACACGCCGTCAACCGGCAGGATGGACTCCGCACCGGTGTTCGTCTCGTGCAGCCGGACGCCGGTCACCACCTCGGGCGTGCCGCCGCCGACGATCTCCGCCACCCTGCTGGTCCAGATCACCGAGATCCTGGGATGCGCGAACAGCCTGTTCTGCAAGATCTTTTCCGCCCGCAGGCTGTCGCGGCGATGCACCAAGGTCACTTTTTCGGCGTGGTGGGTCAGATAGAGCGCTTCCTCGACCGCGGTGTTGCCGCCACCGATCACGGCGACGGTCTTGCCGCGATAGAAGAAGCCGTCACAGGTGGCGCAGGCCGAGACGCCGCGGCCTTGCAGCGTCTGTTCTGACGCCAGACCGAGCCAGCGGGCCTGGGCGCCGGTGGCGATGATGACGGCGTCCGCGGTGTAGCCGTCGCCGGAGTCTCCCTGGCAGCGGAACGGCCTGCGGGAAAAATCCACGCCGGTGATCAGGTCGTGGATGATTCGGGTGCCGACATGGGTTGCCTGGGCCTCCATTTGCTCCATCAGCCAGGGGCCTTGGATGACGTCGGCGAACCCGGGATAATTCTCGACGTCCGTGGTGATCATGAGCTGGCCGCCGGGCTGCATGCCGGCGACCAGGATCGGCGACAGGTTGGCACGGGCGGCATAGATTGCGGCGGTGTAGCCGGCGGGTCCCGCGCCGATGATCAGGATCTTTGTGTGATGCGTATCGGACATGCCTGATCATATCGGCGCGCGGGCGTCCGGGGCAAGCAACGGGTCTATTGCAGGACAGGAAGATCATCCCCGGCCTGCGCAGGCGGCCTGAAGACCGCTTCGCCCGGCAGCTTGCGTGCGATCAGGCCCTTGCGCATTGTGCGGCGGCGTCAGCGGCAAAGGATCGGCAACGCGGTCCGTCGGGTTGGCGTTGGGGGATGCATTCACGAATGTCTGACAACGCGGCGCCGCTTCTTTCGGTCCGGGGCATCACGCTGCGCTTCGGCGGCGTCGTTGCCCTCGACGACGTCACCTTCGACGTGATGCCCGGACAGATCGCCGGCCTGATCGGCCCGAACGGGGCGGGCAAGACCACACTGTTCAACTGCCTCAGCCGGCTCTACCAGCCCGGCGCCGGGGAAATCCTGTTCGAGGACCGATCCGTCCTGTCCGTGCCCCGTCACAAGATCCCGACGATCGGGATCGGGCGGACCTTCCAGAACGTCGCGCTGTTCGACCGGCTGACGGTGCTGGAGAACGTGATGGTCGGCCGTCACAGTCGCACCACCGCCGGCTTCCTCGAGAGCGCTTTGCACCTGCCGTCTGTCGGTCGCGAGGAAGCGGCCGTGCGCGAAAAAGCGATGGACCTGATCGCGTTCATGAACCTTGGCGCATTCACGCATCACGTCGCGGCCGGGCTTCCGTTTCCTATCCGCAAGCGCGTGGAACTCGCCCGTGCGCTTGCCGCCGAACCCAAACTGCTGCTGCTCGATGAACCGGCCGCCGGCCTGAACCATGACGAGGTCCACACACTCGAAGGCCAGATCCGCCGCGTGCGCGACGTGCAAGGCGTCACCGTGCTGCTGGTGGAACACCACATGAGCCTGGTGATGTCAGTATCCGACAAGGTCGTGGTGGTGAACTTCGGCCGCAAGATCGCCGACGGCCGACCCGACGAAGTTCGCCAGAACCCCGACGTCATCCGCGCCTATCTGGGGACAGCGGCTTAGGGGAAGCAAGGCCAGGGCGCTGCCCTGGACCCGCAAAGGGGCCGACGGCCCCTTTGATCCCAATAATTTAAGGCGGGTGGACAGGAGGGGGCTACTCGGACCTGTCAACCGCCGCGGTCGCCCCCTCCTGTCCACCCGCCTCATACCGGGGTTCCAAGGGCCGTCGGCCCTTGGCGGGGTTCGGGGCGGCGCCCCGATCTTGTCCCCTAAAACGGCTGGTCGCCGCAGATGGTGATGCGGTGCATGATGCGGGTTTCGGCCGGGTAGTCGTTCAGGGCGAAGTGTTGGGTGCAGCGGTTGTCCCAGAATGTCAGTGTGCCGGTTTGCCAGCGGATGCGGCAGGTGTGTTCGGGGCGGGTCGACTGCTGCATGAAGAAGTCGATCAGCGGCTCGCTTTCATCGTCGGTCATGCCGTCGAAGTGCTGCACGTGGCCGCCGATGTAGATCGATTTGCGTCCCGTCTCGGGATGGGTGCGCACCAGCGGGTGGACGCTGGTGGTCTGAACGTTGCCGGGATCCTTGACCTTCATCTCGCTCATTTGGCGGCTGTAGCGTTCCTTGCGCGACAGCCCACCGGCGGCCTTGAAGTTGTCGCCCACGCAGACGGTGCGAAGCTGCCCGGCAATGGCTTTCATCCCGTCCGACAAGCTCTCGTAGGCCAGGTACTGGTTGGTGAACAAGGTGTCGCCGCCGGCTGACGGCACCTCCTTGGCATACAGCATCGTCCCCATGGCCGGACTGGGCGAGAACATTTGATCGGTGTGCCAGGATCCCCCGAAATTCTTCCTGTCGGTCGGACGTTTGATGATCGCAAGTATTTCCGGATACTCGGCCATACCCTCCATGAAGGGATGCAGGTGGATATCGCCCCAGCGGCGGGCAAACGCGAGTTGCTGAGCCGCCGTGATGTCCTGGTCGCGAATCGCGATCACAAGATTGTCGAGTAGCGCGGCGCGGATTTCTGCAAGAACCTCGTCCGTCACATCCTTCGAAAGATCGACGCCGCGAACCTCGGCGCCCAGCGAACCGGCGATCTTCTGGACGTCAAGGTGGCGATATTGCGAATTGTGTGGCGCGTTCACTGGCGGAGCCCTCCATCCCTGGCGGGATGATGACTCGGGTATCCGGCATGTGGCAATGCCGTCGGGCGGGCCGGAGCCCACCCGAACCGGCGATTAGTACATGTGCATTCCGCCGTTGATCGAAATCGTCGATCCAGTAACGAAATCCGCCTCCTCAGCAGTCAGAAAGGCGACTCCGCGAGCGATATCTGACGCGTGACCCAGCCGTCCGATCGGGATCTTCGCAACGATCTTCTTCAGCACTTCGCCAGGCACCGCCATCACCATTTCTGTATCGACATAGCCGGGGGCTACCGCGTTAACGGTGATGCCAAACCTCGCACCTTCCTGAGCCAGCGCCTTGGTGAAACCGTGAATGCCTGACTTGGCGGCGGCATAGTTGACCTGGCCGTATTGTCCAGCCTGGCCGTTCAAGCTGCCGATGTTGACGACACGGCCGAACTTGCGTTCCCGCATACCCTCGAACGTCAGCCTGCACAGATTGAAGCACGAGCCGAGGTTGGTATCCATCACGGCATCCCACATGTCCCGCCGCATCTTCAGCATCGTGCTGTCACGGGTAATTCCGGCGTTGTTCACAAGGACCTCGATTGGACCGTGATCGGCAACGATCTTGGCGACACCCGCCTGGCACGCCTCAAAGCTGGAAGCATCGAATTTCACGACGGGTATGCCGGTTTCCGCCCGGAAGGACTCGGCGGCGGATTCGTTAGATGCGTAATTCGCGACAACAGTGCGGCCCTGCGCCTTGAGCGCCAGGCTGATCGCCGCGCCAATACCCCGAGTGCCACCGGTAACCAATGCGACGCGTGCCATCTTTACCTCCCTTTTGTTGCCAGAAACCGCGCAGTCTTAGCACTTTCGGAGGACATGCAAAGGGGCTACCCGCCGAAGATCAGCGCTTCAATTCAGGTCTATAGCGGTTCGGTGCGCGGTTCGTGGCGTCATACCCACCGGTAGCCGCATCACCGCACCCGTTTGAGGGACCGCGATTGGTCCGGACACCGCGTGCGCCGATTGTCATTCGCGACGCCGCATCCAGGCCCGGCACCTGGTGATCGCATTGGCAGCCGCAGCCTGCTCCGCATGCGGGAGCGTCCGGAGCAGGCATGGGTCAAATCTGGCTCAGCGCGTCGAAATCAATCGAACTCGAAAAAGACCTGTTAACTTGAGGTTTTGCGGTCAAGTTCGGCGCGGGAGGCATTCTTTTTCAGCCTCTCAGCTCAGCGCTCCAAGGCCATCGCGACACCCATCCCGCCGCCGATACAGAGCGTGGCAAGACCCTTCTTTGCGTCCCGCTTCTGCATCTCGTGTAGCAGGGTGACCAGGATACGCGCGCCCGATGCACCGATCGGATGGCCGATGGCAATTGCGCCGCCGTTGACGTTCACCTTTCCGGTGTCCCAGGCGAGGTCCTTGTTGACCGCGAGCGCCTGGGCGGCGAAGGCTTCGTTGGCTTCCACCACCTCCAGGTCGTCCGGCTTCCAGCCGACGCGGCCGAGCACCTTGCGGGTGGAGGGAATCGGGCCGGTGCCCATCACTGCGGGATCGACGCCGGCGGTTGCGAAACCGGCGATCCGCGCCAGCGGGGTGAGACCGCGCTTGCTGGCTTCGCTGGCCGTCATCATGATCAAAGCCGCGGCGCCGTCATTGATGCCGGAGGCGTTGCCGGCGGTGACCGTGCCATCCTTTGTGAAGGCCGGCCGCAGCTTGGCCATGCCCTCGGCGCTGGAATCGTGGCGGATGTACTCGTCATCCGCGACCTGGATGTCGCCCTTACGGGTTTTCACTGTGACCGGCACTATCTCATCCTTGAAACGGCCGGATTTCTGCGCGGCGGAGGCTTTCTGCTGCGAGGCCAGCGCGAACGCGTCCTGCTGCTCGCGTGTGATCTGGTACTTGGCGGCGACGTTCTCGGCTGTGTTGCCCATGTGATAGCCATGGAACGCGTCCCACAGGCCGTCCTTGAGCATGGTATCGACAAATTCGAGGCCGCCCATCTTGGTGCCGTTGCGCAGATGCGCGGCATGGGCGGACAGGCTCATGCTCTCCATCCCGCCGGCGGCGACGATGTTGCTCTCGCCGGTGCGGATCTGCTGTGCCGCGAGTGCGACCGCACGCAGGCCGGAGCCGCAGACCTGGTTGATGCCGAAGGCTGTCGCCGAATCGGGTATGCCGGCGAAGCGGGCGGCCTGACGGGTCGGGTTCTGGCCCTCGCCGGCCGCGAGCACCTGGCCGAGGATGACCTCGTCCACATCGGACGCCTCGACGCAGGCACGTGAAAGCGCCGCCTGGAGCGCGATCGCGCCCAAATTCTGTGCATGAACCGTACTCAGTGCGCCGTTGAAGCTACCGACCGGGGTCCGCGCAGCCGAGACGATCACGATGTCATCCATGTCCTGCTTCTCCTCCTTCGCATGGTTCGTCCCGCGACTTGCGAGATGCTACCGTCCGCCGTCAAATGCGCAGGGTAGCGGCAAAATGCAAGGCTGGGAATTACACCATCCGGCCGAAAGATCGACTTTTCAATCGACGTTCGGCCGGCTGGGATCTCATTGATTTTGCGCGCAGCCGTCACGCCAGAGCGCATACCAGTCAGCGAAACGCCGACTGGCATTACACCCCAAGCCTGGCGGCCAGATCCTGGATGTCGGCCGCGACGATGTCCCAGTCCTGATCCGCCGCATAATCCCGTTTCTGGTGCGGCCCGTACTCGGCAGGGCGGGGGAAGAAGGCAGTCAGCAAGCCGCAGGCGCGGGCATGGCCTAGGTCGCCGTTGTGCGCGGCGGCCATCATCACCTGGTCCGGCCGCACATTCAGCATCCGGACGACGCCCAGATAGGTTTCCGGGTCGGGCTTGAAGTGCCCGAACAGGTCGGAGCCGAATATCATGTCCCACGGGATGCCGCCGAACTTGGCCATGTTCAGCAGCAACGCGACGTTGCCGTTCGACAGCGGCCCGATGATGAAGCGGGATTTCAGCCGCGTCAGGCCCGGCACGGCGTCTGGCCAGGGATGCAGCCGGTGCCAGCCCATGTTGATATGGGTCAGGTCGGCCTCGGACAGGCCGGTAATGCCGAACTCGGCCACCAGCCGGTCCAGCGAGGCGCGGTGCAGTTTGTCCAACGTTGTCCAGGGCTGCTCGCTGGTTCGGACACGTTGCATGGACGGGTGGTAGGCGGCTCGCCAGGCGTCGACCAGAGCCGACCAGTCAGCGGTGACGCCTCGGCTGGCGCCATAGGCCGTCAGGTCGGCGATCAGGCTGGATCGCCAGTCGACTACGGTGCCGAAGGTGTCGAAGACAATGGCCAACGGTTGTTTGCTCGGCATGACGAACCTCCCTGCTGTTGGGGTGAGGAAAACCCCCCGGAGCCTCCGGGTCAAGCCGGCGGGAGGCCCCGCAGCCACCCCAGCAGCGGGCGCCACAGCGAGGCCTCTGCCCCGGCGCCCGCCGCCATGCCGATATGGCCGGCCGCTGGTTGGTGCAGGACCGCTTCGGGGATCAGCCGAGCGAGTGGGAGCGCGGATTCGGGTGGGACGATGCGGTCGCGGCCGGGGACGGCGACGAACGTTGGTTTGGTGATCGCGGCAGGCTCGACCGCCAGTCCGGCGATCCGCCAGTTGCCGCGTGCCGGCGCGTTTTCGCCGTACCACTCGCCCAGGCAGGCGCGCGCGACATGGGCCGCGAGGGGCACGCCGTCGTTCAGCCAGTCCTCGAGCGCCACGAACAGCCGCGCGCGGGCGCTGTCCTGCGGCAACCGCGCGAAACCCCGGTATTTTTCAGCCACACCCCATGGATCGAGCATCGCGAACAGCGATTGCAGCAGATCGACGGAAAGCGCGTTGCTGAAGGCCAGGGCGGGTTCCAGCAACGGCAAGGTCTCTGCGGCCCTGATCGCCCGTTCCGGATCGGGGTTATGAAAATCCCATGGTGCCGCGAGCAGCGCGAGGCCGCGGATCAGGTCCGGCCGGCGCTGTGCCGCCGCGACGGCCAGGGTGCCGCCCATGCAGTAGCCTGCCAGCACGAGTGGCCCGCCGGAAGCCTGGGCGGCGGCGGTCATTGCCCGCTCCATCCGGCCGGCGACGTAATCGGTCAGGGTGAACCGCCGTTCGGTTTCCCCCGGCCAGCCCCAATCCAGCAGCAGCGGCCGCACGTCCTGGCGCGCGAGCCAGCGCAGCATCGAATTTCCCTCCGCCAGATCAAGCACATACGCGCGATTGATCAGGCTCGGAACGAACAGCACCGGACGCCCGCGCGGGTGGCCCCCCGGGCGCCCGTAGTCCAGCAGCCGCGTGCTGCCTTCCGACCAGATCGCCGGCGGATCGATCAGGGTACGCTGCCAGTCGTGGCGCCGGTATGCCGCGATACCCGTGATCAGCGCGGCATCCTGCCGGAGCGTCTCGGCGACCACTTCTGCCGGGAATTCACTTTCGCGGTTTCCGGCCTGGGCCAGGTTTCGGACGGACTTTTGGAGGGACTGGAGGATCGCCCCCATCCCCGCGCTCGACCAGTTGGACGAGTTTGGCCAGTTGGCGTTCCAAAGCGGCGACGTGGCGCGCGAGACGCTCGATCTCAGCATCGCGAGCGTCAGGTGCAACAGCAGTGGCCGGGGCCCGCGGCGCATCAGGGGCCCAGGGGCGTCCACGCGCACTGTCATGGCGCGGCGTGTTTTGCTCGCGCGGAAGGCCCCGCAATAACGTGGACATGGTACCGGCCCACAATGCCATGACGGTCTGCCAGGATTCGCGGATCTCCGGGTCGGCCGCCATCGCGGACAGTTCGCTTTGCCAAAGCGTGATCCAGTCCTGCGCCAGCTTGCGCGGGTCGGGCATGTCCGGTTCGGCAGGCCGGCGCGCACCGGCATCGCTGAACCCGCCCTCGCCCTGCCCTGCCGCCCCTTCTCCGCTCGCGTCCCATGCTTCGCTGTCGGGTCTGGTGGTGTCCAAACCGGTGTCCATCACCATGTTGCATCGATCCTCCTCGCGAGCCGGACCCTAGGCACGGCCGGGCGTTTGCGAATGTCAAACCGGCACACCGGTTTCAGGAGCTGATTCACCCTATCGCAGGTGCGAAAATCACGGTAGGGAGAGGCAGCACTACGAGGTATGCATGTCCGTGCCTGTTGAGACTCTGCCGGAGGTGAAGACCGGCGACAAACCTCCGGTTGTAGTCAAAAAATATGCGAACCGGCGGCTGTATAACACGGAGAGTTCAAGCTACATCACGCTGGACAACCTGGCCGATATGGTGCGGTTGGGACGCGATTTCGTCGTCTATGACGCCAAGAGCGGCGACGACATCACCCGCGGCGTGCTGACCCAGATCATTGTTGAGGAGGAGGGCAAGGGCCAAAACCTTCTGCCGATCAACTTCCTCCGGCAATTGATCGGGCTGTACGGCGGATCGATGCAGGGTCTGGTGCCGAAATATCTCGAACATGCGATGACATCGTTCGCCCAGCAGCAGGAACAGCTGCGGACTGCGATGCAGAAGACGATGGGTACGCTTTTCCCGTTCGGAAATATCGAGGAAGTCGGCCGGCAGAACATGGCCATGATGGAACGGGCGTTCAGCATGTTCACCCCGTTCTACCGCGGGACCGAGCCTACCAACCCGTCTAATGCGCATGAAACGGAGATCGAGGCGCTGCGGTCGGAGATCGAGCGCCTCAGGCTGGAACTGGAAAGCGCCAGGAAGAAGAAATAGGGGCCGTTACGCTCCAGCGGCTTTTGCCGCAGCGATGAAGGCCCGGATCAGCGAGGCGTCTTTGACCCCGGCGGTGTGTTCCACACCAGATGAGACATCGACTGCGTCTGCGCCGGTTGCCCGGATAGCGCCCGCCACGTTGCCGGGAGTGAGGCCGCCGGCCAGCACCCATGCGACTGGCGCAGACCAGCCGCGCAGAACCGCCCAGTCGAACGTCGTCGCGTTTCCGCCCGGCCGGGTTGCCCGCGCCGGCGGTTTGGCCTCCAGGACCAGCCGGTCCGCGCCGAGGGAAGCGGTGGGCAGGTCGGCGGTGGCGTTGATGCCCACGGCGCGCCAGATCGGCAGGCCGAAGCGCGTCCGGATCATGCCCAGGCGGTCCAGTGCGCCGTAGATCTGCAAGACGTCGAGCTTCACGGATTGGAGCACCTGTGTAATGGCCGCCACGGTCGGCTCCACGAACAAGCCGACGCGGGGCGGGCCGCCGGCCATCCGGCCCGACAGGTCAGCGGCGGCCTGCGGCGTCACGGAACGCGGGGAGGGGGGGAAGAACACGAATCCCACCCAGTCCGCGCCGGCCTCGATCGCCGTGTCGAACGCGACCGGATCGTTGATGCCGCAAATTTTCACCTGCGTCATCGGATGGCGGCGGCGATGGCGGCGGCGGCGGCGCCCGGGTCGCTCGCACCGGTGATCGGGCGGCCGACCACGATCCAGTCCGCACCCGCCGCCACTGCCTCGGCCGGGGTCATGGTTCGGGCCTGATCGCCCGCGTCTGACCCGGCGGGCCGGATGCCCGGCACGACCAGTTTGATCCCCGGGCCAAGCGACTGGCGCAGCAGGGCGACCTCAAGCGGGCTGCAGACGAGGCCATCCGCCCCGGCCTCGATGGCGAGACGCCCGAGGCGCAGCGCTTGTTCAGCCGGCGCCGCAGTGACGCCAAGGGCCTTGATATCGTTCGGACCGAGACTGGTGAGAACGGTCACCGCGAGGATCATCGGACGGTCGGGGCCGGCACTTGAGGCGGCCTGGTGCGCGGCCTGGATCATCGCCGCACCGCCGGAGGCATGGATCGTCAGCATCCGGGGTTTCAACGGCAGTACCGCGCGGACGCCGCCGGCCACCGTGTTCGGGATGTCGTGCAGCTTGAGGTCCAGGAAAATCGGCGCCCCGGTGATGCCCGCGACGCCATCCGCGCCGTTCGCGAGGAAGAATTCAAGACCGAGCTTCAGCAGGCCGGCGTGCTGGCTGACCATGTCGGCCCAGAGACGTACGCGGGCGACGTCCGCCGTGTCCAGCGCGACGATCAGCCGCCTGTCGGGCGACATCGAACCGTGCGGCGGACAGAGGCCATCAGGCCGCCGGCGGCAGCGACGCCACCGACAGCTCGCCGCCGCCGGGCTTCACGGCGACGCGGGCTTTCAAAGCCTCGATCTGCGATTCGAGCAGACGGACCGTCCGTTCTGCCCGGCGTGCCCGCCGACGCTGGGCGAGCTCGGAAATCCAAACAATGAACGCGCCGATCAGGAAGGAGACCCCCATCGCGACCAGGATAGCGGCCGAGAGATGGACTTCGACGCCATAATCAGTCGGCCACATTCCCAAGTGGACGACCGCGGTGTTCGATAACGCGAACACAACCAGAGGCAGGCACAGGATGATGGCGACGATCAGAAACAGCATGATGGGCGGACCTTTCAGGCCTTTTTACGTTCTGCCACGGACGCTCGGGCGATTTTACCGGCATTCACCCGCAGCCGCAATTCCTTGCCGGCTTTGAAAAAGGGAACCGATTTTTCATCCACCGAAACGGAGGCACCTGTTCTTGGGTTGCGTCCGGTGCGTGCGTCCCGGTGCTTGACAGTGAACGCGCCGAATCCCCGCAGCTCCACCCGCTCCCCGCGGGCAAGGGCGAAGGTTATCTCTTCGAAGATGGTCGCCACGATGGTTTCCACGTCCTGGCCGCGCAAGTGGGGATTGGCAATTGCCAATTCCGCTATCAGTTCCGATTTTGTCAAGTCGTCCCCCGGAATCAGTTCCCGGAACGGTGCCAGACAGCCATCGCCCCGTCAAGACTAACGCTTTGTGAAACCAGCGTTTTCCACAGTTCTTCTATGATCATGCCAAGTTGACCGGAGAGCGCGTGGCTGGCAATGCCGCCGAGGGACAAATCCTGGACCGGTAGCCCGTCGGGCACGCCCTTTGCTGAAACGAGCCACGCCTTGGCTTCCCGTTCGCCGCCGATCGCGTCGACCAGACCCAGACCCAGCGCCTGCCGCCCGGTATAGGCTCTGCCATCCGCCAGCGACCGAACCTTCGCCGGGTCCAGGTGGCGTCCTTCCGCGACCATGCTGACGAACTGGTCGTACATGTCGTTCACCAGACCTTGTAGAACGTCCTTCCCCGCGGGCGACAATGGCCGCACCAGGCTGGGTTCGTCCTTCAACGGACCGGAACGGACGACCTCGGCGCTGATGCCGAGTTTGCCGAGCAGACCAGACACCTCGCCGGTTTCCAGCAACACGCCGATCGAGCCGGTCAGGGTGGCTTCGCGGGCGAAAATACGGCTGGCCGGGACCGCGATCATGTACCCGGCGGATGCGGCGAGACCGCCCATTGTCGCCACGACGGGCTTTTTCGCGGCGACGTGCACGATCGCGTCATGCAGTGTTTCGCCGCCGGCGACGCTGCCGCCGGGGCTGTCGATCGACAGGATCACCGCCTTGACGTGGTCGTCGTCTGCGAGCGCGTCGATCGCCTCGGTCAGTTTCCGGTCTTCGGTGATCAGCCCGTTGACTGTAACCCGCGCGATATGCGCGTTCGGAAGAACCAGGCCGGTCCCGCGCAGCCCGGCCAGCGCCGCGACGATCAGCGCGAGGACAGAGAACACCCGCCAAAAGATCAGGCGGCGCTTGAGGCGCCGCCTGTCGAGTAGCAAATCGGTCTCCAGAGACATTGGCTGACGTCCTTGGCGCCGGTGACCTTGGGCGTGTGGTTAGCTGTCCTGTGCCAACTGGTTGCGGCGACGGATCGCAGCGCCCAGGATGTCACCCAGCGAGGCGCCGGAGTCGGACGATCCGAATTCGGCCATAGCCTGCTTCTCGTCCTCGACTTCCTTGCCCTTGATGGTCAGCGTCAGCTTGCGCGACTGACGATCGACCGCGGTGATCTTGGCGTCGACCTTCTCGCCGACGGCGAAGCGGTCGGGGCGCTGATC
>JBEKLE010000173.1:0-16001 GCA_050010355.1 Rhodopila sp. | reverse complement strand
TCCTCAACGCTGGGATCGAGGTGGGCAAACGTGCCGACCGCGCCGCTGACCGCGACGACAGCGACCTCCTTGCGGGCCGCAACCAGACGGTCCCGGTTGCGCGCGAACTCGGCGTAATGCCCGGCCAGCTTCAACCCGAACGTCGTCGGTTCGGCATGGATGCCGTGGCTTCGGCCGATGGTGACGGTATATTTGTGCTCAATTGCTCGGGTCTTCAGCGCCGCCAGCACCGCGTCGATGTCGGCCAGCAGCAGGTCCGCCGCCTGCGTCAGTTGCACCGACAGTGTGGTGTCCAGCACGTCGGAGCTTGTCATCCCCTGATGCACGAACCGGCTGTCCGGACCGATCGCCTCGGCCAGCCAGGTCAGGAAGGCGATGACGTCGTGTCGGGTCTCCCGCTCGATCGCATCTATCCGCTCGACGTCGGCCTGCGTCATGGCGGCCAGTTTGGGGGCGCCCTTCTCGCGAATGGTGCGGGCGGCTGCCTCCGGGATCGCGCCGATGCGCGCCATCCCCTCGGCGGCGAGCGCCTCGACCTCGAACCAGATGCGGTAGCGGTTGACCGGCTCCCAGATGGCGGCCATTTCGGGTCGGGAATATCGCGGAACCATCGCTGCTTTGTCCGGTATAGGATACAGGGCCAGCTAAACCGAGGCATTCCGGAAGGCAAGCATGGATTGGACGCAGGACCTGGTTGCCCTGGCCCAGGTGGTGATGATCGACGTGGCCCTGGCGGGCGACAATGCCGTCGTCGTCGGAATGGCCGTCGCCGGCCTGCCCGCCAGGCAGCAGCGCCCCGCGATTTTGCTGGGGATCGGCGGCGCAACGGTGATCCGGATCGCGATGGGTGCGGTGGCGTTGCGGCTTCTGGCGCTGATCGGGTTGTTGCTGGCAGGCGGCGTCCTGCTGCTGTGGGTTTGCTGGAAGATGTTCCGCGAACTGCGGCGGTCTCACCGCGCTGTCGCCGTGGGGGCCGGGACAAAGACGCTGCGGGAAGCGATGATGCAGATCATCCTGGCCGACGTGTCCATGAGCCTGGACAACGTCCTGGCTGTCGCCGGCGCCGCGCACGAGCGGTTCTGGGTTTTGACTGCAGGGCTGTTACTGTCCGTCGGACTGATGGGACTCGCCGCCGGCCTGATCGCCCGGTTGCTGGAGCGGCACCGCTGGATCGCCTGGGTCGGGCTTCTGATCGTGCTCTATGTCGCGTTGACGATGATCTGGCACGGCGGGCACGAAGTGGCCGGGGCAATCCGGCCCAACTGAACATTTGGCGGTGGAGCCCCACTACGCTGCGGCACCGGCATCGACCGTCAGTCGCGGGTCAAACGAATGTAGCCGAGGTCGTCGATCCGGGCGGTCCAGCCGGGGGGCACGACCGTGGTGGAATCCAGCGCCTCGATGATGGCCGGCCCTGCGATTGCGGTTTCCGGCAACAACCCGTTCCGCCAGTGCACATGCGCCGAGACGAAGCCGGTGGCGGCAAACCACACATCCCGCTGGTGCCGGTGGGCGGTGGAGGGATCAGACGGCTGCGCCAGCTTCAGATCCGGCAATTTGCCAACCGCGGCAAGTCTCAGGTTGACCAGTTGCACCGCCTCGTTGCGGTTTGCGTGCCCGTAGGTCTGGGCGTGCTTATCGTGGAAAGACGCGGTCAACCGGTCCAGCAGTGCCCGCGTTACTGGCCCGTCCGCGACCGGCAGCGTGAGTTCATAGGCCTGGCGCCGGTATCTGACATCGGCGAACCGCGGCAACGCCTGCCTTGCCGGCGGCACAGCAGCCGCTTTGAGCATCGCTGCCCCCGCTGCCTCCATGGCCGCGAACGCGTCCTCAACCCGAGCGGGATCGACCTGTCCGAGATCGGCATATAAGGTCCGAGAGTAATCCCGCTTCAGGTCCGTCGCCACCAGCCCCAGCGCCGAGAAAGCTCCTGGCGCGGGTGGAATGATCACCTCGGGGATCGCGAGTTCCTCGGCCAGCGCCACGGCATGGACCCGCCCGGCGCCACCGAACGCGATCAGACTAAATTCCCGCGGATCGTGCCCCCGCTCCGCCGAGACGATCCGCAGCGCCTGCGCCATGTTGCTGTTCACCACTTCGACGATCCGCGCCGCCGCCTCGCGCACCGACAACCCGAACGGGGTCGCCACATCCGCCGCGATGGCCCGTTCCGCGGCGGCACGATCGATGGGAAGTCCACCTCCGAGCAGCGCCTTGCGGTCCAGCCATCCCAGGACGACATCGGCGTCCGTGACCGTCGCCTTTGATCCGCCGCCGCCATAGGAAGCGGGCCCCGGGTCCGCGCCGGCACTCGCAGGTCCCACCTTCAAGGCGCCCCCCGGGTCGACCCAGGCAATCGAGCCGCCGCCGGCGCTGACCTCCGCCAGATCGATCACTGGCATTCGGATCGGATGGCCGGTCCCGTGCATCCACCGCTTGGTGTTGGCCGCTCCGCCGACCTCGTACTCAGCCGTCACCGCGATCTCGTGGTTGACGATGACGCTCGCCTTGGCGGTGGTGCCGCCCATGTCGAACGAGATCAGATTCGGCCGTCCCAACTGGCGTCCGGCCAGCGCGGCCGCGATCACGCCCGCGGCCGGCCCGGATTCCACCGCCATCGCCGGCATCCGCAGACCCTCGGCGATATCGAACACGCCGCCCGATGACCCCATCACATGCAGCGGCGGCAACCCGAGTGCGGACGTTGCCTTGGACAGCCGATCCAGATACCCGGCCAGCAACGGCCCCACATAGGCGCAGACGGCGGTGGTGCTGGCCCGCTCGAACTCGCGGATTTCGGGCAGAACCTCGCATGATAGGAAAATGCCCACATCCGGCAGCGCCGCGCGCAGCGCCTCGCCCACCGCCCGTTCGTGTCTGTCGTTGAGAAAGGAGAACAGGAAGGACACCGCGACGGTCTGCAACCCGGCCGCCCGAATCGCCTCGATCAGCGGCGGGATTTCGTCCGTTGCCAGCGGCGTGACGACGTCACCCTGCGCATCGACCCGTTCCGTGATTTCCCACCGATAACGACGCGGCACCAGCACCGAAGGGCCGTCCTGGAACAGGTCGTAGAGGTCGGGCCGGGAGGAGCGGCGCAGTTCGAGCAGATCGCGGAATCCGCGCGTGGCGATGAAGCCGCATCTTGCCCCTTTGTGCTCCAGCAGCGCGTTGGTCACCACCGTCGTCGCGTGCGACAGCAGGGTCACGTCCGCCGGATCGATGGCGTTCCCGGCTAGGCCACGGCGGAGGCCTTCGATCACCCCCTGGCCGAAGTCCTGTGGCGTTGTCGGCACCTTGGCGATCCCGATCCGGCCGCTGTCCTCCTCGACCATCGCCACATCGGTGAAGGTGCCGCCGATGTCGATGCCAATACGCCAGGCCATACGCGCAGCCCCCTGCCAATTGACCCATCGTGTCCCATCCCCCCGCTTGAGGGCAATCTCCGGCTCCCGCAGAATGCCCCATGCGAACCAGAGATCCAGCCATCAACCGCACCATGTGGTTCTTCGCCATCGTCTATGCGGTGGAGGGCATCGGGCAGGCCAAGTCCGGCATCATGTGGCAGCCGCTGTCGCACTGGCTGAAGGAGACCCTGCACTGGGATCCGGTGACGATCAGCGCGTCACTCGCGATCCTCGATTTGCCGTGGGTCATCAAACCGGTCTGGGGTGCGATATCGGATTTCGTGCCGTTGTTCGGGTACCGGCGGCGCCCTTACCTGGTGCTGGCAAACATCGCCGCAGTTCTGGCCTTCGCCTGGGTTGCGACGATCGATACCGCCTCCGGGATGATCCCCGCACTGACCGTGACCGCATTCGCAATGGCGATCTCCAGCACGCTTTGTGGCGCGCTGCTGGTTGAAACCGGCCAGAAAACCAACGCCAGCGGCAGTTTCGTCAACCAGCAGTGGCTTTGGTTCAATATCGCTCAGATGATCACCACGCTGCTCGCCGGCTATTTGATCGAGATCCTGTCGCCGATCGGCGCCCTGCACGCTGCCGCATCGATCGCCGCGATCGCGCCGCTGGCCATCATCGCCGGGGTCTGGCTGGTTCAGGAATCGCGCGCCCGCATCGACCTGGAAGCCCTGCGCGAGCGGCTGAACGCGCTGCTCAGCGTGTTCCGCAGCCGCGACCTGTGGTTCGTCGCCGGCTTTCTGTTTCTGTATTATTTCAGCCCCGGCTTCGGCACGCCGCTGTATTTTCAGATGAGCGACCGCCTGGGATTCTCCCAGGGCTTCATCGGGGTGCTGTCTTCGATCGCTGCCGGCGGCTGGATCATTGGGGGTCTGCTGTATCGCTGGCGGCTCAGCCACCTGGGCCGCCGCGCGCTGCTGCGGCTGAGCATCCTGGGCGGCGTGCTCAGCACGTTGTCCTACCTGTTGCTCAGCACGCCGGCCACCGCCGTGGTGATCTGGCTGGCGGGCGGGATTACCAGCATGATCGCAATGATCGCCACGATGACGCTGGCCGCCGAATCCTGCCCCGAAGGCGCCGAGGGGTTCGCCTTTGCGGCCATGATGTCGATCGTCAATCTGACCGGTCCGTTATCGGACACGCTGGGATCGGTGCTTTACCAGCACGTGTTCAACCAGCGGCTTACGCCGCTGATTATTGTCTCTGCGGCTGCCACGGCTCTGGTGTTCTTTCTGGTCCCGCTGATAGTTTTCAGAAAGCCAGGGATGTCGGCCTGAGCGTGGCGCTGATGGCCGACGCGCGGGATCGGACGCCATTCTCGGTGCCAAAGGTCGGATTTTGGGGGTGGGCGCTTGCGTTGCTCACGCTTATGGGACCAGGCAGGCTGCGGCGAGTTCTCGTTGCGAGAATACACTGGTTATGTTTACATAACGATATAAAAGATCACGAAACTGTGAGTTTTTGATTGCGACTTCGAACGATGCCGCGTATTCCGTCCTCGCCGAACACGAAAAGGAGAGCTTGATGACAACTATCCATTCTGTTTCAGATTATGGTTCGATTAGCGCTAGTACTGATCTGCCGCTTCCGGTCGGGTCTGTTGAAACTTCTTGCCATACGGTCGCAGGCGCTACTCTTTCTCGGCCCGTTACTTTAGCCAACACTGTAGACAGCGGCCGCATTCGCTACGGCAGCTGCGCCCGCCTCCCCGGCGCACGATAAGTAGGATGCTTCAGGTTCGGCGCCTCGTTTTTGAAGTGCCGAACCGCGTCTGACGAGTATGGCATCATTTTCGGGGAATCCGCCGTTATGAATCGCTCTGAATCGGTGTTACAGTTTCATCGGCTGATCGAACATGGTCACGCGCCCCGGCGCGCGGATCGTTCGGCCTCAGGAACGCTGCCGACCAGGGCCTATCGTTACTGTGACGCAGTGACGAGTGCCGCAGGTTACGGTTGGTGGGTATTCCCGCCGATGGATCTGCAATTGATCTGGGACGGACACGATATTTTCTGGTATTTCGATGGGGCACCCGACTGGATGCGGCTGTCGCCGTCCGCCCAATTTCCAGGCTTCTCGCAGACCTTCGATAATTTGGCACCGAAGACGTTGCTGGGTTGCGCACCTCCGTTCCTCGTGGCACTGCCGGAACCCGGCAATGTACAGCTATGGACCGGACTGATGGCGCGCACAGCCGAGGACTGGAGCCTGCTGATACGTGCACCTGCAAACCTCCCTGCTCCCAGCGGCTACAGCCTTTATGAGGGAATTGTCGAGACGGATTGCTGGTTCGGCCCGCTGTTCACCAATCTTCGCCTCACCCAGACCCATAAGCCTGTGCACCTCAAGATGGATTTTCCGCTGCTCCAGGTCCAACCGTTGCCGCGGCAGGCCTATGATGAACAGACCCTTAGCGCGACATCGATCGTGCCAAATATGGGCGCCATGAGTATTGACGACTGGAGCGCATACCAGGACACCATCGTTACGCCCAACGAGGATCCTGATCGTCCCTTCGGCGCCTATGCGGCGGCCGCAAGGAAGCGCCGTCGGGGCGCTTGTCCGTTCGGCGGCATCACGACCGCTAATTCATCAGAGCCGGCTTTGACGCCGGCCTAGATCGTTCCGAAATGCCGGCCAACCGCAGCCCGTCGATGTAGCAATCCAGATCTTCCTCCCGCAACAAAGGTGAGCGGACTCGCGCTTCACGAAGCGAAAAATGAGGCTCCAACTTTAACAGCTCTTTACGCACCGCGGATGCCTCATGGCTGGAACCCAAATGCCCGAGAGCGGCAAGCAAAACCTTATATGTCGACGAAAACCCCGGATGAGCGCTGAGCGATCGCCTGCCCAGTCCCGCCGCGGCCTCGAATTGGCCCGTGAGCAGGAAAGGAAATTCCAACGCTGCGTCGAAATAGAAGCTATGCGGATCATGCGGCGAGAGGCGCTGGCCATGTTGAATGCGTCGAATGGCTTCGACATGTTCTCCAACGTAGCTGTGGGCGAGGCCTGAATAGCACCAGGCAAGAGCCAGGTTCGGGTTCAGCGCGATCGCACGTTCATGCAGGTGGAGCGCCCCCTCCGCATCCTTATGCAAAAATGCACGAACATGTCCCGCGACAGTAAATCCTCGGGCGTCCTCCGGATCGAGCGTGACCGCCCGTTTTGCGAGATGGTCGGCACGCTCGATTGCGTTGAGCGCATGCGGTTGCCAACCCTGGCCGACCGAAAGATGATACCAGTGGGCCAGCCACGAGTGGCACGAGGCGCTGCCGGGATCCAATGCCAAAGACCGTTCCAGCAAGTCGCCGGATTCGCGAAAGGCGAGTTCGTCCAGGCGATAAATCGCGGGGATTGCTCGCAGCATCATATCGTAAGCCGTTGGATCAACCCGGGGGCGCGACTTCGCCTCCAGCCCTTGCCAAACCAGCAACTCCGGCGCGATCTGCGCGGCTGTTGCGGATGCGATCCGGTCTTGCAGATCCAGTAGATCCCGCAACAGACCATCGAATCGTTGTCCCCAGCTTATTTCGCCCGATCCACGCGTGTTTGCCAGTCGCAACAAGACCCTGATCGCGTTGCCTTTTCTGCGGAAACTCCCTTCGACCAGAAAATCAAGGTCAAGCTCTCGCCAGCGCTCGGTTTCGCCGGGCGTTTCATCGGCCAGTGCCGCAACTGACGCCGGTCCTACACAGGTGATCCAGCGAAAGCGGGAAAACGCGGTGGTGATTTCCTCGGCGAGTCCGCGCGAGAACGCGGCGTCGCTGGCGGACGCGATGATGCTCCTGAACGGCATCACGCCGAGCCGGATTGCATTTATCGGCATCCCCGAGCGTGACAAGCCGTCAGATCGAGCCGTGTCCGGCGGGCTTCCTCGTGACGCCGTCGTTTTCATCGAGCCCGCGGAACGAACGCTATCCTTCACTTCAGCGAGAAGCTGTTCGGTCTCGATGGAGAAGGTGTTGCTGGACAGAACCCCCCCAACCATGAGCGCCAGGTCAGTGGCGCTATAAGGTTTCATTACGAATTCAAAATGCGTGTCGCCGCCAAGGGACGCGCGAGCGGATTCGTCGGGAATGTCGTCCGGCGCACAAGATGTCAGAAGCACGCACAGATCAGGTCGTGCCTGGCGGGCACTCTGTGCCAGTCCGAGGCCGCTAATGCCGCCAGGGAGCCGAGCCGCGGTCAACAAGGCATGAATTCGCTCATCGGATACCAAAAGAGCCACGGCACCGGAGCCATTGGCCACACCGATGGCGTGATAACCACAGCGGATCAAGGTGTCACATGTGGTGATGTTAAGGTCCGGATCGGGTTCGACAACGAGAACCGTCTGGTTGTTCCCGACGGGGACTGTCCCATGCGCGACGGGCAATGGTTCGGACGCCGGGCCTTTGGCACGTGGCAGGAACAACGAAATCGTCGTGCCGCGTCCGACCGCGCTTTCCAGTTCCACCCACCCGCCGGACTGGCCGGCGAAACCGTGCACCTGTGCCAAGCCCAGCCCGCTGCCTTGACCAATCTGTTTGGTGGTGAAGAAGGGTTCAAAGACCTTCTCGCGAAGCTCCGGCGGGATGCCGCTGCCAGGGTCGCTGACGTCAACGCGAACGTAATCGCCTGATGCGTGCTGGGATTTTCCAGTCAGCGGCTGGCGCACTTTTGTGTTACGGCAGGAAATATTGATGTTCCCGCCGACCGGCATCGCCTCACGCGCGTTGAGCACCAGGTTAAGAACGGCCGACTCAAATTGCCCCGGGTCAACCAGGCAATTCCAGAGCCCCGGTTCCGCCTGAAGGAGAACCCGCGCGCTTTCCCCGGCCGCCTGCGCAAACAACTCGTGCGTGCCGGACAGAACCCGATAAACGGAGACAATTTCAGGACGCAGCATCTGCTTGCCCGAAAATGCCAGCAACTGCCCCGCGAGTCGCCCGCCTCGCTCCGCCGCGCGTTCAATCATTTCGGCACGCCGCAACGCCTGAGCGTCCCCCCGAGCCTCGGCGTTGACCCGAAGGGCTGTGGCGTTGCCGAGCACGACGGTCAGCAGATTGTTGAAATCATGGGCTACGCCCGTGGTCAGACGTCCCAGAGACTCCATTTTCTGGGCGTGGAGGCGTGACTCTTCCAGCTCGTTCGATTCGTCCGAGACAGGAGGCGACCTCGCGCCTCCGAACAGCCAACGGCGGACCGGCGTAGCGACAGCTTCGCGCGGGGAGGCAACATTCAGAACAGCTCGAACCGCGGCGCCGAGCGGTTGCCACAGCCAGGCAACGCCCAGCTCATGCTTCATGTGAGTCTTCCGCAATGAACTTCGGTTCTTCATAGGCCCGCACGGTGATATTTCAAACTCTGTCGTATGTTCGATGTATCAAGAAATGTTTGCTAAGACGTCGCGGATGCTGCGTTGCGCCTTGCCGCGGAGGCTAAGTGTCCGTCCGAGAAGTCTCGCGGGTCGGTCCGGCAGTGCTTTTCGCCGCTGGGAGCGTCGGCAACTTGCCACGATGTCCCCGCATCGTGGCTGCGTCGCCTTCTTCCCAGCGGCGAAAATCCCTCGCCGGCCCTTAGCCGTCAGACTTCTCGGACGGACACTAAGATACGGGCGACGCCACGTTCAGCAACTGACGCAACCGGGCCGCACCCGACGGGCCCTTGATTGCCTCCCGCCAACTTGCCTCGGCCACACGCTGATGCGCGGCGATCGCCTCATCCGCGCCGGTGATCATCGCCACCCCGGTGTGTGCCCCCGGATGTGTATCGGTGCGGAACGGGTTGATTGCCAGGCTGACGCGGTCCCGTGCTCGCAAAATCTTGAACGAGGAACTCGGGGGCGCCCCTGCGAGCAGGCCGAACTGCAGCCCCATCGGTTCGGTCTCCATGAGATTGGCGATGTTCTCGACCTCCGACAGCGCGACGTCGCGGCATATCCGCCGCACACGGTCCGAGACATGCGAGCCTGCCACGATCCCCACCTCGATCAGTCTCTGCAGCGCCGGCAGCGCCACCATCGCAATGATGCTCGGCCGCCGCATGGCGTACATACGCTTGCGGGCGGCCAAGATGCCCAGTACCTGCTCCGCCATGCTTCGCATCGCCATACGCTCGCCCCCCGCCTGATCAGCGGTTTCCTCGAACGCCTCGCTGAGCGCGTTATCATACGCATCCGAGGTCGTCAGGTAGCACAGCGGACCGGCCAACTGGAGGACCTGATCGGCGGTTTCTTCGATCTGACGCACCCGCTCGAAATAGCCGACTGGCCGGTTGTAGTATTCCACCCCGATCCCCAGCAGCGACAGCGGCGAAATTTTCAGCAATTCCGCCAACCGCTTGATGGTATCGAGCTTGATGACCTCGCCTTTTTCGTAGCGGTACAGGGCGGCGCGGGAGACGCCCAGACGAGCGGCGATCTCCTCGGCTCGAAGGCCAGATTCGAGTCGGTAGGCCCGAAGCTGCTGCCCGATTTCGGTGAAACGCATCGACATGCTGCCCGTCCTCACGCAACTTATGCGAGTAACTAACTGAAAGATCGCCACTTTCCCGGAATCCGGGCCCGATATCACCCGGAGGACCCCGCTCTCCGTGGCCCTTGCCGTCTCAGATTCGGCGTGATCGCAACAGTTTATGGTGGACGCGCTCTAAATCTCAACCCTTTTTCATGTCATGCGACTCGTTGCGGCCGGCACGGATTTGCCTATTTCTCCTCACGGATGCTGTGCGCCGCCATGTTTTCGATAGCCAGCACCAGCGCCGAGTGGTCAAGTTCCGCTCCGCCGTGTGCGATGCACGAGGAAAACATCTGCTGCGCAACCGCTGTGTTCGGCAAAGACAAACTGAGCGCCCTGGCCGAGGACAAAGCCAGGTTCAGGTCCTTTTGGTGCAGCTTGATCTTGAAGCCGGGATTGAATGTGCCGTTGAGCATGCGTTCAGCGTGGACTTCCAGGATGCGCGACGAAGCGAAGCCACCCATCAGCGCCTGCCGCACCTTGGCCGGGTCGGCCCCCGCCTTGGAGGCGAACACCAGCGCCTCCGACACCGCCTGGATGTTCAGGGCGACGATGATCTGATTGGCCACCTTGCAGATCTGGCCGGCCCCGGGCTCCGGTCCGACATGGGTGATGTTTTTGCCCATCAGTTCGAACAACGGCCTGGCACGCGCGAAGGCGGCGTCCGGCCCACCCACCATGATCGTCAGCGTCGCCTGCTTAGCGCCGACCTCACCGCCTGACACCGGTGCATCGAGGTAGTCGCAGCCCTTTTCGTTGACTTTCCTGGCATAGTCCTTGGTCTCGATCGGGCTGATCGAGGACATGTCGATCACGAGGCTGCCTTTCTGAAGCCCCTCGGCCGCACCGTCCTTGCCGAACAGCACCGTTTCGACATCGGGGGTATCGGGGAGCATCAGGATCAGCACCTCGGATTCGGCCGCCACCGCCTTCGGGGTGGCGACCACCGTCGCGGCGGTTCGGAATTCGCCGGTCAGGCTGGACCGTTCAGGCACGACGAGGGTGTGGCCGGCGTTCTTCAGGTTCAACGCCATCGGACGCCCCATGATACCCAGGCCGATAAATCCGATTTTCATGTCGTCTGCTCCTTCAGTAGCGGGAAAGGCGTGGATGCCGACATCCGTCGGCATGACGGGAGGGAGCCGACGGGGAGTGCGCGATCTGTCGTGGCCGGGTCACGTCCGGCACGCCCAACAGGCGGTTAAACGTCGAACCGCTCGCGCCAGCCCAGCCCGGCGACGGTGTCCCCGGCCGGCCGGTACTCACACCCCACCCAGCCCTGGTAGCCGAGTTCGTCCATCCGCCGGAACACATAGGACCAACCGATCTCCCCGGTTCCCGGTTCATTCCGTGCCGGCACATCGGCGATCTGCATGTGCGCGATCACCGGCATGAACTGCTCCATGCGCTTGGTGATGTCGCCCTCGGTCACCTGCACATGGTACACGTCGAACTGCAGCCCCAGGCGGTCGCGGCCGATCGCTTCGACGATGGCGGCTCCCTCGGCCTGCGTGTTCAGGAAATAGCCCGGCATGTCGCGGTGGTTGATCGGCTCGATAACCAGACGCACGCCGGCCGGCTTCGCCTGTTCGGCTGCCCATGCAAGGTTAGCCGCATAGACCGCGGTGGCGGTCGTCAGCGACACCCCCGCGGGCACGATCCCGGCCATGCAGTGCACCTGCCGGCATTCCAACGCCGCCGCATAATCCAGCGCCTTCTTCACCGACTCGTGGAACGCCGACTGACGCCCGGGGATGCTGGCCATCCCCCGCTCCCCGTTCGCCCAGTCTCCCGGCGGCATGTTGAACAGCACCTGGGTCAGGCCCTCCGCACTGAGCCGTTCGCGCAGCGCCGCGGCCGGGAAGTCGTAGGGAAACAGGAATTCCACGCCCTCGAAACCGGCGCGCCGAGCGGCCGCGAAGCGGTCGAGGAACGGAATTTCGTTGAACATCATCGACAGATTGGCGGCTAAGCGCGGCATGACGAACCTCCTTCTTCCCTGTGGCATCGATGTTGAGCGCCGTCGGCCCGAGGGATGCACTCTTGTCTGCCCGTCCGAAACACGCAACGACTGCCCTCAGCCGCAGTCCCATTGGACGATGAGGGGGACCATCCACTCACGACATCAGCGACAGGCTGAGGCTACAGCCGACCGCTGTGATTGGCTTCCCACTGGCGCGTCCCACTGGCGCGTCCCACTGGCGCATCCCACTGCGAGCAATCGTGGCATGACAGCAATTGCGAATGGAGAAGCATGATCGCGGAACGGATCCTGATGGGGCTGCTGCTGGGCGGCGTGGCGATTGGCTGCGTACTGGTGCTGTATCCGTTCCTGTCGGCGCTGCTGTGGGCCGGCATCCTGGTTTTCACCACCTGGCCGGTTTATGACTGGCTGAGGGTGCACCTGCACCTGCCTCGCATCTGGGCCGCTTTGCTCATGGTGTTGTTGACATCGGTGGTCCTGGTACTGCCGATCGGCGTCGCTGCGCCCGGCAGCTCGGACGATGTGGCGCTGCTGCGGCATGCGATCATGGACGGGCTGCGCGCCGGCCTGCCGGATTCTCCGGCGTGGGTGTTCGACATCCCTTTGATCGGCAACACCGTCGGCGATCTGTGGAACCGCTGGGCCGCCGACATCAGCGTGATGCTGGAGGCGCTGCGGCCGTATTTCGGCATCGTCGTCGAGAACGGCCTCAGTCTGCTGCTGGGAATCGCCAACGGCGTGCTGATGTTCCTGCTGGCGCTGTTCGTTGCGTTCTTTTTCTACGTATACGGCGACCCGATCGCCGACCGCCTGAGCCTGCTGCTGCACCGCATCGCCGGCCCACAGGCCGAACGGCTGATCACGGTCACCGGCGCGACGGTCCGCGGCGTAGTCTATGGGATCCTTGGCACCGCGGTTGTGCAAGGTCTGCTGACCACGTTCGGGCTTTGGCTGTCAGGCGTACCGCGGCCGGTGCTGCTTGGCTGCATTGCGGGCCTGCTTTCCGTGTTGCCGATCGGCGCGCCGGTGGTCTGGATACCGGCGTCGATCTGGTTAATGAGCAGCGGCCATCTGGGCTGGGGGATTTTTCTGGCGATCTACGGTGTCGGTGCCATTTCCGGCTCCGACAGCCTGATCCGGCCGTGGTTCATTTCCCGCGGCGCGCAGTTGCCGTTTCTTCTCACCGTGCTCGGTGTGCTTGGTGGGGCACTGGCGTTCGGATTGCTGGGTATTTTCCTCGGGCCGGTGTTGCTCGGGATCGGATACACGCTCGTCAACGAATGGGCGCGCGGAACTGACCCGCGTTCAGTCCTCGATATTGAAGGTTCTGGCCTCGATCACTGAAGGTTCTGGCGCGAACTGTCTTCCTGCGTTCCGCGCCGTTCTAAACCAGCACTTACGGGTCGAACTGGCTTCGCCATGCGTTCCAGGCCGGGAGCGACTGGCCTATATGCCGCCGAGAAGCCATACCGCTAGAAGAACGACCAGTACGGTGCCGAAAACCCCACCGAGGCCGGCACTGCCGTAACGGCCGTGCGCATAATAGCCGCCGCCACCACCGAATATCAAGACCAGTAACAGTATGATCAGAAGGGGGCTCATGACTGTCCTTTCAGGGATTTATTTGCCTGTCCGTTACTCTTTCAGTGCATCCCGCACGGCGTCTTTTGCACCACCGACGGCATTCTGCACCGCGCCTTCTGCCCGGTCTGCCTGACCGTCAGCCTGCAACTTCGCGTCCCCTGCGGCCTTGCCGATGGCTTCCTTGACGGCTCCCCTGGTCTTTTTCGCGGCGCCGATAATCCTGTCTTTATCCATGTTTCGTCTCCTTGCACTCCCGGGCCGGCGTGCGACATGCCCGCGCGATTTAGTTTCAACGTTGGAAACATGGCGCGGGGAGGTCTGTTTTGACAGGTTCGGAAACTACCTAGTCACAGCAGCCGGCCGAAAGATTGATTCTTCGGCCGACGGCCGCAGCGATCTCGCGAACCGTCGCGCCGACAGACGGAACGGATCGCCAAACTGCTACCCCGTCACCTCCAACACCATCGATGTCGCATGCGTCCGGCCGTACTCATCGGTCCCCCGCACCGCGACACGGTGTGTACCAGTACTCAGGTCCGCCGGCAAACCGGCCTGCCAGACGTGGCTGGACTTCGCCGCCTCCACCCAGGGCTTTTTGGTTTCGCGGTTCCGCGCGTAAACCTCCACCACGAACGGATCGAGGCGTTCGACCTTCGTCAGCGCCCGATACGGGCGGCCGCCAACCGAAACTTCCACGTTCGACCGAGGCCCGCCGTCGTAGAAATTCACCACCACACGGGTCGAGGCTACACGATCCAGACCAATCGGGCCGGAGAGCAAAGCGCCTGAGTGATAGTCGCGGATGACCTCCGTATCCGCTCCATGCACCTGACTGTCCAGCATCACCCGCATCTGCCCGCGGGCCGGGTCGTGCGCGGGCACCAGCGTCGTGGTGTAGGCCGCTCCATCCACCGACAGGATATGGAACCCGTTCGGCGAGCCGTCCCACTGCAGCGCCATCGGGATCCCGCGGGCATCGAAAGGACCGGACCACCAGCTTCCCGACACCGCCGCCAGAATGTGGTGATGATGCGTGCCGGCTGCGTAACCGTCGTCACTGGTGAAGTACCAATGCTCGTTCGTATGGGTATGCCCGCAGAAGCTGACAGTGTTCGGATGCGTTCCGATCGCGCCCAGGAAGTCCTTCATGTCGGCCGTGTTGTTCGCTGCATCGGTGAAGGCCAGCGTCTTCAGCGGAATGTGGAAACTGATCACCACCAGGCTGTCGCGCGGCACGTTCGCCAGCACGTTGCGAACGAAACCGAGCTGCCGTTCACCGAAATAGCCGCGGTATTTGCCGAATCCGTTCGGCTTCGACGGGTCGGTGCCGAGGTAATTGACATTGTCCAGCAGGATGAATGTCACGGCGCCATGCTGGAACGCCAGCCACCGGGCCCCGTAGACGCGCTTGAACGTTTCGGCCGCATGCGTATTGTCCGGGGCCTCCAGGTTCATGTCGTGATTGCCGCGGCAGTTGAACCACGGCAGCCCGATCGTGCCGACGATGTTGTTGTATCGCGGGTAGTATGACAGATCGTCGAACATGATGTCGCCGTGCGTGATGCCGAACGCCGCCTGCGATGCATCGACCACGGATACCACATCGTCACGGATGTAGCCGACCTCGTTCAGGCTCTCGGGCTGCGGATCGGTGAACAGCACGGCGTCGAACCGCGGCGATTCATCCTGCCGGTGCAGCGCGAAGTCGATGCTCTCCGGCAACGGTCCGGTCGGTGCGACGCCGGCGAATCGGAACCCGAGGTCCGGCGAGCCGGTGGGCGCGTGGATATAGGCAAACCGCGGCAGATTCGTCGCCGGATCGACCGGCAGCGCCCATCCGGCCGGCTTGATCACGAAAACCGAGTCGCCGTCGCGCACCGGCAACGACCAACTGCCGTCCGAGCCGGTCTTCACCACGTCAAGCCCATTGGACACCATCACGTCCGGCAGGCCCTTGCGCGGTGAACTGTCCGCATCGAACACCGTCCCGCGCGCCGTCGCCGCCGACGGCTGAGCCAGTGCAGGTCCACCTGTCAGCGCGAGGGCACCCGCGCCCGCCAGGACATCGCGACGGGTTGGCAAAAGCGGATCGTGCGGCATGTTTGAAGTCCCTCCGGAATGGTTAAACGCCGATTAAGCCATATGGGCGACACGGGCGTGACACTTCGATGTCGCTTGGATGACAGGGACGGCCGAAGCTCGGTCCCCACCTTATCGATCCAGGCAGACCTCGGCGCATTGGAGCCCCATTCTGGGATTGTGCTCAACCAGGGACGCAAGACACCAAGATCCCGCGGGACACCCATCTGATGCACCTGGCATCTGATGGACCTGGAGGAAAGTCGCTATGCTCGCTATCGGGAGGCCGAGGTCTTCCTGAAGACACAGGAGAACTAGATCATGTTCGCCGTCATGTTCGAGGTCAATCCGCGGCCTGAGGCGTGGGACGAATACCTTGGCCATGCGGCGATGCTGCGGCCGGAGTTGCTCGCCATCGATGGTTTCATTGCCAACGAG
>JBEKLE010000172.1:0-12553 GCA_050010355.1 Rhodopila sp. | reverse complement strand
GCGGCACCCGATGTGCGCTCCGCCCTGCTGCTGGTGGAACGGGGCGAGGCGCCGGCCGGCATCGTTTACGGCACCGACGCCGCGGTCTCGAAAGCCGTGATGATTGCCGGGGTTTTCCCGGCCAGCAGCCACGACCCGGTGACGTATCCGTTCGCGGTGGTGAAGGCCGGCGACACCTCGGAGGCCGGTGCCTTCCTGGCCTTCATGTCCACGCCTGAGGCGCGTGACGTCTGGGTCAGGCGCGGCTTCAAAGTCGAGTAGAAAACGATTCCGCCGGCTGCACGCCGACCATTTGCAGCGCGAAATGAGCCAGCTTTTCACCGACTTCATCGATCGGGAGCCTGCCTTCGGGCTGATACCAGGTGTATGCCCAGCTCACCATGCCACCAATCGCCAGGGCGGCCACGCTGATGTCCACGATGGTGAATTCGCCGGAGCGGGCGCCTTCTTCCAGCAGTTCGCTGAGCACCCGGTCAAAGCGCTTTCGCAGTGCGTTGATTTCGGCCAGGCCGGCTTCAGACAGGTGCTTTTCCTCGCGGAAATACACCGCGATATTGGCCTGCCGCTGCAGCACGACCCTGCTGAAGTCAACGATTCCGTTGAACAGCCGTTCCGACGCTTTGCCTGGCTGTTGCGCCGCCTGGGCAATCGCACCGAGGGACATCTCGATGGTCGGGCGGCAGATCGCCTCCAGCAGTTCGACCTTGCTGCGGAAATGCGTGTAGATGAACGGCTTCGTGACCCCAAGCTTGCCGGCGATGTCGTCCAGTGTCGTGCCGCTGAAGCCGCGCACATAGAACAGCTTCACCGCTTCTTCCAGAATGCGCTCCCGCTTGTAGGCCGTTATTTCTTCGCGCATGACGTTTTACCGAAAAGCCCCCGGGGCTCGATGAGTCCCTTCGGCACCTAAGCAGGATTCTGTCATGAGGGCCATACGCGGAGCTCATCCGATGGTCTCGCGTCCCATCGCGAGGAACTTCTCCCGTCGCCGGTTGCGCAACGTTGGCGCGTCGACGCCGTCGAGGTTCGCCAGCGCGTCCTCTATCGCCAGCGCCACCGCCTCCAGCGCCTTCGGCTTGTCGCGCTGAGCACCGCCCAGGGGCTCAGGCACGATCTGGTCGATCAGCTTCAGGCGCAGCAGGTCCTCGGCGGTCAGACGCAGCGCCTCGGCCGCCACCGACGCCTGCGCGGCGTCGCGCCAGAGGATGGATGCGCACCCTTCGGGGGAGATCACCGAATAGACCGCGTGCTCCAGCATCATGACCCAGTCGCCGGCGGCCAGGGCGATGGCACCGCCGGAGCCGCCTTCTCCGATGATCGTGGCGATGATCGGCACCGGAGCTTCCAGGCATGCCTCGATGGACCGGGCGATCGCCTCCGCCTGGCCGCGCGCTTCGGCCTCGATGCCGGGGAAGGCGCCGGAGGTGTCGACGAAGCTGAGCACCGGCAGGCCGAAGCGTCCGGCGAGTTCGACGAGGCGGCGCGCCTTGCGATAGCCCTCGGGCCGAGCCATGCCGAAGTTATGCTTGACGCGGGAGTCGGTGTCGGTGCCCTTTTCGGTGCCGAGCACGACTACGGCACGGCTGTGGAACCGGCCGATGCCGCCCAAGACCGCGGCGTCGTCGGCGTAAGCCCGGTCGCCGGCCAGCGGGGTGAATTCGGTGATCAGCGTTTCGATGTAGTCCTGCGCTTTCGGGCGGTCCGGATGGCGGGCGACCAGGGTCTTCTGCCAGGGCGTGAGGCGTGCATAGGTGGTACGCAACTGCTTGTCGGCGACCGAGGTGAGGCGGGTGACCTCGTCGGCGATATTGATGCCGCCGGGCTCCGACATCCGCCGCAGCTCCTCAATCTTGCCTTCGAGCTCGGCGATAGGTTTTTCAAAGTCGAGGAAATGGCGCATGGGGCGGGGGCTTTAGCATACTTCGCGGCGCGGGGAAGCCGTTAGGCAGCGCCGAGCGGGGATTGATTCCGGCGGAAGAGCACCAATTTCCTCGACACGAAATGTAGCCCCGGCTACATCATGTGGTAGAAGGCGCAATATATGGCAGGAGCTTCATATTTGACTGGTTCTGGGTGTTCGAGCGCGGGGTGTTCCGGCGCCGAGCGTTTTAGCGTGGCGTATCATCAATGAATGAGGCGGTGCTTCGCCCCAGTCTGTCCGACAGCACCGCGCTCGCGGGCCAAACCACGCTGAGGGAGGGCCGGCGCGGGCTACGCGGGCTGTTGCCGTTCATCGGGCCGGCGGTCGTCGCCTCGATCGCTTACATGGATCCCGGCAATTTCGCGACCAACGTGCAGGCGGGCGCCCGGTACGGCTACTTGCTGCTGTGGGTCGTGCTGCTGGCCAATGTCATTGCCATGCTGTTCCAGGCGCTGTCCGCCCGATTGGGGATCGTGTCCGGCCGCAGCCTTGCGACGTTGTGCCGCGAGCATTTTCCCCAGCCTCTCGTCATCGCCATGTGGCTGGCCAGCGAGGTTGCGGCGATGGCGACCGACCTTGCGGAGTCGATCGGCGCCGCCATCGGCATCAGCGTGCTGTTTCACCTGCCGCTGCTGGTCGGCCTGCTGATCACCTTCGCCATCACCTGGGGGCTGCTTAGTTTCCAGGCGCGCGGGTTCCGGCCGATTGAACTGGTCATCACCGGCTTCGTCGGCATCATCAGCCTGGCCTACCTGATCGAACTGTTCATCGCGCCGCCGGACTGGGGTCAGGTGTTCTACCATACCGTGGTGCCGCAACTGACCGGGGCGGACAGTGTGACCCTGGCGGTCGGCATCGTCGGCGCCACCGTCATGCCGCATGCGATCTATCTGCACTCGGCGATGATGACGAACCGCGTCGAAGCGTTCTCGGACGCCCAGCGACGGCGGCTGATCGGTTACTCGAACCTTGAAGTCCTGATCGCGCTCAGTCTGGCCGGGCTGGTCAACATGGCGATGGTGGCAATGGCGGCGACGATGTTCCACCACGGGCATTCGGATGTGGGTGAGATCGAGACCGCCTATCACACGCTCCTGCCGCTGATGGGCGTAGTTGCAGCGGGCGCGTTCATGACCTCGCTGCTGGCGTCCGGGCTGTCGAGTTCGGTCGTGGGCACCATGGCCGGGCAGGTCATCATGCAGGATTTTGTCGGGTTTCGCATCCCGATCTGGGTGCGGCGTGCGGTGACCATGATCCCGGCGGTCGTGGTGGTCGCGATGGGCGTCAATGCCACCGACGCGCTGGTCATGAGCCAGGTGGTGCTCAGCCTGGTGCTGCCGGTGCCGATGGTGGCTCTTCTGGTGCTGATCCGGCGACCGGACGTGATGGCGCGATTCGCCATCGGGCGCGGGATGCAGATCCTGGCAGCGACGGCAACAATGGTCGTGCTGGCGCTGAATGTGATCCTGCTGTTGCAAACTTTTGCAAATTAGGCTGACCCTGCGGCGGTAACGAAGCGATGTCAGTCCTGATGACGGAAAATCCCATTCGTTCTGCCGCGGCGCTGCCGGAGGAGCCGACGCAGGCCAGCCGGTTCGGTAAGGCGCGCACGGCCCAGTCCGGCGCGCTGCTGGAGGATTATGTCGAGCTGATCTCCGACCTCCTGGGCAGCGGGGGCGAGGCGCGGCCGACCGACATCGCGCGCCGTTTGGGCGTTGCGCACGCGACGGCGATCAAGACGATCGGAAGGCTGAAGCGGGAAGGGCTGGCCGTGGCCAAGCCATACCGGGGGGTGTTCCTGACCGAGGCGGGTGAGAGGCTGGCCGCGCGGGTGCGCGCCCGGCACCGGGTGGTGGTCGATCTGCTGCTGGCGGTGGGCGTGCCGTTCGAGGCGGCGGAATCGGACGCCGAGGGGATCGAGCACCATGTGTCGGACGTGACCCTGGCGGCGTTCGCCCGGTTTCTGGCACGAAACTAAGGCAGCCGCGTGGCGCGCGGGGTGGCGCGCGACGACAATCTGGCGCTTCGACGAGAAATCCATGGCCGCTCAATTCTCTGAGGAACGGGTGAGCGCTGCTCTTCAACAGGCGACGCTGGGCCGCGAACCCCGCGACGCCGAGGTGTGAGGTTTTTCCGAAAAGCCTCGAGTTTCGCGCGGAACCCAACAGCAAGGTCTCCATTGAGGCTGACCTGTTGCCTGTGCGGATACTTGCCCAAATTCCCCTAAGCGCAAATGGTTCGAGCAGACGGGCAAACATGCTTGCCCGCAAGTTAGGAGCACAAAGCCGATCCGATCTACCAGTGTGTCAAAGGGGGAACTTTCTGATGCGTAAGTTAGCGATATGTCTTGCCCTTCTTATTGTCGTCTCGCCCTCAGGCGAGGCCGGGAATGCGAGCGCACAGCCGACGGCCTCGGTTGCCGATGCCTGGAACCCGCCGCAGCGGCGCCGGATTGTGCTGATGCGGCATGGCGACGTCGCTTATTTCGACGCGCAAGGGAAACCGGTCGCCAACCCGGATATGGTGGTGTTGAGCGAGAAAGGCCGGGCTCAGGCTGATGCGACCGGCGCGTATCTGAAGACCATAGGTATCGGGAAGTTTGATCGCGTGATTTCGAGCACTTTGCCCAGGACCGTGGAGACTGCGGAGAGAGTCCTGGTGGCGCTGGGACACCGGGGGGAACGGGATCAGGTGGAGGCGTTGAAAGAGATACGGATCGGATCCTCTTACATACCGACCGCAGAATTGCCGCAGGCGGTTCTGGGAATCATGGATCACCGCGTCAGTGGTGATCAGCGTCTTCTTGGAGGCGAGAGTGTCGCGGCGTTACCAGGCCAGGATTGAGCCGGCGCTGAAGGCGTTGCTCGACGACCAAGGTTGGGATACGGCTCTGTGGGTGCTTCACGGTATCGTCAATATAGCGATCCTGTCTCACGCGTTGGCCGGCGATGCTTCGTATTTTGGCCGGTTCGATCAAGGGCCGGGCTGTTTCGCGATTATTGACGTTGGTGCAGATTTCAGTGACGGCGCGATCAAAGCAGTCAATGTATGCCCTGATCCCACGCCCTATGGGCCAAGATTGATGGCCCTGGAACTGCTTCTCAATCAGAGCTTGAAGTCGCGGCACTGAATGAGGGCTGTTGGCGGCGCTCGTTCTCCTGTCTTCGGGGGGCGTTTCCCGTAAGCGTTGTTCTGGCCTGGCCATGAAGCTCCGGACCACATTCTCACCCGTCCGGCGCGCAACCCTATAGCGGAATCGCCAGCAGCGTATCGATCCGCTGGCTGTCGCACACCACGATCCTCTCGCCGTAGCGCCACGCCCCCGCTCCGTCCCGGCGCAGTCTGTCGCGGTAAACCCCGGCCGCGAACACCATCATCTGGCCGTCGCGCATGGTCCGCACGACCAGAAACGATGTCTCCGCCGCCAAAGCACCGTCGACCTCGCCGGTGATCAGCGGCAGGCCCAGGATATGGCGGTAGCGCTGCCGCTCGTAGATATTCGCCTCCCGCAGCGCGGCGATCCGGTCTTCCAGCATTGCGCGCGAGTCGGCATAGATCAGCCCGGCCTGATAGCCCTTCTCGAAATTATCCGCTGTGGTCACCTTATACAGGCACTGCTCCAGGAAAAACCCCGGCCACGCCTCCAACCGTCCGGAATCCAGCGCCGCCGCACAGGCGCCGTTGAGGGCGGCGATCTCCATCAGCACGCTCAAATCCCCATTTGGGCGCGCCAGGCTTTCCAGAAGCCGCGCACCGAGGCCTCGGTCGCCCGCGTCTCCGAACCGTCGGCAGACGCACCGCCCATCTCGACGATCGCGGCCGCCTGATCCGCTGCCGCGATACCGCGCTGCACGAAGCCGCCGACGGCGCCGTCCTCCATCGAAACGAATCCGGCGGGACCGGCGAGGTTGCCCTGCTTGAGGCGCATCGCCCGCAGTTCCGGCGTGTCGTCGGCGAAACCAAGATAGGTCCAGTGCAGGTCCATGCTGTCGACGCCGCGCGGAACGATCTGGCGCACCGCCAGCGCATTGTGGATCTGCTGGAGGATGAAACCGGGAAACACCGACAGGATCTGCAGATTGATGTTGTCGTTGAACTCCGCGACCGCTGTCATGAAGGAGGGGTCCTGAAGCTGGAACCCCGGATTATCGGAGCGCATGCCGGCGTAGCTGTCATCCGGTCCCTGCATCGCCGCCAGCGTCGTACTGGCGTGCGCGACGCCATTCTCACCGACCATCACGCCGCCGCCCTGGCTCAGGCGCGTGATGCGGAATGTCGTAAAGAACGTGTGCAGCAGGCTCGCATGATAGGTGTCGCGGACGTTCTCCATGTAGAGTTTCCAGTTGCACGGCAGTTGTTGCGTGAACCGGCCGATCACCTCGACCTTCTTGTGCAGCACGCGATGCAGGCGCACCAGGACTTGCGGCCCGATATAGGTCTCGATGTCGGGCGCGTCCCGTGCCAGCGTGCCGAACACCAGGCCGCACAACACCGCGGTGCGCAGCTTGCGAGGGCCATGGTCCGACATGGCGAAGTCGTCCGGCATCCCGCCGTGCCCGTTGACGCCGCGCCGGAACGCGACCGAGGTCAGGTTGCCACGCAAATCGTAACGCCAGGCGTGATAGACGCACTGGAAGTCCTTCACCTTGCCGCCGTCGTCGAGGCAGATCAGCGCACCGCGATGGGCGCACCGGTTCTCGAAAGCAACGATCTCGCCGTTGTCGGCACGGGCCACCACGACGGGCATCGCGCCCATCATCGTGGTGCGGTAATCGCCTGTCTCCGGGACGTCGATCTCCAGGCACAGAAAATGCCAGGCTGAACCTTCGAACACCCGCGTTTGTTCGTCGCGTGCAACGTCGGGATCGCGGTAGACCCAGTAGGGGACCCGGGTCAGGCCCGGGGGCCAGGCGCCGGTTGCCGGCTGCTGCAAGTGCTGATCCATATCGTCCTCCCGCCGCGGCGTTTTTATCCCGGCTGATTTTGTGAGGCAGCTTAGCCGTTTACCGGCTTCCCGCAAATCCTCCGTCAGCAGTGGATCCCGACGATGCCGCCGTCATCCAAGCGTGCTGCACGCGGTGCCGGCCACCGCCTCCGCGAGGAACGTCTCCAGCGCGCGCATATACGCCAGATCGTTGAAAGCCTGGTGCTTCGCACCCGCCACGGCCTGCCGCACCGCCGCGCGCCAGACCGGATCGAGGGCGAGCCGGACCGCGATCGACACGTATTCGTCCACCGACCCGGCGATCGTCGCCTCACAGCCAATACGCCGCAGGATCGCCGCCGTGTGCCGGCTGCGCATGAAGGGGCCCGGCAAGGTCACGATCGCGGGGTCAACGGCGAGACAATCCAGCGTCGATTTCCCCCCTGACCAGCCGATCGTGTCCAGAATCACGTCCGCCCGCTCGACCGCGCCGAGATAATCACACTGCGACATCGGCGGCAGGATCACGACGTAGTGCGCCGCATCCAGCCCCGCCGCGGCAAACGCCGCCCACAGGCGGTCACGAAAAGCGTCCGTCACCGCCTGGCTCTTGGCGAATGCGATGAAGACGAACCGGCAGGCGCCCAGTTCGGCCGCGATACGAGGGAAGATCGCGTCATACTGGGGCAAGTATTTGTACAAAGCCTGACCCGACCAGAAAACCGGCGCCTCCGGCCGCGGGGGAGCCAGCGAGATTTCCGGCGGGTCGGAGGACGCTGGAGTCACCAAACCCGACACATCCGGCACATAGCACAACCCAAGATTCGGCAGCCGCACCAGACGCTCGGTGTAATACGCGTCCCCGTCAGGCGGCTCCATGAGCGCGCTGGACAGGAAATAATCGACCGTCGGCATCCCCGTCGTCTCGGGCTGCCCCCAGGCAACGCACTGCAGCGGGGCCAGTCGCATCGCCGCCAGCCGTCCGGCGATCGGGTCCATGCCGACCTCCGGGTACAGCAGCACATGCGGCGCCGCGCCGGTGATCGCGTCCCGCCACAGGGCGGCCGACGGCAGCCCGGACACGAACCGGTCGCACAATTCCGCACAGCGCGTCGTCTGGGCGTCGACGACACGGCCGGTGTGGAAACCGATCACCTCGAACCGGCTCCGGTCGAGGTGAGTCAGCCAGCCCTCCAGAAACAATTTCATCAATGTGTGGTCGCAGAAGAACCCGCTGACGATGCCCAGCCGGATGCGTTCCCCGTGTGCCGGCCGCGTTGCCAAGGACACCGGCGGTTCGGTTTCCGCCAGGACCCGGCACGCAAACGTGCCGTACGAAGCCTGCAGCGCCCGGTCGTCCTGCCCTTGGTAGGGCAGGAAAAACGGCTGCGACCGTCCGATCGCAGGCGCCAGAACCCTTGCATCGCTGGCGACCAGACCTGCCAGCGCCGTGCTATAACGCCGGCGCCGCACCGCGACCTCGGCCTCCGACCGGTACAGGATCGGCAACTGGGCCATGCAGGCGGCGAGCCTGGCAGGGCCGAACCCGGGATCGGCGGCGATCGCAGCCTCATGACTGGCAATCGCTTCATCCGAACGGCCCTGGCCGAACAGCAGGCAGCCGAGGTTGTAGTGGGCATCCGCCAACTCCGGATCGATCGCCAGCGCGTTGCGGTAACAAGTCTCGGTCTCGGCATGGCCGAGTTCCTGTGACACGATACCGAGGTTGTTCCAGGTCCCGGCATTCATGCGGTCCAGCCGCAACGCGCCCGTAAGGCAGATTTCCGCCTCTGCCCAGCGGCCTTGCGCCATCAGCCAGCGTCCGAAATTGGCCAGCGCGTCGGCAAAGTCCGGTTTCAGGCTGATGGCGTTGCGATAGCACGCTTCCGTCTCACCCGTCGTGTCGGTGGAGGCAAGCGCGTTGGCCAGGTTGTACCAGACGTCCGCCATCTCCGGTGCCAGCGCGCTCGCCCGGCGGTAATGCGCGACGGCCTCCTGGTCGCGGCCAAGATCTCGCAGAGTGGTGGCCAGGTTGTTGTGGATCTCAGCCGACTCCGGCCGCAGTTCCACCGCTGTGCGGTAGGCGCCCACCGCATCCTCGGAGCGGCCGAGGCGGCGATATGCGTGCCCAAGGCTGTTGTAATGGGGCGCAGAGCCCGGTTCGATCGCCATGGCACGCCGGATCAACGCGATCCCGGCGTTCGGGTCCGCCTGCTCGACGGTAATCAGGCCCAGCAGATGCAGGCTGCCGGCGTGGTTAGGATCGCGGTCCAGGATGGACCGGTAGAGCGCCGCCGCCTCCCCGGTTCGGCCGGCCTGATGCAGCGTCATCGCGTCGGCGAATTCGGCGTCGTTCATGGCACAGGCCCGTTTCGTGGCAGCAGGCGCCGGGCCGCCGCAAGCGCGCTGCTCGCCGCGGGCCGGCGATAGTTCCAAATCGGATCGGCTTCCGGCGGCATGATTGCCATCGTCGCATTGGCCTCGAACAGCAGCAGCGAACCATCGGGCCGCAGCGCGAAATCGACGCCGGCGTAGTCGAGCCCCAGCGTCGCCTCGATCCGTGCCAGCGCCGTCATCGCGCGATCGCCGAGGATTGCCGGCATGTCGCCGAGGAACCGGCGTTCCTCGGCGCGGAACGCCGGATTGCCGGCCATGGAGGCGGTGAAATGGTGAACTTTCCAGTCGGCCGAGATCGCCAGATGCAACGGATACAGGGCGCCGCCGATGAACATCACCCGGTATTTGCGCGCCAGCCCGTCCGGTCCGCGCGTGTCGAAATATTCGATCGCCAGAGGGTCGTTGCAGGGCAGCGACGCCGCCGCCCCGGGCAGCGCGTCCTCGGTCTCGACACGGATGAAGAACTGGCCGGTATGAAAGCCCGGCGCGCGCAGGAGCAACGGGAAGCGCGGCACGGAGTCTTGGGACAACGGGCTGATCCGGGGGGTGATGACGTCCGGAACGTCCGCCAGCCGTCGCGCATTGGTTTCCCGCCCGGTCGCGCGGACCGCTGCCGGCGGGTTGATCACCGGCGCGGTCGTCCGGGCGGCGATCCGTTCGGCGTTCGCCAGCGCGATGCCGCACAGGTCGGCGTCACCGATGGCATTCACCATGATCGCATGCGGCGGCAGGGCATCGGCCGCGTCGAAAAAATCAGCATAAACCGCTGTGACGGCGAAGACGCGATCGTCGATCCAGTGCTGCGTCGGGACGTTGCCACCCACGGCGGCGACCAGCAACAGCAGCGGTATGCCCGCACCCGAGCCGCGATAACGCCGCTGGACCACGGCATGCCCGGCGAAGCCCTTTTGCCAGTGTTCGCCGGCGTTTTCGCCCAACTCGGTCAGGACGCGCGCAAGGCCCTGATGCGCCTGCGGCAGATCCGGATCGCCGGCGAGCGCCGCCTGATAGTGTGAACGCGCCGCGGCGGCATCACCCGCTTCGCTCAGCAGATAGGCGTAACCGACATGCGCCACCGTACTGTGGGGATGGTGGTGGACCGCCTGATGATAGGCCTCGCGCGCGGCGGACACGTGACCGCTGGCATGAGCCAGGGCGCCCAGCTCGGTCAGCGCACCGCAATGTACCGGATCGACCCGCAGGACATCGAGGTAGGCCTGCTTCGCCGCCTCGTCGTCGCCTTGCGTCAGCAGGTCGCGGGCGCGGCGAAGGGCCCCGTCTGTTCGCGAGGCGTCTGGTTCGGCGGTTTCGATCATCCCTGGCACATCGGGAGGAGCCGCTTCTGAAAGAACATCCGCCGATGGCCGGGTGGGCAGTCATCCAGCACGCCGAATGTGGAAAAGCCCATTTTCTCGTAGAACGGCACTGCCTGGAAGCTGAAGGTGTCGACATAAATGCCGAGACAGCCCCTGTTGCGCGCCTCAGCTTCCGCCGCTCCCACCAAAGCCGCGCCGACGCCCAGGCCGCGCATGGCCTCCGGAACGAACAACATTTCCAGATGCAGCCAGCGGAACAGGCTGACAGACCACAGGCCCCCGATTACGCCACCCGCACCGTCATGGATCGGGATCACCAGCAAGCGCGGCACCGCCGGCCCGATCACGTCGCGCGATGCACTGTCGAGCGCCTGGAAGATCGCTTCGAACGTGCCTCGTTCCGCGGTATCGGACGGCAGGAACGCCATCAGGCCAGAGTATTGACGGATTTCGATCCGCCTGCGCTTACGGTGCCGGACTGGTTCCCGTCGGTCTGCGGCGAAGGCCCATTGTCGCCGCCACGGCGATGGTGCACCTGGCCTTGTGGCTTCGTCGACCCGGACGGCGGGGCAGCAGCGCCGAGCGAGGCGTTAGCGGCACTCATGACAGTCGTCTGCGGTCCCGCACCCAAATCGGCCGCGCGTTTCATTTGCTGGATGTCGGCCGCCAACGATCCGGCAGAGATACTCGATATGCTCATCAGAACCTCCTGACACGATGAAAACAGGTCCACGTTAGCGACAAAGGCTTAACCAATCCTTAATATTCCGCAATGAATTTTGTGTTTGCGGACGAATACTCGAAACGCTTCGCCCATTGATGAAACCCCGAAACAGGGGTTATCATGCGTGATCAAAGCTGCCCGGCCGGCCGCTCGCCGCCGCCAGTTGGAACCGGGCAGCGGGGAGCAACGCGGATATGCGTGCACGCCTCACCGGCCTGTTTGCCGCCCCGCTGGTTGCCGCGCTGTTGGCGACGCGTATCGCGCACGCGGCGCATGTGCCCGCGCCGGACCCGTTGCAGGGAGACGGTGGCGTCGCGTCCTTCTATACTTGGCCTGGCGAGGTTCCCGATGCGCCCGGGCAAATGCTGCGCACCGAACCGCTCGATCCTGCAAGCGGGCTGGAGATGGCCGGCGAGCAGGTCCGGATCCTCTACAGTTCGACCGACGGGGTTGACGGCAAGACGCCTGTTGTCGTTTCCGGCGCTTATTTCGTGCCGAAAGGCACCGCACCCGCCGGCGGCTGGCCCCTGGTGGCGTGGGCGCATGGCACGACGGGGCTCGCCGACAGCTGCGCGCCGTCGTGGAATCCGCGGTCGAAGCGCGACGCTGACTACCTCGACACCTGGCTTGGCCAGGGATACGCCGTTGTCGCCACGGACTACCAGGGGCTCGGCACACCCGGCCCGCACCCGTATCTTGCGGTGCGGCCGGAGGCATACAGCGTTCTGGACAGCGTTCGTGCGGTGCTGAAGCGGTTTCCGAAAGTCGCGAACCAGATCGTCATCGTCGGCCAGTCCCAGGGCGGCCAGGCGGCGTTCGCCACCGCCGGCGTCGCGCCGTCGCGCCCCATTATGCACCCGAGCTTGTGATTCGCGGCACCGTGGCGACGGGCGTGCCGTTTTTGGGAAGCGGTGTGCCACAGTCGCCGACACCGCCGGACCAGGCCGATCCGACCGTCGTCTATGACCTCTACATCGGGACCATGATACAGCAGAGCGGACCCTCGAAGACCGCGGCGCAGCTCGTCACGGCGCGGGCGCTGCCGCTGCTCGAAGAAGCACGCACCACCTGCGTTGGACAGATGTTCCGCGACGTGGTGCAGGCCGGGCTTAATCAGGGGAACGCGCTCGCGGCCGGTTTTGTCCCGGCGTTGCCGAGCATGGAGTATTCGACGGTTCATCTGCCGGCGCCGCTGTTTGTCGGCACCGGCGAGCGGGACCATGACGTGCCGCCGGCCGAACAGCTCGCGCTGGTTCGGAACGCCTGCGCTC
>JBEKLE010000171.1:0-12706 GCA_050010355.1 Rhodopila sp. | reverse complement strand
CTTGCCGCGGCTGTTCTTTACCGCGACGGGGCTCGCCGAACTCCGCGCGATGATGATGGATCGCCGTTTCGCCGATCCGAAGAAATTCGCCCATGTCCGCCAGGAACTCGGCATCGATCCCGCACCGGACACGGAGGCCCTTCGCGCCTGAGGCAAGGGTGCGAACCCCGTCACAATCGCAACCCTAATCGCGCTCCGCCGACGGCATGGCCGACGTGCTGGGCGCCGCTGCCGCGGTGCCCTTCATCAGCACGAAGCCCGCGTCTGTGAGGTGCTGAACAAGCCGATCGGCGGTGATCCGCGCCATCATGTCGTCGGCATGGTTCACCCGTTTCCGCCCCTGATAGGGTAGCGCAAATGACAGGGCATCAGCGATTTCTGCCGCCGTAGCGGGGCGCAGGTGGGACGTGTCGGGCATGCCGAGAGGGTAATGATGGAATGCGAACATAGCAAGAACTTTGACGCCTCGATGATCACGCCACGGCGTCTCCGCACGAACTGGCCTCTTACGGTCCCACGAACGTTGCCACCACCACAGCTCTATCGACGGCACGGAACCTCAGCGTGTCCACATCGAGGATGGCATCTGACACGATATCCAGCATCTTGGTCGCCGCGTCCTGATCAGTGCATTGCGCCCGGAACGGTCGATGATAAGCGGCCCGGAACCTCACATAGGCGCGGCGGTCCATGGCCGTCGTCGGTGTCACACCGGCTTGTTGCGTCCTGGCCGTTTCACGCTTTTGCCGCTCGGCTTTCGTCCGTGCTTCGACCTTGGCATCAGGATGCCCCTCTATCTGTCCTTGCGAGGACGCAACCGCACGACCTGGGCTGATTGCGCCGATGGCGGCGTCCACCCTACGATCGACCGGGCGCATTCCAGCGCCCTGGTATTGTCGGTGATACCAGGAAACCGGCGGCGCAACGCGATGGCGGCCGAAAGCTCGCCTTCCTGCTCAAAGATGGATCGGATCGCGGCGGCGTCGGCTTCGGTGACAACGAACATGCCGATCACGATGGGGCCGTCTGACGTGGCAGGCAAGCCCAAGGGCTGCACATTGGCGCGGCCGCCGCGCCTGGCAAAGTTATCCCCATTTTGGGGGATAAACCTATGGACCATCTGTCCCGCGCGGGCTCGGCCGGTCGCCGGGGTCACCCCCGGCCTCTTGTGCCCCTTTCCAGAAGCGGATCAGTCGCTGGTCATCCAATCGTTCTGATAAAAATTGTGGGCAGGAGTATGGAACGGCGCCGTCTCAGAATGCGCGGCCGCGATGGAGCTTAGGCTGAGGGCCATGAAACCGGCCCGGATCAGGGTCTTCACCGTCAAGACGTGTGCCATGGCACTCTCCTCTCGCGTTCCGTCGGCTACTGGCCGCAGGATCGCCCAGCTTCGTTAGGCAGACCATGGGCCTATGCAGACAGAATGATAATGCTGCCCTACAGCATTGGATTTATGCAGCAGCCGATGAGGTTGGTTACCCGGCTCTGGGCAGGCACGATCGGGCGCAGCCGCGAGGACGCACGGCCGTCGCCGCTCAATCCGCGATTGCCCCGAACAGCAGCAGCTGTCTCGGCTCTGCATTGCTGACCGCCGGGCCACCGCATCCTTCCCGGATATAGGTCGCCAGCGCCACCGCCGCGCCTTGCGCAGCATCAGCGGCAATCCGCGCCGCGATCGCCCGGCCATGCACCTCGTGGCGCGCGGCCGCCAGGCGGACCCGCAGAGGCGCCATCACCCGCCCGGCCTGGGCAACCTCGACCTCGCGGCAGAGCAGACGGTCCGCCGCATCCTGATACGCACGGCACATTCTCGCCGCATACGCGATCTGCGTATCCACCAGGCCCCGCAGGCGCATGATTGTCTCATCCCGCCCGTAACCGGCTTCGAGGGCGCGCGCCTGGTAGGTCATCTCACGGGCCATGCCAGCGCGCGCATCGTGGAATTCAAGACCGCGTTCCGCTATGAGGGTGTCCACCAGTGACCGCGATGGCGCCAGCCGCGCCAAAAGTTCGATGCTCGGCCGCTCAAGCTGGCCGCCAGGAAACGCCACCACATGCGACCTTTCAGAGGCCAACCTGATTGCCATCCGCGTTTCCCTTTGCGCACAACCGGAACGTTACGCAACGCGGCGCCCTATGGCAACGATTTCGACGGCGGCCTCGGCAATGCCCGCAGCCGCCGAGCAAGCCATAGGGGCTCTGGATCTCGTTCGATGCGCCAGCAAGCCCCATCCGACCGGCTAGTCTAATGCGAGGGACACGGGGTCGAATCAGGCCGCCACCGGCAGCGGCTAAGACTCGACAATAGATTGGTATTACGTGATTTCGTATCAGTCGTGAAACACAATGGTCGGTTGCGCCGGGACATCGGCGACTGCAAAGGTATCGAAATTGGTGATGCGCGGCGGCGCTCCATATCGACGGATGATGCCCTCACGCCATGGGATCCCGGGACACCATCCCGCTAGACGAGTGCGCGATCTGCGGCGTTCGACACGGCTTGATCATGATTCTTCCGTTGGGTGCTTTCCAGCGAACCGCCGCCTTCCGCAACGGCTGCCAATGCTGAATGGGTGACAGCGTTATCGGGCCACAGCCGCGTTGGGCGACTGTTGCCGCCGCTGATGATGGCGGCCGAGGGCCTGCCACCGCTCTTCTTCGCGGGCTACCTGAAAGCGCACCAGCGCGCGTACTACGACGGCCTTGCCGGCGCGCAGCTCAGGGGGCGCTGGACGGATTGGCTGGGTTTCTTTCTGGACGGGATCGCGGCGGCGGCGGCGACGGAGCAGGCCACGGCCCAAAACCTCCGACAGGGTTGGCAGATCCGGACCGCTGATGAGGGCGCCGGACAACGCCAGTTACCCGGGATCATCTCCACCAGAAGGCCCGGATGCGGATACTCCCGCTCCGGGCCTTCTGGTTTCCGGGCAATGCCGCCTATTCCGGCTTTATGGTGAGTCGCAGCTACCGGGAATCCCTGCATGGGGGTGAAAGGGTGTTATCCTACCCGTTCTATATCTTACCCTCCTATATCCTTAATACGGCAGTCCGACGTAGTTCTCGGCGAGCGCGGTGCGGGCGGCGACCGAGGAAAGTGTGTAGGCAAGCTCGGCGTCATGGACGCGGCGGCCGAAGGCATCGTCCTCTGCGAAGGTGTGCAGCATCGTCGTCATCCACCAGGAGAACCGCTCCGCCTTCCAAATACGGGCCAGTGCCCGCGCGGAATAGGCGTCGAGTCCGGCGCTTGAATTCTCAGCGTAGAATTCCCTGAGGCCATCGAAAAGATAGCGAATGTCGCTCGCTGCAAGATTCAAGCCTTTGGCACCCGTCGGCGGCACAATGTGGGCGGCGTCGCCGGCGAGGAAGAGGCGGCCGAAGCGCATCGGCTCTGTAACGAAGGAGCGCAGGGGAGCAATCGACTTTTCGAAGGACGGTCCGGTCACGACCGTCTCGGCGACCTCCGTCGGGAGACGGCGGCGCAATTCGTCCCAGAAGGCGTCATCAGACCAGTTCTCCACCTGGTCGGTAAGTGGCACCTGGATGTAGTAGCGGCTGCGGGTCTTCGAGCGCATTGAACACAGGGTAAAGCCGCGGGCATGCTTGCCGTAGACGAGTTCGTCACGAGCCGGCGGCACCTCGGCCAGCAGGCCGAGCCAGCCGAAGGGATAGACACGCTCAAATGTCTCAATCGTCTTTGGCGGCACAGCCTTCCGGCTGGCTCCGTGGAAGCCGTCGCAGCCAATGATAAAGTCGGCATCGATCCGGTGGGTGCTGCCGTTCTTTTCGTAGGAGATCCAAGGGTGCGGGCCGTTGAAGTCGCGAGGGATGACGTGACGGGCGTCATAGATCGTCGGCACGCCGTCCGCGTCGCGCTTGTCCATCAGGTCGCGGGTCACCTCGGTCTGACCGTAGATAGTAACCTGTTTGCCGCCGGTCAGTCCCTTCAGGTCGATGTGGTGCAGCGCGCCATCGAGTGCGATGTCGAATCCGGCATGAGGCAGGCCCTCGGCATCCAGGTGCTCGGCGGTCCCGGCCTCCCGCATCATTTCGACCATGCCCTGTTCAAGAACGCCGGCGCGGACGCGGCCAAGGATATAGGCGCGGTCGACTCGATCCAGGAGAATATTGTCTATACCTGCCAAGGTCAGCAGACGGCCGAGTAATAGCCCCGACGGGCCGGAGCCGATGATGGCAACTTGTGTGCGCATGAATTTCCTCCGTTGTTGCTTTCAGTGGTGGGCGGCAAGCATCCGCCGGAACCGGCGGTCGCCGCGGTTGCCCCCGCCCGGGATCGGGTGACCCGGGACGGCTTCCTTAATTCTCATGGGAACGCTGACCGGTTATCCAACGCGTGTCAGTGATGGTCGAGCCAAACGTCCAGGACGGCGCAGCGCTTTTCCTCACGCACGATATGCAAGGCTTCAGCCAAGGCCTCATCTACCTCCGCCGGGTCGCGGATCTGGCGGCCCCAGGCGCCCCCAGCGGCCGCGGCGACGCCGACGTAGTCGGGGACAGGTTCAAACGAAGTGTCGAGCTGGTTGGCGTGCGCCGCGTAGCCGTCGGGGTGCACGGCCAGCGTTGATAGCTTGGGCGATTTCCAACCGCGGTTGTTGAAGATGATCTGCACGAACGGCGCGGCGTAGCGGCGCGCCATCCAATGAACCGACGACGGCACGGTAAACATGAAGGAGCCGTCCCCGGTTAGGGCGATAACCGTCTTGTTCGGTTGTGCCATCTTGACGCCGAGAGCGGCGCCGCCATTCCACCCGAGGGAGCCGCCACCGCTGGTGAAGATCGAGCCGGGGCGGTCCAGTGCCAGATGGTTGAAGACCGTATGGTAGTTCGAGATGCCCTCATTCAGGAAAAGCATGTCGTCACTGGCCAGCAGGCGCAGGCGTGCGATCAGGTATTCTGCGGTCATGGCGCCGCCCTCGGGCCGGCGTTCCAGTGCGGCCAGCTCCCGGGCTCGGGCGGCATGCAGACACGTGTAGTGATCGGCACGGGCCTGTACGGCGACGTCATCGGCGGGGTTGGCGTCGAGCCAGGTGTTTATCTGGCCGAGCGCGGTTTCGGCGTCGGCGCGGAAAACCCCCTCGGCCTTGATGTGCCACAAGGGCATCTGCTGCTTCAGCGGATCGATATCGATGTGGAAGATGCGTGCACTGTCCGCGGGTTTCGACACTGTCGGGATCCACGGCACATCGCTGTCGATCACCAGGATCACATCAGCGTCGGCCAGCACCGGGTTCTGGCTTGGATGGTTCCATTGATTGCCTTGGTAAAGCGGATCGGTGTGCGGGAAGTTCATGGCGTTCGGCACGGATTCCAGCACACCAATCCCAAGCCGCCGGCAGAGCGCCGTCAGGGGTGCCACGGCATTCGGGTTACGCCCGACAAACGATGTAACGACGAGCGGCCGTCGGGCACGCATCAGGGCCGCCCCGATCTGCTCCACGCCCCGGCCACTGAGGGCTGCAGGCTCGATCGACCGCCAGGCCGCCACGTCATTCGGCGTCGGTTCGACCTCCTCCTCCATCACTTCGCGAGCCCCCATCAAGTAAACGGGCCCCTTGGGATCGGAGTTGGCGAACTGGAGGGCGCGGTGGACGATTTCCTTCACGTTTCGTCCGGTGCGCAGCTCATTGTCGTATTTCATGTAGCCGCGCACCAGCCCTCGCTGGTCGTGGACATCCTGGATCCACTGGATGAACTCGTTCCGGCTGCCTTTCAACTCGCCGTGCTGCGTGTATGGCGAGGCGCCGGCGAAGATCACCATGGGCGCCCGTCCCTTGGCAGCGTTGTGCACGGCCCCTGCCAGAGCTTGGGTGCCGCATTCGACATGGACGACGACGGCCTGGGGCACGCCACTGGCTTGCCAGTAGCCGTGGGCAGCGCTCATGCCCACCATTTCATTGGGGCAGGTGATGACCTCGGGGATCTTGCGCCCGCTCGCACGGGCTTCGGCGATGGCCTCGACAAGGGCCGGATGATCGCTGCCGATATTAGCGAAGATGAAAGAGATATTTGCCTCGATCAGGGCGTCCAGGAAAGCGCTGCTGGTCGTGTACATGGGTTTAGACCTCATCGGCGATAGGAATCGAAGATTTTGTGTCCTGCTCCAGGGCTTCGATGATCATTCCCAGGAGCATAAGGAGCTGCTGCTTCTGTTCCGGCCCGACGATGGCGTTGAGTCGGTTTTCGTGTCGCGCCGCGCATTCGGCGAGCGTGGCGAGTTTGATCTTTCCGGCGGCCGTCAGACTCAGCCGGCGGCCGCGGCGGTCTAGCGGATCGGGTTCGCGGATGATCAGGCCTCGACGCTCTAAATCGCCCAGTATCGGGGTCAATGTGCTCTTTTCGCGTCCAACCGCATGGCTGAGAAGCGTCTGGCTGACGCCCGGGTTGTCACTGATATGCTGCAGCAAAGCATAGCGCCCGGGCCGCAGGCCGGTATCCCCGGCCAATTCGCTGAAGGCATGAAACGATGCGTTCTGGGCGAGGCGTAAGTTGTAGCCGATGGTCCCGCCCAACCACCCAAGCTTGACGGGATCGGCTTCGGCGTCGTCGGCCGGTTTGCTTTCTGATGGAAACGTCATGGGCATTGCCTAGAACGGATAGTGGGGAGCGTCGGCGCTGATCGTGATCCAGCGCAGGTCGGTGAATTCGGCAATCGAGGCGCGCCCGCCGAACCGGCCGTAGCCACTGGCCCCCATTCCTCCGAAGGGCATCTGCGCCTCGTCGTGAACGGTCGGCCCGTTGATGTGGCATATGCCGGAGTTGATCCGGGCGGCCACCTTCATGGCGCGGCTGATGTCACGGCTGAAGACGGCGGCGGCCAGGCCGTATTCGGTGTCGTTTGCGAGCCGCACGGCGTCGTCGTCACCATGCGCGCGGATGATTGCCACGATCGGGCCGAAGGACTCCTCCCGATAGATCGCCATGTCGGAGGTAACGCGATCGACAATAGTCGGCGGCAGGATGGCGCTGTCCGCCACGCCGCCGTCGAGGGCCAGGTTTGCCCCCTTTGCGGCGGCGTCCCGGGCCAGGCGCCCGACATGCTTTGCGGCATCGAGGCTGACGACCGCGCCGAGGGCGACATCTCCCCGGCGAGGATCGCCGACGGGTAGACGAGCGACCTTGGCCACGAATTTTTTGACGAAGGCTTCGGCAATCGCCTCATCGACGATGATCCGTTCGGTCGACATGCAAATTTGGCCTTGATTCATGAAGGCGCCGAAGGTCGCAGCGTTCACGGCATCATCCAAGTTGGCGTCGTCCAGGATCACCATCGGCGCCTTGCCGCCCAGTTCCAGCAGCACCGGTTTGAGATATCGCCCGGCAGTCTCGGCGATGATGCGGCCGACCTTGGTCGAGCCGGTGAAGTTGATTCGCCGTACGGCCGGATGGGCGATCAGAGCCGCCACCACATCGGCCGCATCCTTGGGCGCATTCGTGACGACGTTGACCGCACCGTCAGGAAGGCCCGCTTCTTGAAGCACCTGCCCGATCAGCCGGTGAGTGGCGGGGCAGGCTTCAGATGCCTTCAGAACCACAGTGTTGCCGCAGGCGAGCGGCATGGCCAGGGCGCGGACGCCCAGTATCACCGGCGCGTTCCAGGGTGCGATGCCGAGTACGACGCCAGCGGCTTGGCGCACGCTCATTGCCGTGCATCCTGGCCTGTCGGACGGAATCACTTCACCGTGGATCTGTGTGGTCATCGATGCCGCTTCACGCAGATTGCTTGCGCCCAGCATGACGTTGAACCTGGCCCACCCAGCGGTCGCGCCAGTTTCTGCGGTCATGGCCTGGACGAAGTCGTCAACGTGCGCCTCCATCACGTCGGCCGCCTTGAGGAGAATGGTGCGGCGCGCATTCGGGCCGGTCGCCGACCAAACGGGGAATGCCCGTGCGGCGGCGTCGGCAGCAGCGATGGCGTTCTGCGTCGTGGCCGCTGCGGCGACCGTTGCCACCGTGCCGTCGATTGGGTTGAGGCGCTCGTAGGTCGCACCGGCATTGGCCTGGACACCGCCTCCGCCAATCAAGAGATCGATCTTCATTGTAAACTCCTAGTAAAATCGAGGATGTCGCACTCAGGTGGTGATCAATGTCCGGCCACGATTGCGCCGATTACACCGCCGCGCCTGCGCAGCGACGGGATGTGACGCCTGACGACCATCAGGGCGACCAGCACGCCCACCATCGCCAGGCCGAGCATGGTGAGATAGGCGGATGCCCCGCCCGCGGTGATCACCCAGGCGCCAGCAAAGGCGCTAAGGATCGCACCCAATCGTCCGAAAGCCAGCGCCGAGGCTGTGCCGGTCGCCCGCACGGTGGTCGGATACACGTAGGCGCACACGGCATACATGGTTGATTGCACCGCATTGACGAACAGACCATGGATCCCGAAGCCGAAGATCAGCAGGTTGGGGTTCTGCGTGACGTTGGCAGTTTCCAGGAGGAAGAATGCGCTGGCGGCGGCGCCAGCGCAGCACAGGACCAGCGGCCAACGCGACCCGAAGCGCGTGATCGCCCAGGCGCAGGCCAAGGCACCGAACACGCCACCCAGGTTGTAGGCGGTCAGTCCCGAACTCGCGACGGCCAGGCTCAGCCCTTCGCCCACCAGCATCGTCGGCAGCCAGCTGAACGCACTGTAGACCGCAAGCAGGGACAGGAAGAACGCGCACCAGATTGCAATCGTGTCGCGTGCGCGTCCCTGCTCGAACAGGGCAAGGAAGCCTTGACGCTGTTCGAATTTATGCTCTGCGATATCCGTGAAAGCCGTGTCGGCGGTCATCGGGCGGGACATGCGTCCGAGCAGCTTGGTCAGCTCAGGCCAACGGCCAGGGTGACGCGCGAGGAAGCGAGGCGATTCGGGCAAGCCCAAGGCAAGCGCCACACCTAATGCAATCGGGAGCAAACCACCCAGGAAGAATAGCGCGCGCCAGCCAAGAACCGGCAGAACGAAGCTGGCGAAGACCCCTGCGATCATGCCGCCCAAGGGGACACACACGATTGTTGCTGTTATCGCCATCGTCCGGCGCCTGAAGGGCGTGAACTCCGCAGTTATGGTGGTGGAGCTGGGAAGTGCCCCGCCGATCCCTAAACCAGCGATGAATCGTAGCACTCCGATGGTCAGCAGGTTTGGCGAGAAGCCGATGGTGCAAGTGGCAATTCCGAAGAGGAACACACTGCCGATGACGGCGGAACGCCGGCCGAAGCGGTCAGCCAGAAGACCAGCGAACGCACTTCCAATGCCCATACCGACGAGGCCGGCAGCGAGTGCTGGCGCGAAATCGCCACGGGTGATGCCCCACTCTTTGATCAACACGGGGACGGCGAAGCCAATCAGTTGGCCATCGAACCCGTCCATGACGATTGAGAGCGCGGCGAGGAAGACCACGATCTTCTGCATCGTGGTCCAAGGGCCATCGTCAAGGATCTGTCCGATGTCCGCAGAGGCGCCTGTGCCGGCGTGGGTGGTGTTCATGCCGGCTTTCCCCGGCTGAAGCGGCCGAATGCAAGTCGCGCTGCACGGCCAACATGCGGGTGCCGTGTGATCTTTGGCGGGGGCATGGTGTTACTCTCTCCCTATCTTTCGGTTTGCTTGATGCGGGCTCGAGCTCCCACTTGCAGCAACCGCGATGATCTGTCAAGTTGGTATGCATACCAACTAACAGGAACGTCATCATGCAAATCGGATCTGGATCGGAGAGCGGAACCTACCCTGCGGGGGCCGCGTTGAAAGTCGCCGTCGTCGGTGCCGGCGCCATGGGTGGATACTTCGCGGGCCGCATTGCAGAGCACGGCAACGCGGTCGTGCTGGTCGACGTCGATGAGGGCCGCCTGGCCGCCATCGCCCGCGACGGTCTGCGGATTGAGGACGATGCCGGCGACCGACGGGTTGCGATGCCGACGGGCAGGGCTGCCGACCTCTCCGATCCGGTCGATTTGGTGATCGTCTTTACCAAGGGAATGCACACACCGGCCGCCGCGGAATCGGTTCGGCACATCGTCGCGGGGCAAACTTGGTTCCTCACGCTGCAGAACGGAATCGGCAACCCTGAACAGATCGCGGCGCTGTTCCCCAACAATCCCATCGCCATGGGCGTGACCGACGTGCCGGCTGACCTGATCGGGCCCGCACACGTGCGGTCACATGGCGCTGGGTCCGTTCGGCTCTGGTCGATGGACGGTTCACAGTCCGACATGCTTGAGCGGGTGCGATCTCTCCTGGAGGCGACAGGTATCCCCAGCTACTTGGAACCGCAAATCCGGGGTGCCGTTTGGGAAAAGGCTTCGTTCAACGCGGCACTTAACGGCTTATCCGCCTTGTGCCGGGTTCCGGTCGGGGGCCTCGACAACGCCGACGGCAGGGCGCTGATCACGGCGATCGTCGATGAGGCGGTCGCCGTCGCCACCGCAACCGGGATCGGTGTCGATCGGGCGCGGATTCTCTCGAAGATCGACGATGCCCTGGTGCACCATGCCAGCCACGAGCCCTCAATGCTCCAGGACATCCGGGCTGGGCGTCAAACCGAAATCGAGACGATTAATGGTGCGATCTTACGAACCGGTGAGGCGCACGGCGTTCCGACACCTGTCAACGGCGCCGTAACCCGTCTCGTGCGATTGGCGCAAGACGCTGGTCGAGGACAGCCATGATGCCCATCAACGTCGAGGATTACCGACGCTTGGCGCGCCGTCGCCTGCCGCGGATGGTCTTCGACTATGTGGAGGGCGGCGCGGGCGACGAACGCGGCATCCGGCGAAATCTTGCGGCTTTTGAGGCAATCACCCTTGCTCCACGCCGGCTGGTCGATGTCAGCCAGCGCAATGCATCCGTGCACGTTTTGGGGCGAAAACAGCCACTCCCCTTCGTCATTGCACCGATGGGGCTGAATGGCGTGCTGTGGCCAGACGGGGACGTCGCTCTGGCTCGGGCGGCTCGAAAGGTGGGCATCCCGTTTATTCTCTCTACAGCCTCGAATGCAACGATCGAGGACGTCGCTGAGCGCGCTGGCGGGGATCTGTGGTTCCAGCTCTACGTTGTGCAGCGGTCACTGGCAGATCGACTGGTCGGTCGCGCGTTGGCGGCCGGGTATCGCACGCTGGTTCTCACGGTCGATGTGGCCGTCAACGGCAAACGAGAGCGTGATCTGCGAAGCGGCTTCGGAGTGCCGTTCCGGTACTCGGTTCGAACCGTAATGGATGCTGCCATACATCCGGCATGGACGCTCCAACAGATCCGGCACGGGCTGCCGAGCTGGCGAACTTCGTTAGTCAGGACGCGACGGATGTTAACGCACAGGCTGCCCTGATGCAGCGGCAGATGGATGCCAGCTTCGACTGGGACGACTTCAAGGCACTTCGCGATGCATGGCCGCATGAGCTGCTCGTGAAGGGCATAATGGACCCAGCCGATGCCGTGCGATGCGTAGAGCTGGGGGCGAACGGGATCGTCCTCTCCAATCATGGCGGCCGGCAGCTGGAGGACGCACCCAGTCCGATAGAGATTCTTCCGGCCGTGGCTGCGGTGTCGAACGTTCCGTTGTTGCTCGATAGCGGAGTGCGTCGTGGCTCGGACGCTGTGAAAGCAGTCGCGCTGGGCGCTCAAGCTGTGCTGCTGGGCAGGCCTTTGCTTTACGGCCTGGCAGTCGCCGGCGAGGAAGGCGTGAGCCACGTCATCAGCATGCTGGCCGCAGAAGTCGACACCACTCTCGCTCTGCTTGGATGTCCTGCGGCTGGCAATCTGAACCGAGAGTTCGTCAGACCGAATGCACGGAAGGACGCATCATACCCAAAGGGCGGCTGCCCATGACGCAGACTCGTTTTTCAGGCTGTGCGCCCGGCGGCGTCAAGGATAACGATCTCGGCCGCTTCGGCGGCAAGGCCGGCGCCAAATTTTTCGATGAAGTCGCCATGACCCCGACCTTCTCGGAAACATCTTCATCCTGCTGCAAGCATTGAGTCGCAAGATCGACATCCCAGCAGCGCTCCGGCCCGCTACCACTGGTGTCCGAGACCGTCCAAAAGGTGGGGGTGCTATGTGTAGCGGCGCGCAATAATAAACGGCCTGACGCGCAATAGATGGCCATTTCCGACGCACATTAGCTGAGACATAGCGCACAATCGGTGAGACGGACGCGCAATAGGCGGCCGGTCATACTCTTCAGTGGGACCGGTGAACGGAGCGCCCGAAAGCGGACGTTGTGAACAGGTTGCCCCGCGACCCACTTGCGAGCGGATCGGATACGCTGGTCTGTATGTCACCTCGCTCGACATGGCGGGATGCTCGCTGACCGTCAGTCTGCTGGACGAGGCAATGGAGGCGCTGTGGGATGCACCGGTCAACACGAGTGCGTTACGCTGGTAGCGGACCACCCCGACCAGAACATGGCGATGGGACCGGGACAAAGCTGCCGCTGGCAAACCCCGCCATTCCGCTTCAGCTTGTCACCTGCGCCTCCGAAGGCGTCGCCACCCTGTCAGTCAACTGCGGCCCGCTGACAGGCGGGAAACCAGAACATCGTATAGACGCAATGCCAACGTTTGCAAAAGATACACCCGAGGGGAAATGGCGGATTTCATGGCCTACTACCGAGTATCGACCGACCGGCAGGACGTGAGCGGCGTCGGTCTCGAAGCGCAGCGCGAGAGCGTCGGGCGGTTCCTCGGACAGGGCCAGGAGCTTGCCGCCGCGTTCGCCGAG
>JBEKLE010000170.1:0-14616 GCA_050010355.1 Rhodopila sp. | reverse complement strand
CCCTCGTTCATCAGCGCCCGAAGAAAGCGAAGATAGTCCGACGCCGTGGACAAAAGCCCGCCGCCGCCGGGGAAAAATTCGCGGTCCGCCCCGGGCGAAGGCAGCGGCGCCATCGGCTGCAAAGAGCCGTCCGGCTGCCGCGCATGGACCGTCGTCAGGCGGCTCTCCCACTCCGGCCGCTGAATGAAGCTGGTGTCGGTCATCCCGAGCGGCTCGAAAATGTGCCTCTGCATATAGGTTTCGAGGTCAAGACGGCTCGCGACCTCCACCATCCGGCCGGCGATATCGATGTTAATGCCGTATTCCCAGCGCTCGCCTGGATCGAAATTGAGCGGGGCGGTCAGCGCCGCGAGTTTCCCGGTCCGGGTGGAGGGGAGTTCGACGATCCTCGCGTACCGGTTCATCTCCTCGTTCCACGTGTCGTAAACGAAGCCGGCCGTGTGGGTCAGCAGGTTTCGCAGCGTGATCTGCTTCCGCGGGGCCCGCGTGATCGGGATGTCGTTCGAGTCAAAACCGAGCAGAACCTTGGTGTCGTTCAGGAACGGCAGCACCTCCTTGGCCGGCTGATCCAGCGAGAGCTTGCCTTGCTCGGTCAACTGCATCGCGGCGGTGGCGGTGATCGCCTTGGTCATGGAAGCGATGCGGAACACCGAATCCGCTGTCATCCGCTGCGGCAAAGACACGTTCCGGCGACCGAACGCCGCCAGATACACCTGACCATCCCTATCGGCTGCCGCGGCGACGAGGCCTGCGATCTTCCCGTCGCTGACGGCCGAAGCCAGCACACTGTCGATCAGTGCCGCGTGGTGCATTGCATTCTCATTTTGGCATTGTCTCCCATCGTTTGGTCCTAACACCACGCGGCATGGTCTTGCAAATCGAGGGGCAAATCGGGGGCGACCGCATGACAGTGACTGGGCCTGGATTGGGGATGGGTAAGATGTTCGAACAGGACGTAATCGTTACGACCAAGCACGGCCGGATGCCGGCGTTCGCCGCGTACCCGGATGGGGCGGGGCCGTATCCGCCGGTCATTTTCTACATGGACGCACCCGGCACCCGGGAGGAGCCGCGCAACATGGCGCGCCGGATCGCCAAGCACGGATATTTCTGCCTGCTTCCGGACATTTATTACGGGCTGGGAACTGTCCGCTTCGATATCCCGCGCGGGGACGATGCAATGTCGGCTGTGATCCGAGCCTCGATGAACAGCATCACCAACGCCCTGGTCACCGACGACACCGCGCCGATGATCGCCTGGTTCGATGCGAATGAAAAAGCCAGGTTTGGTCCCGTTGGCTGTCTCGGTCATTGCATGAGCGGTTGCTACATAATCACGGTCGCAGCCAGGTTCCCGCATCGCATCAAGGCCGCGGCTTCACTGTACGGGGTCAATATCGTCACCGACAAGGCGGACTCGTCGCATCTTCTGTTACCGCTCGTAACGGGCAAATATACTACGCCTTTGCGGAACACGACCAATCGGTTCCCGCCAATGTGATCCCCGACCTGCGGGAAAGAAAGCCTGGCGAAAACCGATGTCGCCAGCACCACAAAAGTGTTCGAGGGCACGCATCACGGGTTCTGCTTCGCCGAACGGGCGGTCTATAACGGTGCAGCGGCCGAACAGACCTGGACCGACACATTCGATCTGTGAAGCGGAAGCTGACATAGGAAAGTCCTCACCGCGAAACCCGGCGCCTGAGGCGGTCATCATCGCTGAAACCTGGCCGGGCTCAAACGCTTCATTCGCCGGTCCGCAGGGCATGGCGGAGCCGGTGCGCCACGGAACGAGAACGCGTTTGACGCTGTAGCCGTCGCCGACGATGCGCGACAGGCCGGCGACGGCTGAATTCTACGTGCTGCCATGAGCCATCGCAGGGGTTGTGCGGTGGATGAGCAAGCGGGGCAGGCGCCGGCCGGGACGCTCAATCAAATTATAGGTCAGCTCGGACATTGCCAACAACACCGCCAAGTAGACGCCGGCTATAACAAACCGCAACGATCCCAACAGGTAGATCGAGAATGAGTTCCGGCCCAGCCAAACCGATACCCGCGCAGAGAGAAAGCGCGCAATCGGACCGGTCGTCGATGCGATTGCAGCGATCAGCACGGCTGCCGACAGCGCTGAGCCGATTACTTGGTCGGTGTAGACCGACACCGCCAGCCCACCAAGTGCGGCAACCTGCAGCACTGCGCTGTACTTGGCGAACGCGGCTGGCTCACACATGAACAGTCGCGCGAGCGCGCAGCCCAAAGTAAATCCGGCGAGCGCACGGAATACCGCCCCTGGGCCTCATGTGACCACAGCGGCCATCAGCCCAGGCCGTTTGACCAGACGAATCGCAGTGTTGATCAGTGGAAAGAATATGTAACAAAGCAACTCCACACCCAGCGACCAGCTTGTCCCATTCCACAGCGACTCAATGCCCAGATAGGGCTGCACCAGCAGCACCGTCGGCAAAAAGCTCTGCCAGGGGTGCGCTTTGCCGCTGTGTAGCGCCGTATACAGTGCGGCCAGTCCCAGCACGGTGATGATACAAAGATGCAGCGGATAGATCCGGCAGATACGCCGCAGTGCAAAATCTCCGGTGCCAGGACCGGTCAAATCCGGATATACAAATGTAAGGATAAACCCGCTCAGCACGAAAAATCCATCGACCGCGACACGCCCCATCATCAGCGCGGCGTGACCGTGTGCTCCGACCGGGAAAGACCAAGCCATTTCCAGGTGAACACTGACAACCCACAGCGCCGCGAAGCCGCGAATCGCCGTCAAAGGCTTATTTTCGGAATACATGCATACAACGGTAGGAAAGTTGCGGCCCCTCGTCCAATGCCGGTTTCGTTACTGTGAGGCAAAGCGACCAATTTGCGCGACTCTTCGCGAAGTCGTGTCAGTAAACATGATTAATCCATTTTTCTGGCCAACTGGTTGACCCTTTGTAAGTTGATTGTAACGGTACGTAACCGGACGAATGGGATCGCCACCACGCTCAATTGGGGAAAGATACAATCGGGCCCCCGTTCAAACCTGGGAAAATATGATCGGACCCTTTGTCAACTGGGAAAATATGATCGGCAGCACTATCAACCGGTACCGAATTGACCCTGAAATCCGCGGCCTCGGCTGTGCGCGCGTTACAATCGGCTATGAGCGCGTTACAACCCGCGAGGGAACGCCCGAAACGCAGCCTGGGCGGTTGCCTTTCAGCCTTGGAGCCGGCGGAACCAAAGATGTATTGTGGATGCCGCAAGTACCCGGCCGCGTGAATACGCCGTCCGGCTTGTGTAGAGGAGCTCATGAGCACGCGTTCACACCGTGCAGGACAGGGCCGGCGATGAACCCTGCCAACAGGCCGGCGTCCACCGTGATCAGGGCCCCGTCGCGGACCATCGGACCGAACGGCCTGCCGCCGGAACGGCGGACCGTCGGCCACGATGAGGGTCCGATACCGGCCTGGCCGGGAGCCCCGATTGCCTGAACCGGAGATCCTGTTCGCCGGCGACCCGCACGGGAATTTTGCACCGATCCTCCGAGCCTGCCTGGTTCTGCCGGTTGGCACGCTGATTCTGGCCGGCGACTGCGATTGCACCGCGCCGTTGTCGCAGCTGCTGGCCCCGGCGATCGAGCGCGGCTGGGACGTGCGCTGGATCCTTGGCAACCATGACACCCAAACCGAGGCTGCGTACGACAACCTGACCTGCCATGCCGGCGACCTCGGACTGCGTGTCACCTCGATCGGAGGCCTGCGCATCGCCGGTCTGCCGGGTGTGTTCAAGCCGAGGGTCTGGCAGCCGAACGACGGACCGCCGTCGCACCGGACCCGCGCCGCCTTCCAGGCTGCCCTGCGCCCGGATGAACCGTGGCGTGGCGGACTGCCGTTATTCCATCGCGACACGGTCTTCCCCGAGGATTTCGACCGTCTGGCCGGCGAACGCTGCGACATCCTGGTGACGCACGAGGCACCGTCGAGCCATCCGCACGGCTTCGCGGCGATCGATGCTCTCGCGCAGGCGTGCGGGGCGCGCCTGATCGTGCATGGTCATCACCATCAGTCCTACGAGGCGACACTGCCGAACGGGATCAGGGTGCGCGGCCTGGGCCTGGCCGAACCCTGGCTGCTGGATTTTCCGGACCTTTAGTGTCCGTCCGAAAAGTCTCGCGGGTCGGTCCGGCGGTGCTTTCCGCCGCCGGGAGCGTCGGCGACTTGTCACGATGTTCCCGCATCGTGACTGCGTCGCCTTCTTCCCAGCGACGAAAATCCCTCCCTCGCCCTCCGCCGCCAGACTTCGCGGACGGACGCTTAGCCCGGCGGCACCGGTGGGGACCGCGACGCGGCAGGCCTGTCCGGGGGCGAAACTTGCGCGGCGGGCACAACCTGCATTGGCCTTCGCTTTCATGATACCGTAGTCTGCCCTGGCAAAAGACGTCCCCTACAGACAACGAGACACACGTGAACCAGATCGCCATCACCCGGACCGCCAGCCCGCGGCAGCCTCCCGCCGACGAGACGCTGGCGTTCGGACGAGTGTTTTCCGACCATATGTTCCTGATGAACTATGAGACCGGGAAGGGCTGGCATAACCCTCGGATCGAGCCGTACGCGCCGTTCACCCTGGACCCCGCGACCTGCGTGCTGCACTACGGTCAGGGGATTTTCGACGGGCTGAAGGCGTTCCGCGGCTCCGACGGGCAGATCCGGCTGTTCCGCCTCGGCGACCACGCCCGCCGGCTGAACCGTTCGGCGCATTACCTCTGCATCCCGGAACTGGACCCCGGCATGGTCGAGGAGTCGATCCGGACGCTGGTGGAGGTCGATCAGCGCTGGGTGCCGTCTTTGCCGGGGACGTCGCTGTATATCCGCCCCACCGTCATCGCCACCGAGACGTTCCTGGGCGTGCATCCGTCGCACAGCTACTTGTACTACGTGATCGTCGGGCCGGTCGGCGCGTATTATAAGGAAGGCATGAACCCGGTCAGCATTCTGGCCTCGGACACTTACGTACGTGCGGTGAAGGGCGGCCTGGGGGCGGCCAAGACGGCGGGGAATTACGCGGCGTCGCTGTTCGGGGCGGAGGAAGCGCAGAAGGCCGGCTACACCCAGGTGCTTTGGCTGGACGGAGTCGAGCACAAATACCTGGATGAGGTCGGCACGATGAACATCATGCTGAAGATCGGCGACGAGGTGATCACGCCGCCGCTCAACGGCGCCATCCTGGCCGGCATTACCCGCGATTCGGTGCTGACGCTGTTGCGCGACTGGGGCCTGCTCGTGGCGGAACGCCCAATCGCGATCGATGACGTGCTTGCGGCGGCCCGCGCCGGCACGCTGGAGATGTGGGGGACGGGAACCGCCGCGGTGATCTCTCCGGTGGGGGAACTCGGCTACAAGGGCGAGCGCTATATCATCAACGGTGGGCGGACCGGGGCGCTGACGCAGAAGCTGTATGATACCATCGTCGGCGTCCAGTATGGCACCGCTCCGGATCCGCACGGCTGGGCGCGGACGCTTGGCAACAGGCCGGGGGAGAACCGGCTGGGCGGATAGGCGGATTTTCGTCATCGGTGGCTGCCCGGTGCTGATCGGGGCGCGGTGTGCGGCCGGCGCCGCGGGGCTTTTATGGCGGCTTCGTGTACAGTCACCGCCCGACGGTCCGTAGCGGCGGATGCGCCGGTCCGGTTCGGGCGACAGCGTATCCCATGCTCCGGCTGACGGAACTGAAACTTCCCCTTGACCACCCGGCCGATGCGATCCGCGCCGCGGTGCTGGCCCATCTCGGCATCGCCCCTGATGATCTGATCAGTCTGTCCGTCGCCCGCCGGGGCTATGACGCGCGGCGGCGGTCGGCGATCAGTCTCGTCTACGCCGTCGACATCGAAGTCCGCGACGAGGCCGGTGTTCTTGCCCGCCACGCCACGAACTTGCGGCTGCGGCCGACCCCGGATACCCGGTACCGGTTGCCAATCCGTGGCGCCGCGCCCGCCGTCCGGCCTGTGGTTATCGGCACCGGACCGTGCGGCCTGATGGCGGCGCTGACGCTGGCGCAGATGGGCTTTCGGCCGCTCATCCTCGAGCGCGGCAAGCTGGTTCGCGAGCGCACCCGCGACACCTGGGGGTTCTGGCGCCGCGGTATCCTCGATCCGGAATCCAATGTGCAGTTCGGCGAGGGCGGCGCCGGCACGTTCTCGGACGGCAAGCTGTACTCCGGCATCAAGGACCCCCGCCATTTGACGCGCAAACTGCTGACCGCGTTCGTCGAGGCCGGCGCGCCGGATGAGATTCTGATCAGCAGCAAGCCGCATATCGGCACGTTTCGGCTGGTGACCGTGGTGGAGGGCATTCGAGCCAGGATCGAAGCCCTGGGCGGGGAGTACCGTTTCCAAGCGCGCGTCGAGGACATCAATCTGGACGCCAACCGCCATATTCGCGGCCTTGTTCTGGCCGGCGGGGAGGAGATCGACGCTGACCATGTCGTGCTGGCGATCGGCCACAGTGCCCGGGACACGTTTGCGATGCTGCACCGGCGGGGCGTGCACATCACGGCCAAACCGTTCTCGATCGGGGCGCGCATCGAGCACCCGCAGTCGCTGATCGACCGGGCTCGGTTCGGCGGCTTTGCCGGCCATCCGATGCTGGGTCCCGCCGACTACAAGCTGGTGCACCACGCCGGGAACGGCCGTTCGGTATACAGCTTCTGCATGTGTCCCGGCGGGCGGGTGGTGGCGGCGACCAGTGAAACCGGCTGCGTCGCGACCAATGGCATGAGTCAGTATTCCCGGGCCGAATTCAACGCGAACGCGGGCATCGTCGTCGGCGTCACGCCGGAGGATTTCCCGGGCGACCCGTTGGCCGGCATCGGATTCCAGCAGCGATGGGAGCGCGCGGCGTACCTTGCCGGCGGCAGCAAGTATGCCGCTCCGGCCCAGCTTGTTGGCGATCTGCTGGCCGGACGGGCGTCGGCTGCGCTGGGGTCGGTCGTGCCGTCGTATCGGCCGGGCGTCGTTCCCGCCGATCTGGGGGCATGTCTGCCGGGATTCGCGATCGAGGCGATTCGCGAGGCTTTGGGACAGTTTGCCCGCGACATCCCCGGGTTCGCCATGCACGACGCGGTGCTGACCGGGGTGGAGACGCGGACATCCTCGCCCATCCGCATTGTGCGCGGCGCCGACGGGCACAGTCAGAACACGAGGGGCCTGTTTCCGGCGGGGGAGGGTGCCGGGTATGCGGGCGGGATCATGTCGGCCGGCGTGGACGGGATCAGGGTGGCGGAGGCGGTGGCTTCCAGTATGACGGGGTCTCCGCTGGTGGAGCGGATGACGCGGGGGGAGCGGGCGGTGGTGTACGGGTAGCGGCGGTTTGGCTCGGCCGGGTGCAGCATTCTCTGTCAGGGCTGTTGCGGGGTTCAGTGCTTTTTGCGCTTGACGAGGTGGGCCGGGAAGGTGGTGCCGCTGGCCATCAGGGTGGTTCGCATCAGCTCTGATCGGGTTGTGCCGGGACCGGCGACAGGGGATTTCCCGAGCGCCAGATCGGTTGCTACGCCCGTCAGGACATCCGCCCATAGCAGGTTGGCTTTTCGCTCGGCCGGAGGGACATGCGCGACGGTTGCCCGAAGCTTCCCGGCTCGGGCTTTCATGGCGTTGGCCCAGAGCAGGCTGTTTCGCTGCTCGGTCGTGGCCGGTGGCGGGGTGGCCGGGGTCGCCTCGCCCTGGTGGCAGGCGGGCTGGGTGCCGGCCGGCTGGCACGGCGCATTGGCGACGAACGCCTGCGGCACGCGGCCCGCCGCCGGGCTTCCACCTCGGGGATCGGTCGCGGTGTCGTGAGCGGGTTCCATGTCCTCCCATTGGGCCGTCGCGGCACGCTCTGCGATGCTGGGTTCCTCTGGCCGTGTGTCCTGGCGGGCCTTTTCCAACAGTTTGGTGTTGGCGGCGGCCGAGCGGTTCAGGGCGTTGGCGTTGCCTCGGAGTTTCAGCTTCATCGACAGCGAGAGATCCGGCGCCATGGAGAGGCGCAGGTTGTCCAGGGCGGTGAATGCGAAGGCGAGGATCTGGCCGGTGGTGATGAGCTGGTTTGGCCCGGTGGCGTTGTAGGCGGCGATGGCCTCAGCCGCGGCGAGGCGGGCGCACTGGAGGTCGGTTATGCTGCCGGCCATCAGGAGGGGTGCCAAGATCCCGAGGATTAACTCCATCATGTGACCGGGCAGATGACTGGGCGGGAGGCCGGGGGTGGGTTCGGTCATACCGGCCTGTCCGCAAATTGGTGTTTGAGGGTCCGGGCGATGACGCCTCGGCACTGGGGCAGGGGGTCCGTGAACGATGCCGTCACGGGATCAGGTCACCTGGGCGGATGCCGCGGATCTTCGGGTATTGCTTGATGCCCTTGCGGAGGCTTTCGTCGTATTCGCGCTTGTACATCAGGGCGAGGCGGCGGCCCATGTAGGCTTTCTGCTGGGGTGTGGGGCTTTCCGGCAGGATCATGCCGCCGCCGGGGAGGATGCCTTCGGTGTTGGCGATGTCGAGGCCTTCGTTTTCCTTCTCGACGCGCTCGCGTTCAATGAAGACGTCGGCGGCCGCGATATCCTGGGGCGTCCAGACGATCTGCGGTTCGGCTGCGTTGGGGGCTTTGGGGTCGGTTTCGCCGCGGCGGCAACGTTCTTCGAGCTTAAGACCATCGCTTACCGGGGTCGGTTCGGGCCACGCGCGCGGCGCGGGGCGGCCGACGGGGACGGCAAGCGGCTTGACCTGGCGGCGTTCCAGGGCTCGGAGCATGGAATCGAAGGTGCGGGCGGCGGAGGCGGCAGTGGTGATATGGCGGGTGCTGTCACCGTTTGGCTGGCGGAGGTTCATGCCGATGCGCCAGCAGGCAGACGCGGCGTGGTAGGCGGAGAGGGCCTGGACACCGAGCATGACCTCGATTTCGTCGCGGGCATGGAGAGCGGAGAGGGCGGTCATGGCGCTGTGCATACGCCGGTATGACGAGCCGCGCGGTTCGGCCGGGTCGAGCGGCAGGGCGCGCATCAGGGTGCGAAGTGCTTCGTCGATGAAGCTGGGGTTGAAGGGGCCGTCTTCGTGGAAGATGGCGTCCCGGTTGTAGGGTGGGGTGTGGTCTGGCGGGATGGTGTTTGGAGCGGGCTGGGTCATATGCGTTATGTTCATGTTATGTTCTAAATGGTTGTTGATGTGGGGAGGTGTTCGGGTTTTGCAAGAGGGGGGTGCAAGATCGGTAATCGGCCGCCGGCGCGGGTGGCCGGCCGTGGTTGGCGGCTGGCGGGCACGGTGCGGGCGCCCGACTTTCTCCGACGCTGCGATTGTGGCGGCACACACGGTGCGGGCCGTTCACGGTCTCGCGCTGGCCAAGCTGAAAGGTGGGTCGCCCCCAATCATTATGCAGCTCAGGCCGGAAGCACGTCGTTGAAACTCACGCTGCGATGCTGAGCCACTGATTGATGGCGACGCGGCTCGACCGCCTGGCGCGATCCACCCGCGACCTGTTGAACACCCTAGGCACAATTGCCGGCCAAAAGGCCGGGTCCGATCCTTTGGCGACACCTGGGCCGACACCACGACCTCACATGGGCGCTGATGCTAACCGTGCTCGGCGGGCTTGCTGAATCGAACGCGATCTGATACGAACTCGCACCGGAAAAGGAAGAGCGCGCGCCGTGGCGCTTGGTGTGAAAATGGGACGCAAGCCGAAGATGACGCCGCACCAGATGAAGGAGGCCCTACGCCGCCGCGAGGCTGGCGAGCCGATGCGCGACATCGCAAAAAATTTCGACGTCTCGCACAGCACGATTTCCGGGCTGGCAGAGTGAGTGGATACGAGATTCTTGGTCAAATAACAGCGACCGTCTTAGTCGCGCTGATATCCGTTGTCTTTTCCGGTATCTTGCTTGAGTCGTATAAACGACATCGAGACCTTCAAGGGGTGGCTTCGGCACTGGCTGGCGAGATTTTTTCTATTATACATATCTCCCAGAAGCGAGAACACGCCAGACAGTTTGCGTTGCTATTGGCAAACCTCGAAGCTGGGCAGATAGTCAATTGGCCCGATATCACGGGAGGAGATCCAAGTCAGAACGATCCGGTTGTAAAAAGCCAGGCGGAACGTATCGGCTTGCTGCCCAATAATATACCGGAGAGAATTGCCACATTCTATCATCACATGAGAGGAATTCGCATTGATATTGTGAATCTATCCAAGGGTGTATTCAAAGAGCCTAAAATCCAGGCCGCGATTATTCGCGCTGACCTTATGATGTGGGACGATGCCGTTAGGATCGGGAACGATTTATGGCGAGATTTAAGAAATATCTCAACAGAACATTGGTGGCTGAAGTCGGCTATTCTCCGAACAAAGGAAAGAATTCACCGCACGGCCTTGGCCGTGACCTCAAGAGCGACAACCTTAGTGAGAAAGATGCTCGGGCTAGCAAAGCAATACAGCGGAGTTGACACTCATAGTCTCCCGCCACAACCGTCTATGAGCAATGCATCTGCCTATCTCGCTGAAGCTCTCCCAATTGTTCCGAACTCAGCTGATCGATTTGAAGCTCCATTCAAGGAGCTTGCGGCGGAAATTGCGACTTACATCGACACCACGATGTTGCCGTCTATTCTTCCTGCGTTCGATGCAAACAAAGAGCGTGCTCTCAAACATCTATTAATTGACTTTCAATCTGCGGTCTATCTTGAGCGTGCATCGAGGTTCATGTTTGGCAGTCAAATCGATGCGCTCATTTACCTAGGGGCAAATAATAGCAGAGGCACGAGAGAGGAGATATCAAGATTCTATTTAGCGGCAACTCAAGTTCATCCGGATACTTATGCGCGGTACTCTTTTGAAGGATGGCTTGGTTTCTTGCAAAGCAATGAGCTAGTGAAGATGGATGGTGATGTCATAAGCTTACTGCCGGGTGGCAAGGCAGTTACCGGCTATATGAAAACGAGGGGCTATTTGACAACCCGACCACAGGGATAGCCAAAATTTAGCGACCTCGTTACTAGCTGTAGCGGGCTTGCAAAAGGTACAGGTTTCGCGCGGCGCGAGCGATCATCGCGCTGTACATGCGCCGGTATGACTGGGCCTTCCGCCCCGACTACACGGTACCGGTCAGGGACAGAGCGGGTCCGGCAAGGCGCCGGCCGGCCTCAGGCCACGTCCTCGCCCGAGAGCTGTTCGAGGAATTCGGCGTGGGACAGCGGGCGCGAGAACATCGGATAGTTCTTCTCGACCGCGAGCCGCTGCTCCTCCTCGCTCAACGCCGCGGTGCAATCGGTCAGCGTCACGACACTGTAGCCCTTTTCGTACGCGGTGCGCATCGTCGACTCGACGCAGCAATTGGTCAGGAAGCCGCCCAGCACGACGTTGGTGATGCCGCGGCTGCGCAGGATGAAGTCGAGATTGGTGCTGGCGAATCCGCAGAGCCCGCGCTTACCCTCGATGACGATGTCCTGCGGCTGCGGCGCCAGCGAGTCGACGATCTCGGCGCCCCACGTGCCCTTGCGGAAGGACTTGGAATCGACGACGCCCTTGAGGATGCCGTACGGCTCCGGGCTTAGTTCATGGTAGTCGTCGGTGAAGGTGATCGGCGCGAAGATGATGGCGGCGCCGAGCGATCTGGCTTTCTCGACGGTTTCGATGGTGTTGGGCAGCATGTTCGTGCTGTCCATGACCGGCTTCACTGCCTGATGCAGCGTGCCGCCTTCGCTGGTGAAGTCGTTCTGATATTCGATCAGAACAACGGCCGTTGTCTTCGGGTCCATCGTCGTCTCCCCCAGGGCTATCGCTGAATGTCCGTGCCGGCAGCTGCTTTGTCGCCGGAGAGTATCGCAGGCGCCAAACCTGCCGGCAAGCGCTGCCTCTTGTCCGTCGCCGCCCCGCCATCGCCATGGCGGGACCATTGCCCGGTTTGCGGTCTCGCCGGCGTGCGGTTGAACGTTGACTTCCGCGCATCGTAACGATGAATGAAAAGTGCTAGCAGAAGACATGCGCACGCGCTAAATTCCCGGCTGAACGATGAGGCGCGGAATTCACTCGGGGAATTCGTCATGTCGTCAACACCGCTTGCGCCGGACCGGCGCAGCCTGCTCGCCGCCACAACCGCCGCGGCTGCCTCCAGCTTGCTACCCACGGCTGCTGGCGCGGAGACCGAAGACGGCGCAATCCGGCCATTCCGCATCAGCTTTTCGGACGAGGCGCTGGTCGACCTGCGCCGCCGCCTGGCGGCCACACGGTGGCCCGAGAGGGAGACCGTCGCGGATGACTCCCAGGGCGTGCCGCTGACGACCCTGCAAGGCCTCGTGCGCTACTGGCAGACGGACTACGACTGGCGGAAGGTCGAGGCGCAGCTCAATGCCCTGCCGAACTTTCTTGTCGAGATCGACGGGCTGGACATCCATTTCATTCACGTGCGCTCGAAACACGACAATGCCTTGCCGCTGATCGTCACGCACGGATGGCCAGGCTCGGTCATCGAGCAACTGAAGATCATCGATCCCCTGAGCGATCCCATGGCCCATGGCGGCAGCGCGTCGGATGCGTTCCATCTGGTGATTCCGTCAATGCCGGGCTACGGGTTTTCGGGCAAGCCGACATCGACCGGCTGGGATCCCCCGCACATCGCGCGCGCGTGGATCGTGCTGATGAAACGGCTTGGCTACACGCGATATGTGGCCCAAGGCGGCGACTGGGGTTCGCCCGTGTCGAACGAAATGGGCAAGCTGGCACCGCCGGAATTGCTTGGCATTCACGTCAACCTGCCCGGTGTCGTTCCGCCCGAGATCGTGAAGGCGCTCCAGTGCGGGGATCCGCCGCCGGCCGGTCTGTCTGCCGACGAAACACGCGCCTTCGAGCAGCTCAATCTGTCATTTTCCAAGCGACGCGCCTACGCGCAGATCATGGGGACGCGACCGCAAACGCTGTCCGGACTGGCGGATTCGCCTGCTGGCCTTGCTGCCTGGCTGCTTGATCATGGTGACGGCTATGCACAGCCGGCGGCAGCGATGACCTCTGCGGTGCTCGGGCGTACGATCAATGGCCACTCCGCAGGCGATCTCACGCGCGACGACGTGCTCGACAATATCACGCTCTACTGGTTGACCAATTCAGCGATTTCCTCGGCACGCCTGTACTGGGAAAACAAGATCAACCTTTACCTGCCGGCCAACGTCGCCATCCCGGCGGCGGTGACCGTCTTTCCGGGCGAGAGTTTTCAGGCGCCGCGAAGCTGGACGGAACGGGCCTACCACAAGCTGATTTACTTCCACGAGGCCGACAAAGGCGGTCACTTCGCGGCATGGGAACAGCCTGAGGTATTCAGCGCTGAACTGCGCGCCGCCTTCGGTTCGCTGCGTCAGCCGAGCTGAGGAGCCGGTATCGAGCGGGGTGCGAGGAAAAGCTGAGCGGGCAACCGTGCTGAGGCAGGAATCATCATGACTGCGCAGAGCTATGACAAGTCAACGACGGCGCTGCTGTTTATCGATCCCTACAACGACTTTCTTTCGGAAGGCGGAAAAATCTGGCCGCGGGTCAAGGATGTCGCGAACGCGGTCGGGCTGCTTGACAATCTGAGGGCCATCAACAGCGCCGTTCGCCAAGCCGGCATCAGGGTTTTCATCGTGCCTCATCGCCGCTGGGAGCTGGGCGACTATGAAACCTGGCGCCATCCCAGCCCAACCCAGCTTGCCGTCATGCAGCGGCATACGTTCGCGCGCGGCGACTGGGGCGGGGAGTGGCATCCGGACTTTGCTCCGCGGGCCGGCGATACCGTGGTCAAGGAGCACTGGGGCTCAAGTGGGTTCGCGAACACTGACCTCGATCTGTTGCTGAAGCAGCATGGCATCAGCCACGTGATCCTGATTGGGCTGCTGGCCAACACCTGTACCGAGACGACCGGTCGCTATGCACAGGAGCTTGGATATCACGTCACCTTGGTTCGTGACGCAACGGCGGCTTTCAGCCACGAGATGATGCATGCCGCGCACGAATTGAACGGTCCGACCTATGCCCATGCCATCGTCAAGACGAGCGAGCTGATCGCAGCGCTGCCTTCAGGGTAAATCGCGGTGGGTCTTCAAGGACTGATCACGCCGACAGGGAACAAGGAGGAAGCAGCCTTGGCCAAACTTGCACTTATCGCGACATTTGAAGTTTAGCCGGACGGAGGGATCAGCTCCTGCCCTTGCTCAAGGCGCACGGAGCTCGTGCCTTGGAGGATGAACCTGGGACCCTGAAGTTCGAGGTCCTGGTGCCTCGCGACGATGATGCAAACTTGCTCGTGTACGAAGTCTATCGAGACGACACCGCATTCGAGGCGCACCAGAATGCAGCCTCCATCGCGCAGTTTAGGGAAGAGGCCGCCGGAATGTTCGGGGCGATCCAAGTGACGAGATGCACGCCCGTCGAGTAGCCGTGCAGCAAGATGGCCTCCCGCAGGTCGCCGGCTTCACGCCGGAGAGACGCCTCGTTGAGCGGCCCCCAATCGCCGGAGCCGGACATCCGTGAGATCAGAGTGAGGGGTGCGTCCGGTTTTCACAGCCGATACGGCGTTCCGCGCTTGAAACCGACGATCCAGACCGCGTCGTCGATGATCAGCATGCAACTGCAGCGGGAG
>JBEKLE010000169.1:0-12322 GCA_050010355.1 Rhodopila sp. | reverse complement strand
GAACCTACCTGCTACAGGACGACGACGGCCAGATCATCGAGGCGCACAGCATCAGTGCCGGCCTGGACTACCCCGGCATCGGCCCCGAACATGCCTGGCTGCACGACATCGGCCGCGTCGAATATGTTTCTGCGACAGACCAGGAAGCCTTGACCGCATTCCAGCTCTGCACCCGCACGGAAGGAATCATTCCCGCACTCGAACCTGCCCACGCCCTGGCCCATGTGATGAAACTCGCCCCGACCATGGATGCGGAACAAATCATCCTGATGAACCTCTGCGGCCGAGGCGACAAAGATATTTTTGCGGTTGCCGAACACCTGGGCGTCAAGCTGTGAGCCGGCCAGTGGGACGGCCAGTGGGACGTATCGCCGCAAAGTTTGCCGAGCTCAAACAGCAGAAACGCGGCGCCCTGATCCCGTTCCTCGAAGCCTGGGACCCCGACCATGCCACCTCCATGGCGCTGCTTCGCGGCATGCCCGAGGCCGGCGCCGACCTGATCGAAATCGGCATGCCCTTCACCGATCCCATGGCCGACGGTCCGATCATCCAGGCCGCCGGCAAACGCGGCCTCGCCGCAGGCGTGAAAGTCGCCCACGTCCTGACCATGGTCCGCGACTTTCGCCAAAACGACGACCAGACCCCGATCGTGCTGATGGGCTACCTGAATCCGATCCTCTCCTACGGCCCTGAACGTTTCTGCACCGACGCCGCCGCCGCCGGCGTGGATGGCCTCATCATCGTCGACCTCCCCACCGAGGAAGCCGACCTCCTCCTTCCCTACAGCAACGCCAACGGCCTCGACTTCATCCGCCTGATCGCCCCCACCACGGACGACAAACGCCTGCCCCACGTTTTGAACGGCAGTTCCGGCTTCGTCTATTATGTCAGCATCACCGGCATCACCGGCACCACAAGCGCCACCGCCGAACATCTGCAAACCGCCATCCCCCGCATCAGGCGCGCCACCGATTTGCCGATCGCCATCGGTTTCGGCGTCCGAACGCCGAAACAGGCTGCCACAGCCGCGGGTGTCGCCGACGCCGCGGTGGTCGCCTCGGCGCTGATCGAAACGCTCGAGGCCAACCTTGACCCCGACGGCAAAGCCCGGCCGGGCGCCGTCGAAAAGGTCCTCGATCAGGTCCGCGGGCTGGCCTCATCGGTGCGAGCACCACACGCAACACAGGCATGGTGACCAGTCTTGGCATGGTGAACTGTTTTCTCCACCGCGGCCCGCCAACGCATCTACCCGCCATCGGTCAGGTTGACCGCCTGGCTCGCCAGTGCGGAACCCTGGAGGCGACACCCATGACATGGCCTGACCCAGCCTTGCCCGCCTCCGGATCCAGGTCTATCCACGCCCCATGAGCTGGCTCACCGAATACGTCCGTCCCAAGATCCGCACCCTCTTCACCCGGTCATCCCTGCCGGACAACCTGTGGCACCAGTGCCCGGCGTGCCAGCAGATGATCTTCCACCGCGATCTCGCGACAAGCCAGAAGGTGTGCCCCCATTGCGGCCACCACATGCGCGCCACGTCCACCGAACGGCTGGACTGGACCTTCGACGAGAACGCCTACACAAGGATCGAGCTTCCCAAACCCGTCGCCGACCCGCTGCGCTTCCGCGACACCAAGCGCTACGCCGACCGGCTGAAGGAAGCCCGCGAGAAGACCCACACCGACGACGCCATCACCGTCGCCCATGGCACGATCGAGGGCCAGAAGGCGGTCGTCGCGGTCATGGAGTTCGACTTCATCGGCGGCTCCATGGGTGCGGCGGTGGGTGACGCGATCATCGCCTCCGCTCGCCTCGCGGTGCTGCAGCAAGTGCCGCTGATCGTCTTCACCGCATCCGGCGGCGCCCGCATGCAGGAGGGCGCGATCAGTCTGATGCAAATGCCGCGCACCGTCATCGCCACACGGATCGTCAAGGACGCCGGCCTGCCGTTCATCGTTGTCCTGACCGATCCCACCACCGGCGGAGTCACCGCCTCCTTCGCCATGCTCGGCGATATCCAGATCGCCGAACCGGGCGCCCTCATAGGCTTCGCCGGCGCCCGCGTCATCGAGCAGACCGTCCGCGAAATTCTCCCCGAGGGCTTCCAGCGCGCCGAATACCTGCTGGAGCACGGCATCATCGACATGGTGGTGAAACGCACCGAAATGAAAGCGCTGCTGGGCCGGATCATCGGGCTGCTGACCCAGAAGGACCACCAGGCCGCCGCGTGACCGACGCTGTCGAACAGATTGCAACCCGCCTCGAACGTCTGCATCCCAGGCTGATCGACCTCAGCCTGGACCGGCTGCGCGTCCTGCTCGCCCGTCTGGACCATCCGGAAAAGCGGCTGCCCCCGATCATCCACGTCGCGGGCACCAACGGCAAAGGCAGCACCTGCGCCTTCATCCGGGCGATGGCCGAAGCCGCCGGGCTGCGCGTGCATGTCTATACGTCGCCGCATCTCGTGCGCTTCAATGAACGCATCCGCGTCGCCGGCGCACTCGCGTCGGACGATCAACTGATCGCCGCGATGGAGCGCATCGAGCGGATCAACGACGACGCCCCGATCACCGTTTTCGAGGTCATCACCGCTACCGCCTTCGACCTGTTCGCCGAAACCCCGGCCGATCTGTGCGTGCTGGAGGTCGGGCTTGGCGGCCGAGGCGATGCCACCAACGTCATCGACGCGCCGGCTGTCTGCGCCATCACCTCGATTTCCCTCGACCACCGCGAAATGCTGGGGCCATCGGTCGACCTCATCGCCGGCGAGAAAGCCGGCATCATGAAGCCGAACGTCATGGTGGCGATCGGCGCGCAACCCGGCGAAGTCCGTCGCGTCCTGCTCGACCATGCCGCCAGCGTCGGCACCGCGGTCAGGCTGCGCGGCCGGGACTGGGACATCGCTGCTTCGGCAACCGGCCTGCACTATACCGACCCGGCGGGAACCATCGAAGCGCCCCCGTCCTCACTGCCCGGCCTGTTCCAGCAGGACAACGCCGGCATCGCCATAACCGCCCTGCGCGCCACCAGCCTGCCGCACGATCTCGCCGGCCTCAGCCGCACGGAATGGCCGGCACGGCTGCAACGCCTGCACGGACGCTTGGAGGATCTGCTGCCGCCTGACTGGGAGCTTTGGCTTGACGGCGGCCACAACCCCGGCGCCGGCGTCGTCCTGGGCGAGCACCTGCGTGGCTGGGCGGACCGGCCGGTGCATCTCGTCGTCGGGATGAAACAGGCAAAAGACTCAGCCGAATTCCTTCGCCCGCTGCTGCCGGAGGCGGACACCGTCTGGGCGGTGAGCGAGCCCGGTCAGCACCTGGCCCTGCCGGTCGAGGCGATCATCGCCGCATCCGGCGGCGTCGCCCGGCCCGGTCCCCGCGTCGTGGACGCTCTGCGCGCCCTGGCCCGCACCGGCACACCCAGCCGCGTCCTGATCTGCGGCAGCCTCTATCTGGCCGGCGAGGTCCTGAAGCTGGACCGATGAGAGTTGGAAAATGAATGCCCCGCGGGCGCCGAACCGTTATTAGAGCGTATATGTTAGCCGCCAAACTGCCCCAGGATGCTGCCAGCCCGTCGCTTTCACAGGCGGCTGTCGCAACGGATTTCTTTGAGCGAACGCGCATTTTCCAGGGCCGCTCAGACATTTCCCTCGGCGACGCGCTCGCCCGCCACGCCGGCGGCCTCAGCTTCAAGGCCCTCGGCGTCACCGCCACCGTGCGAAACTACACGCTCGAGAACATCGTACTGGACGCGGATTCTTTGATCCTTTTCCGAAACGGCCAGGCGATCCCCGAGACCGCATATTTCGAGCCCCCGGATACCGCCCGGTATCTTTCGGATCAGCTGGAACCAGTGTGGCTTCCAAGTAACGAAGATCTCATCTTCGGCTACAACAACGCACACTGGGGCTATCAGCACTGGCTGACGCAATGCCTGCCGGCGATCGACTGGTCGTCACGCCAAAAGCGCACACGGGCTGTGCGGCTGATACTGCCTGCTCTGGAACCCTGGCAGGCCGAACTGCTTGCCCTGCTGGGCCACGGCCGCGTCCCGCGCCTGACGCCGCAGGCGGGGATCCGTTACCGTCTTCCACGTGTCGAATATTCCGAATTCCTTTGCGGCGCCACCAGTTTCGCCGTCTGCCTCAGCACGCTCGAAACGGCCCGGCGCATCGCCCATGCCGTGCCGTCCTCATCGTCGTATGGCAATGTCCTCTACATCCACGAGGCCACCCCATACTACGGGTCGATCCGCAACGAGAGCGCGGTGATCGACCTGCTGCGCACCCGCGGCGTGACGATCGTCGAGCGTGACCGCCTTGGCACCGCCGAACGGATCAATCTGTTCCGCAACGCCGACGCCGTGATCGGCCCGCTCGGTCAGGGACTGACCGACGTGCTGTTCTGCCGGCCCGGCGCGCTGCTGTGGGAATGGATGCCGCGGCATCAGCAGAATGCCTCGTTCAACCGTCTTGCGCAGGCGGCGCAGGTTGATTACTGGGGCGATCTGTTCGAAACCGTCGCCCAACCTGCCAGGCCGGGAGAATGGGAGGTCGATCTGGGCGTTGTCGCAAGGCGGCTGACGGAATTCTCGAACCGCCTCGCACACCATTCCGTCTCCGGACAAACAAATCGTTCGCTGGTCGTTACTAAAAGTCTCGGCAGCCGGCCCATCAACGAATTGATGCTGGCCTTCGAAAGTCTTGGCGACAACTGTGAATTCGGCCTGGTGCAACGGTATGGCGGCGCCGAACCGCTTGGACTCTTGCGGTTTAACGGCTTCCATGTGCCGCCGGAATTCCGGCTGCAAAAACTAGTGGCGGCACTGGAAAACAGCTTCGACGGGCTTGGCGCACCTGGCACCGTAACGGTCTTTCCGCATGGCGTGCCTGGACAGCGGGAACTGATCGTGCGCGAGTCGGTCTACGAGTTCTGGTATCACACCGGCATCGCCGAGGGCGACGTTGAGCCGGAAGAGCAGACTGTACGTGAAACGACCCGGCTGGGCTTCCTCCGCCGCAAGCTGATGGAGGACATCAGGACCGGCGACAAGATCTGGGTATGGAAGTCGCAGGCCACGACGCATCGCGACCAGATCCAGCCGCTGCTGGACGTGCTGCGTCGCCTCGGTCCCAATACTCTGCTATGGGTCGTCGAGGCGGACAGCGAACATCCGGCCGGCACGATCGAGGTGCTCGAACCCGACCTGATCAAAGGCACCGTCAGCCGATTCGCACCCTACGAGGGCGTCACTGATATCGACTTCGCATCCTGGTTCGTGGTCTGCTGGCGGGCCGACGAAGTGCGTCATCCCGGCCGTGCGGCGCCCGAACCCGAAGACCTGTGCGAGGCGCCTCGCCCCCGGATGACCGCAATGGAGATCCTCGCGCGCAGTCAACCGGGCACGACGGCGAAACCTGAGGTCGTGACACGTTCGCGGATGTGGGGATGGTTACGTGGGCGGTAACAAACTCCGGCGGATCTGCACGGGTTTCGAACCATCCTTACGCCGCCGCGGCCTGGCGCCAGCCCGCGATAGCCGCCAACGCCTCGACCGGCCTTTCAGTCACCGGTTCCAGCCGCCCGGCGTGAACCGCCCCGGTGTTGCCATCCAGCGACAGGAATCCGTCCTCCTTCAGCAGCGTGCCGCCGATGCGGCACTGCCGGTGTTCCGTGTCGATCTCCAGATCCGGGCAGGCCACGAGACAGACCTTGCCAAGCTGGCGCGCGACCACGGCCGCATGGGACGTCCGGCCGCCCGAGCCGGTCAGAATCCCTGTTGCCAGTGCGATCCCGTCGATGTCCGAGGTCACGGTATCCCGCCGGACCAGAATGGCCGGTGTGCCGGCCGCCGCCAGCCGCTGCACCGCGGCCGGGTCCAGCGCGATGGCGCCGCTTGCCACCCCCATGCTCGCGACCTGAGCCACCGCGAGCGTCGGGGGGACCGGCGGCGCGAAGCTGGTCCGAACCACGGTGTTCAGGTCGATACCGCTCAGCCGCGCCAGCCCTTGCTCGGGGGTCAGCAGACCTTCGTTCACCATGTCCACGGCGATCGCCAACGCCGCCCAGTCGGTCCGTTTGGCCCGCCTTGCCTGGAGCAGGAACAGCGTGCCGGACTGAACCGTGAACTCGAAGTCCTGCGCGTCGCCGAACAGCACCTCCAACGCATGGCAGACGTCATTGAGCCGAGCCCAGACGATCGGCAGTCCAACCCGAAGCCGGTCGTTGTCGCGCAGCTTCTGGCGGCCGGCGACCACGTCCTCGCCCTGCCCGTTGAAACGGAAATCGAAATAGAACTCGCGCGCACCCGTCGCCGGGTTTCGCGTGAAGCCGACGCCGGCGCCGGAGTAGCCGCCGGCATTGCCGAACACCATTGTCTGAACCGTCACCGCGGTGCCGGTGTCGCCGCCGATGTTGTTCATGCGCCGGTAGCTCTCGGCTTTCGGGGCATCCCAGGACCGGAAGACGGCCTCGGTCGCCGCGGCAAGCTGTTCATGCGGATCGGCGGGAAAGCTGTCGCCGGCCAGCGTCCGGTAGCATTCGAGCATCGCCTCGGTCAGGGTCCGCAGGTCCCGGTGGTCGAGTTCCTGCTCGTTGTCCGCCTCGGCCTGCAACAGCGCGGCGGCAACCAGCGCATCGAACGGCGCCGTGGGAAGGTTCGCCGCCACCTCGGCGTAGCCCTGCACCAGGCGCCGGAAACTGTCCCAGGCCAGCCTTGGGTTGCCGGTCAGGCGGATCAGTCCCTCGACGGTCTCCACGTTGAGGCCGACGTCCAAAACGGTTTCCATCATGCCTGGCATCGACACGGCAGCACCCGACCGGACCGAAACGAGCAGCGGCCGGCGACTCGCACCGAACCGCAGGCCCGTCGCCGTCTCCAGCGCGGCAATTCCCTCGGTCAGTGTCTGCTGCAGCAGCACCCGCCGGCAGCGCCGGGAGGACACCGGCAGCACGAACGCCGGCGGGACCGGGAGACCTGCCTGCGCCATCAGCATCAGGTTCCACGCCTTGTTGCCAAACACGGCCGGACCACCCTTCGGTGCGGCGGCGTTGGGCAGGATCAGAGCCAGGTCAGCCATCGATCACATCCTCCAGCACGTGGTCCCGCAACATCAGGCTGGCGTGCTTCAGCGCGTCCGCCGCGGCTTCGAATTTACCGCCGATTGCGGTGAACAGGTGCAGTTGACGAAAATCCTTCGCGTGTGTGACGGCCGAGACGGTCAACGCCCGTTCCGCATCGTCGGCCCGGTGCTCCAGTGCCGAGACGCGATCGATCGCCGTCAGAAAGTCCTCCATCTCCGCCTGGCCCGCCAGCCGGCCGATCTGACCGGCGTGACCGAGCGCCTTGATCCATTCCTGGGAAGTCTCGGCGAGCAGGTCGGCAAGCGCCTGCAGGCCCTCCAGCGGTTTGCCCTGGAGCGTGTTGAGGTCCATCAGGAAGGCGGCATCCTCGAGTTCATCCGCCGCATCATCGGCGGCCTCCAGGATGGACAGGAACATTGCGAAATCCGAACGGCGGCGCACGATCCCGCGCGTTTCCTTCACCAGTTGGTCCGCATCATGCTCGAACCGCCCGGCGCGCCTGATCCGCTTCGCGGCTGTATCCGGGCCGGCCCGCATGCCGTCCCGCACGAGGGTGGCAAGCTCGAACACCAGGCCGGCGTGATCAGCGGCGATGTGCAGAAGCCGCTGTTCCTCATTGCTGAAATGCGTGGCGAGCGCGACCCGGATACGGTCATGGATCAGAGCGTGCGAGTCGCCGGACGAAAGTCCGTCGGTCGCGGTCTGAAAGACGACATGCATGAACGCCAGCGTTTCCTTGTCCCCCAGCACATCGCACAGCCGGTCACCGAAGTGCATCGAGGAGCCCGCGGTAGCCTCGATCGCCTGGTTGACCAGTCGGGCACCGCCGAGTTCCAGGAAGCCGCGATGGCCGACATCGGCCTCGGCTGCCCAGAGCAGCACCGCCTGGCGGTCCGGTCCGCGCAGGAACTGCCGGAGTTGCTTCCGCGCGCGGTTCCAGTCGATCAGGAACACCAGGCGCGAACCGAGAAGGTCGAGACAGGAACGGCAGGCTGCGTCATCGGACGCGGTCATGGTGCCGGTCGCGAGGTAGAACGGCTCCCCGGCGGCCAGTACGGCCGTTCGCTGCGCTTCCCAGGTTACACCGCTGGGTTTCAGCATCTCCTGAAAAAACGCCAACCGCTCGGGATGAACGTCGGTATATGTTACGGTAACAGTCAAGTCCTGCACGTGGATTACAATGACATGCGCGTCCGTGGTGCCGATGTCGTTCTGGATGACCAGCCGGCCGGCGGCGCGTGTGGCCGTCGTGGTCAGGCCCGGGTGAGTGAATTTCAGTGGCGCGGTGCGATTGAGCCCGTTCATGAAGGCGGCGATGAAGGGCCGGTCGGCCAGCGCCAGGTTATAGACCGCGGCGCCGTCCAGTATCTCCTCGGCCATCGCGGCCTGCAGCGCGTTGAGTTGCTTGTGCAGGTCCATGACCAGCCGGTGCAGGCTGTCGGAAACGCCGTGTCCGGCTTGCATCATTGCCGAGGTGGCGGCAGGATCCAGCAGGTCGTCCTGCGTCGAGGGCATCGTCCCGAGGAGCTTATCGAGCCGGGCGGCGAATTCCTCGGGCCGGACGGCAAGCACAGGGGCCGCCATCAGACGCATGTCGTCGGCGATGCAGGCGAAGATGCGAGCGGCGCACGGGACATGGCAGGATGTTCCGACCATGTGCGCACCGGCGGTGACGTTGTCGAGGTCCGGGTCATCGATGCCGCAGCCGAGGCGCTCCTGTCGCAGCGATGCGACCGGCTGTTCGGGGTGCCGGGCGTGGTCGATCGCCACTTGCAGCAGGGAAAAGGCATATTTCACGCGGTCGTTCGCCGCCAGCCCAGCGTTCAGCGATGCGGCCGGTTGCAAACCATGCTCACCGATTGCCGAGAGAATCCTGGTTTTCATGTCTGCTCCGGTTGCCGGGAGAACTCGGTTTGATTAGACCCCGCGTGGCCTTCTATCATTTGATCCTCCTCAATCGCGGCCCGGTTGTGGCTTTTGGCGCTGAGCGGTTCGGTGGCCGGTTATTTGCCCTCGGGTTCTTGCGTCCGACCGGAGGTCAGTGTCGCGTTCGCCCGCGCCACCAGGACCCCAAGCGCGCAGGAAGCCAGCCGTGTTTCTTCGCTGTCGGCCCGGCTGGTCAGAATGATGGGTACGCGCGCGCCGAGTAACAGCCCGGCCGCCTCGGCGCCCGCCATGAAGGTCAGTTGCTTGGCGAGCATGTTGCCGGCTTCAAGATCGGGCACCAGCAGAATGTCGGCTCGGCCCGCCACTTGCGAAACGATTCCTTTTTCCGCCGCCGCCGCTTCGTTGATGGCGTTATCGAAAGCGAGCGGGCCATCCAGCAATCCGCCTGTGATCTGCCCGCGGTCGGCCATTTTGCACAGCGCCGCCGCGTCGGTGGTGGAGCGCATCTGGGGGTTGATCGTTTCTACCGCGGCGAGGATTGCGACCCGGGGCTGCGGGATGCCAATCACATGCGCGAGGTCGATCGCGTTCTGCACGATGGCGGCCTTGTCCATCAGGTCCGGCACGATGTTGATGGCGGCGTCCGTAACGAGCAGCGGGCGAGGATAATCCGGCACGTCCATCACGAAGACGTGGCTGATCCGCCTGGACGTCCGCAGGCCGGTATCCGCCGCAACCACCGCGTGCAGCAGGTCCGCGGTGTGAAGATCGCCCTTCATCAGCAGGCTCGCCTGGCCGGAGCGGGCAAGGGCTACTGCGTGGGCCGACGCCTCGGCGGGATCCGGCACGTCGATCAGCGTCAGTCCGGCGATATCGGCGCCGGCATCCTTTGCGACCTGCTGAATACGCGCGGCAGGTCCGATCAGGATCGGAACGATCAGGCCGGCGTTTGCCGCGTCCAGCGCGGCGAGCAGGGAGATCTCATCGACCGGGCAGACCACCGCAGTGGCAAGCGGCACGCCTTCGGCGGCGCGGGCGATCATTGCCTGTGTGCGGTCGTGACGCTCGACGCGGACTTCGGGCAGTCTGACGCGCTTGACGCGGATTTTTTCTGTTGGAGCGCGGACAAAGGCGCTGCCCATGATGACCGCTGTCCCGTTCTGGTTGGTGCAGATGCAGTCCAGGACAACGTCGCCTTTCTTATCTGCCTTCTTCTCGCGCACGGTCACCGTTGCCGTGATGGTGTCGCCGATGCTGACCGGATGGGTGAAGCGCAGGTCCTGCCCCAGGTAAATCGTTCCGGGGCCGGGCAGTTTGGTGCCGAGGGTGGCAGAGATCAGGCCGGCTCCCCACATGCCCTGGATGATGATGTGATGGAACATATCGTGCGCGGCAAAGGCGGGATCGACATGCGCGGGGTTCACGTCGCCCGTGACGGTCGCGAACAGATCAATGTCGCGTTGCTCCACGGTGTGAGACAGACTCGCGGTATCGCCTATGGTGAGTTCATCGAGGGTACGGTTCTCGATGAACAGGCCGTTTGTTCCGACTGGCACTGTCGTTACGTTTCAAGAACGTATGTGCCGGGGGCGTCACAGAGTGGCATGAAGCCTGGCGCACCCATCCGCGGCGGATCGACCTGGGCGGTTGTTCTCTGGTCGAGCCATTTGTTCCACGCTACCCACCAGGACCCGTCCTGGGGTGCGGTGGTCTGTTGCCATTCATCCGGGCCGAGCGTGTGGCCGCCGGCTGAGCGGGTGCGGATGCGGAAGTGGCGATGCGGGTGACCGGGTTCGCTGACGATACCTGCGTTGTGGCCACCCGAGGTCAGGACGAAGGTGAGCTCGCCGTCGTTGAGCAGATGCAGCTTGAACACCGAATGCCAGGGCGCGATGTGGTCGTGTTCTGTGCCGACGACGAACATCGGCAGTTTGATGTCGTCCAGCGCCAAGGGACGGCCGGCGACCGGGAAGCGGCCCTCGGCGAGTTCGTTGTGGAGGAAGAGACGCCGCAGATACTCGATGTGCATCGGTGCCGGCATACGCGTGCCATCGGCATTCCAGGCCATCAGATCGAACGGCGCTGCTCGCTCGCCGAGCAGATAGGCGCGGATGGCGTGGGTCCAGATCAGGTCTTTTGATTGCAGCATCTGGAATGCGCCGCCCATCTGAGCGGAGCTCAGGTAACCCTGGGTCGCCATCATGTCATCGAGGAAATTGAGCTGGTCCTCGGTGATGAACAATTGCAGCTCACCGGCCTCGGTGAAATCGGTCTGGGCGGCGAACAGCGTGATGCTGGCGAGGCGGTCATCGTTATCGCGTGCCATGGCGGCTGCCGTGATAGTGAGCAGCGTGCCGCCGAGGCAATATCCCGCGGCGTGGATCTTCGCAGCGCCACAGATCGCCTGCACTGCATCGATGGCGGCCATAGAGCCCTGGGTGCGGTAGTCGTCAAACTTAGTATTGTCCATGTCCGGCCCAGGATTGCGCCAGGAGATCGCGAAGACCGTGTGTCCCTGGGCGACCAGCCAGCGGATCAGCGAATTGTTCGCGGACAGGTCGAGGATGTAGTATTTCATGATCCATGCCGGAACGATGAGTATCGGTTCGGCGCCGACTTTCGCGGTGGTGGGGGCGTACTGGATCAGTTCGATCAGATTGTTGCGGAACACGACCTTGCCGGGCGTGGCGGCGAGATCCGTGCCGACCTTGAACGCGGTCGGCGGCGCGCCGGACTCCTGGGCCGCCTGGTCATGCAGGAAGTTTGTCAGGCCGGCGATCAGGTTGCGGCCCTCGGTGCTGCGTGTTGCCTCGATCACCTCGGGGTTCAGCCAGGGGATATTCGATGGCGATATCATATCCAGCCATTGCTTCACAGTGAAATCGACGATGCGTTCGTTACGCGGTCCGACGCCGCCGGGGGTGTGGACGACGCGGCTCCACCATTCCTCGCCCAGAAGCACCGCCTGGGTCAGCAGGTCGTAGGGCGGCTGCTGCCAGGCCTGGTGGGCGAAGCGATGGTCATCCGGTTCCGGCGCGACGGGTTTTTCCGCTCCAACGGCGATGCGCATCAGGCGGGACCATTGCTGCATGGCTGAACGCCCGAGGTCCGCGGTCTGGAAGGGCGCGTTGGCGGCGTGCGCGGCCCAGTCGAGGCAAGCGAGAGCGACGGTGCTGGGGGAGCGGCCGCCGGTGAAGCGGCTCTGCCATGCGTGCAGCATGCGGTCGAGGTCGGCGGGGGTGGTCAAATGGCGGGCCGGCGGAGACTGAACTTCCGGTGGCAGGACAGGCTTCGCGTTTATGTCGGGCATGGAGAGAGGTCCCTCTTACGAGCAATTATTTGCCGTAGGGCGA
>JBEKLE010000168.1:0-12332 GCA_050010355.1 Rhodopila sp. | reverse complement strand
AGGACAGGGACATCATTCGGCGGCTTGAACGGGGGCGCGCAGCGTTGCCCGCACGCCGGGCGTATTTGGTCGCTTGCGGGCTGATCAGGGCAAGCTTCGTTCCCGACGAGGCGATCCAGCAATTGCGTTCGTTGCTGCGTTCGCGCAAGCAACTGACCCGCGGGCAGACCAGTCATATCCAGCGGATACAGAAGACGCTCGAAGAGGCCAACATCAAGGGGGACAGCGTTTCGGCGTGACAACTCGCGTTGACGAAACGCTGAGTGGACTCGGTGATCAGCGACATCGTGGACGTCAGCGGCCGGCGGATGGCTGATGCTCCTTTCCGGGCGGGTTCGCAGCGGCGCGCCCAAGGGTACATGGTTGGTCGGGCCGGCAACCGCGCGGCGGAAGAAGCCGATCAAAGACGGAACGGTGATCCGCGAGCTAATAACGCTGCGGGCGGCGCTGAGATGGGCGCTCGCTCAACGTTGGATCAGCAAAGTGCCCTCCTACATCGAGATGCCGCAGCAGCCCGCGCCGCGGGATCGCTGGCTGACGCGGGAGGAGGCCGACCGGCTGCTGGCGTCCGCGCAGGCGCAACACTTGAAGACCTTCCTCGCGACCTGCCTGTATACACGCGCGTCCCGGCGCGGTGCTCGAGCTGACCTGGGACCGGGTAAACCTGGAAGCCGGCCTGATCGACCTGAGGCATGCGCCGGGCGGAAAGGGAAGGCCGGTCGTGCCGATCGCCACCAGTCTGGTGCCGATCCTGGCCGCAGCGCGCGCCGCGGCGACGTGCGCTCATGTGATCGAGCACGCGGGAAAACCGGTGGCGAGCGTCCAGACTGGCACCCGTGCCGCGGCGAGACGCGCCGGCTTGCCATGCGTGACGCCGCACGTCTTGCGCCACACGGCGGCAACCTGGATGGCGATGAAGGGCGTGCCAATCGCGGAAATCGCGCGCCTCATGGGCCATGGCGACTCCCGCATCACCGAGCGGGTCCACGCGAAGCACAGCCCGCGCTATCTGCGTCGGGCCATTGACGCCTTGTCGGCGTAAACGGGGCCAGTGGCACCGGAAACCAAGCGTCCGAGCTTGGGGGAAAGGCGAAAAACCCGGTTATTTACTGGAGCGGGCGAAGGGATTCGAACCCTCGACCCCAACCTTGGCAAGGTCGCGCTCGAGGGTTGGTCCTGAACGGCAGAGACGGTAAAACTACTAATATTGTCAGATGCTTAGCCGACGTCGCCTATTCGGGCACATCTCCGGAGATGGGGCGAAAAGTGGCCAAAACCGGGGTGGGCCGTGCAAAATCCGTGCACGTTGTTTTTGGTTTGTTCATGACGCCAGGGGGCAGGCGCGAGGGTTCCGTTGCCGACCGACGCAGGGACCGGCTGACTTGGAAAGCCCCGCGGGCAGCAGCGGATCGTGACCAACGCAAGAACTCGTTCGATAGGCAGAAGTTAGCAGTTCAACGTCGACTCTCATGACGCGGCTCACTCATAGCGTGGGCGCCACGATAATTATAATGGTTGGCCACGATATGTATTAGGGTTGGCCACGATAAATCGGCCTAAGCACCGACGGTGGATCCGACATGACAATGAGACGGACGGTGCTAACCGGGACAAGGCGGCAGGCAGCAGCGGAGTCGAACGGGCAATTTTTAGGAATCACCCCTCACGAATCCTCCGTAATCCCCGTTCCCAACCTGCATTGGATTTCTGGGACCGAGGGGAAGATTTGCGGATCGTGGCGGAGGCCGCATGGAGAAAGCATATAGGGGCGACGAGCCGACCGCATGCTTCAGGCCGTACGGCGCAGTTGGATGCTGAGTGCCGTTGGACAAGTCACGACCTGACGTCGACATAGCGCGGTGCATATTCGTTCCGCGCTGAATCGCAAAGACAGCAATCCTCTGGTTGAACCAAAGCTTTTTTGACCAACCGATTCTCAACAGGGCCATATGACGCGCCCGTTGGCATCACGCTCTGGATGACGATGGTCGACCGCCGGGATCTACCGCCGGTCACGAGTCATAAAGGGTCCAAGGCACCACACCGTGTCGCGGCGCACCCCGGCTGCGATTCGTCTCCTTTATGCCTCTACCACCCCTCGGCCAGCGCGCGCTCCACGTCTTGGCGAGCGAGCACCTGTGTGCAAGTTTCCCAGCCCGCCTGCCACGCCGCCTGCACGGGATCGTCACCCTTGCCAGTGGCCGTGCCGCCCCAGCGGACGTCAAATGCAGAAGCGTGGCGGCGACGGTCGGCGTGCTTGCGCAATTCTGCTTCGAGGCGCTCCTGCGAATCGATCCAGTCATCTTCTAGCGTGTCAGGCAGTTGGCCGAAGATGTCGAAGCGGTCACGCATTCGCTCTGACAGGCGGTCATAAACGGTCTCGTCACGTGAGCCCTCGTAGACGAGGCTCAGCATATCCACCCGATCGCGCAACTGACCAAACCGCTTGATCCGGCCGAGCCTCTGCTCGAGCTTAGATGGATTCCACGGTAGGTCGAGATTTACCAGCGTGCCAAGGGTTTGGAGGTTCAACCCCTCGCAGGCCGCGTCCGTCGCGATCAGCAAGCGGATCCTGTGGTCACGCACCGCCGCCTTAATGGTCGGCCGCTCGGCTGCCTCGAAGCGGCCGTCCTTGTATATTCCGGACCGCCCCGCTCCAGCGTAGAGGCCCACGGGGATCGCGGCGAACTCCGCCGCCAGGCAGTCCGCGACCCAGCGCGCCGTATCATAATACTGGCTAAAGACAATGCAGCCATAACCCTCCAGCCAGCCCTGGCGGCCGTCGACCAGGCCGACTTCGCGGAGGTAGTGGCGCAGTACCTGGAGCTTGGGGTCCGCGTCGCCGCCCGTGGGCGCGGCCGCCGCCGCCTCGCGCAGTAGCCCGAGCAGGCGTGCCAGCGCATCGCGCTCGGTCTCGGAGGGCTCTCCGAGATCCGCCAAGTCGAACACCTGATCGTCATCGTCAGCGGCGAGTTGGGCTGGGGCTTCAGCCACTGCCGGCGATGACAGCACCATCCCGTCCGCCTCGGGCACACTAGCTTTGCGAGCAATTGCAAGTGTCGTTGCCAGCCCCGCGGTCGAGGACGAGCAGATGCGTTGCAGCAGCAGGCTTTTCAGAAACCCCGCACCCCGGTTACGCGCCACGAGCGCGGACGTGTATGCCTCCGCCGCCGCGAAGGCTTCGGCGAGGGCCAGAGTCGTCCGCACAGCCAAGCCGGACTCTCCAAAGAACGCCCGCGTCCTCCGGCCTGGTTCGTCGGGGCGGGGATGGAGCTCGACTGCGACGGGCTTCATCAGGCCTGCTTCCTCAAGTGCGCGGCGGCGGCGAAGGACGGTGTGGCGGACGACGGGATTGTTGTCCTGGAAGAAGCCCCGCCCGCCCGGGTCGTGCGTGAGTCGGTCGGCCAACTCCTCGCGGTTGAACGCATCGAGCGCAGTGTACGAGCGGTCGGCGATGTGCGCCTTGCCCGCCATGGCGAAGTTGCTTCGAATGAAGCCGAACAGCGGGTCCTTCTCCGCGCCGGGCGGTAGTGGATTGCGCAGCCACTCCCAGGCATCGACCTCGTTGCGGGGGCGCAGATCGCCTCGGATCAGCCTGAGCGCCTCACCGGGCTGGTTGCGCCAGCGCGACAGCTCGCCGCCGAGAACGTGATCGGCTCCCGACGCCAGGATCTCCATCAGGTCCCACAAGTCACGCGGGTCCGTCTGGATCGGCGTCGCGGTGCCCAGCAGCACATGACGCGACTTCATGGCGATCCGGCTCATGAAGTCGAACAACTTATTCGGCTGCCGAATGCCGTCCCGGTCGTCAGCGCCACGAGCCTTGTGAGCCTCATCGAGCACCACAATCCCATAGGGGCTCTCACCTGGCCGGGCGCGGCGGTCGAGCAGCACTCGGCGTTCGACAGCATCGCTGCGCATCATCAGCCCAGTTGAGACGATTGCAACCCGGTACGGGCAGCGACCGATATCCTCGGCGCGGCTCGGAATGATGTGGCCGCGGTGGTCCGCCCAGGCTTTCTGTGTCGAGAGCCACCGCGCCGACGGGATACCAAGCTTCTCGATCAGCTCGGTCTGCCACTGCTCGCACAGCGTCGACGGAGCGAGGATCAGTGCCGGGCCATCGCCCAGCAGCGCCGTCAGGAGCGCTGCCGTGGCCAGCGACAGAGTTTTACCGACGCCGACCTCGTCAGCGAGCAAAAGACGGGCCTTTCCATAGACCTCCCGCTGGCGCATGAACTCGGCGACGAAAGCCTTTTGCCAGGGTTGCAGCCCGTCGCCCGCACGCACGAGCGGGCTCTCCGCCAGAGCCGCGCGAGGTAGGTCCGTCGGCCCCCGCTCGTCCCAGGCTGGGCAACCGGGCACGCTGATCAAAGTGCGGTCGGCGCAGCGGGCGATCTCGGTCACCACCGCTTCGGGCATCGGCACCGCCTTGTCCCAAAGGTAGTCGAACTCGGCCTGCGTCCAGGAGATCCCCTCGTCAGAAGAGTCTTCCCATAGAAGTTCGTAGTGTTCGGACCACGCCTCTCGTGTCTCGTTTACCGATCCCATAAAACTCGTCCGCCGACCATCGGCCAGCGTGATGACGCCCGCCTTACCGTGCACCAAGGGTGCGGTGAAGCGGTCGACGACGCGCACCTCCGCCCGGGAGAGGCCGTTTCCGTCGCGCGCGCCGAGCAAGTCGCGCAGCGCGGCGTAGCGGTCGCGGTTCAGCAGCGTGTCGACGCCGACACCGCCCTCGCCCGCGCCTTCCCACCAGCGCTGCATCAACGCCCGCGAGCGGGCCTCTTTGCTGGCATGGATATCCTGAGGGTTGAGATCGGAGTTGCAGACGATACGGATGCGCCCGACCGAGGCCAGCTCCTCGGCGGCCACCTCGAAGATCGAGGAGCGGAAGTAGCCCGCGATCCGGTCATAGGCCAGCGCGCCGCGCAGCCGCTCGCGAAGGAAGGAGTGGTCGAGCCGCGCCAGGCGAGAGGAGAACCGTTGAAGGTTCATCCGCTGCCTACCTCCTCCATCTGCCATTCGAATGCCTGGCGGATAAGGCCGAGCACATAGGAAATGTCAGAGAGGCGCTCTAGATCAAGGTCGATATCGCCCTGGGACCAATGACCGATGTTTGTTATGTCCCTGCCCATCTTCCGGGCATCCTGGAGCTCGGGGAATGGCATGTTGAGAATGAGTCGGAGCTTAGTCTGCCGAGGAATGGCACTGACGAAAACCCGCTCGGCGCTATAGCTGACGTAGAGCTTACCGAATTCCTCGATGACGGCTGGGTTGAGCGCCTTGATGCCCTGACGCAACGTCTCAAACAACGGCTTGAGCGACCCGGTGACCAGGCTAGGATGATCCATTATCGAATAGGCTGGCGCCTCGGAGTCTGCCTTTCGCTTGAAGCTCTCAAGCGTGGCCTCGCTTAGGTCCGGCGCGCGCCATGCCGCCACCGCCAGGCCCGAAAGTCGGTGCGCCCGCGTCTTGATGGCCGGCTCGTCCCACACGTCGACTGACGCCAGGCCCGCATTGAGATGCAGAGGACTAAAGCGGAATCCCTTCGGGTCGTCCCGTTTGGCGCGGAACGGCTTATCGCTCATGCTGGCGTTGAAGGCCGTGAGCGTTAGGTTGCCCAGGGTGTGCAGGTAAGTGTCGCGCACCCACTGCCAAGTGGGCCCCAGATCGGTCTTCCATTCGTCTGACAGGTTCTCGTTTTGCGGCAGGATGTGCTCTATCGTGTACTCTTCAACCGCCACCCGCTCTTTGCGTTCGTGATTCTCCAGTCGCCTGAGCCAGTAGGAGCGGGTGCGAAAACTGTAGAGATCGCGGCGCTCTATCTCCTGACGGAACTCGCGGTCATCCGGGAACCGGCGGTAGGACGGCAGGGTCAGGAAATGCGCCTTGATGCTGTCGAGGTAACGGTCCTTCCTGAGCGCCCTTCTGAACGTAGAGAACGTCTTGTTGTGCGAGTTCGTCGGGATGGCGCAGACGATGCGGCGGAATATGTACGCTTCGACGAGCCGCAGCGCGGCGAGGAAGTCCTCTCGCGGCAGGATCTGCGCCGCGTAGTCGGCGTACAGCTCCAATAGGAACGGGAACGTTACCTCGGCCCGAAGTTCGCGAATGTCTTGGAACGCGGCATCCAACGCCATGTCGGGTTCTGCGCCGAGCGCGATGCGACAGAAGAACCCGGCATGGCGATGGATGTCCGAGACCAGTATCGCGATGTCGTCGCCATGCGTGCCCTGGGCGACAGCGTATCGCTTGAATGCCTCGTAGACATCCTCGACATTGGGGATGTCGCCAGTCTTCAGCGTTAGATAATGACGCATAAAACTGTCGAACTGGTTCGCATAGGCGATCTGGCCGAACGCCAGTTCCATCGGCCGCCAATGGTCCTCGTAAAGCCGCGCCTGAGTTCCGGGTTTGAGCCCCATTAAGACGTAATTACGAATTAGGTCAGCTTGGCCGAGTTCCTTTCCTGTCGAGTTCAGGCTCTCGAAGATCAGTTGCGGATTGTCGTGACCCCGGTCGAGCGAGATATCGACCACCAGGATGCGCGACAGGCCCATACACACTTGGTTGAGGTCGGCGCCTTCCAAAAGTTTTTGGAACAGCATGAAATTGGCCGCGATGCGGATGCTGTGGTCTTCTGGCAGGGGCGTCGAGCCGTCGATGATCGCCTTCAGGGTGGTCCGGTCCGTCGCCGACAGCAGCATCTTGTAAGCGCTCTCGCCGTCCTGCATGTCATCCTTTAGGTAGTAGCGGCGCAGTCGCCGGGCGGCGAAATCTCCTGGCAGCTCGGTCGCGACTTGCGTACGGGCAATAGCCTCAATCAGCAGCAGGAACGTGGTCAGCCGCTGCTGTCCGTCAATGAGCAGCAGGGCCGGTTGATCGGTGACTGAATAGAGTCCGTCCTGGATGTAGACTACCGAGCCAACGAAGTGAGCGTTGCCCTCTGGGGCTGCACCGGCGCGGAGCACATCGTCCCACAACTTGCGGCACTGCGTCTCCTCCCAGCGATAGGGCCGCTGATAGATTGGGATGACGAACTGCTTCGAGCTGCTCAGGAAAGCTAGCAGGCGCGATTCCTTGGCTTTCATCTCAGCTTTTCCGAACCGATCAGTGCCGCCAGCACGCGGGCGGCACTTCCCTCCTGGGGATGGCGGCGATCCCAGGTCCGGCCGAGCCAGGTCGCCAGGGTGCGGACGTTGTCGCGCACACGCAGCCACTCACCGCCGAAGCGGTCGCGGAGCCCGTGCAGCGCTTGCGCGCCCGAGTCCTCGGGATCGGCTTCGGCTGTCGCATCCTGAGCCAGGCACATGACAGCGTAGAGCGTCGGTCGCAACGGCCCGGCAGAGATCGGGTGGTCCTGAAGCAGGGTGCTTCGGAACTCGCTGGCGGACTTCAGCCGGGCCCGACCGGGCGCGCTGTCCGCCATCAGCTCTTCAGTCCCATCGGCACGGTATGCTTTGGCGAAATTCTGGTAGTCGTCGAGCTTGCCGCCCGTCGCGCCCGTCGGCCAAACGGCCTCTATAGCCGTCATCTTGAGGTAGAAGCGCTCAGTCGGTCTTAGGCGCTCCCACAGCGCTTCAGGGAATCCGTCGGGTATCATGATCTCATTCGCGGTCTGCACCGCCAATGATATCATTTCCTCAACGATACCTATTGTAGCCGGACCGTCCTGGCGGCTCGCCTCCCGTGGCCTAAGCGCCTCGCGGGTCATATCGATGCCATCGATATGGGTATAGACCGTCAGAACCTCCAGAGCCGCAGCGTAGCCGGCCATCTGGATGTCAGAATCACTGAACAGATTCTCGTCCCGCCCGCTGCCTAGCCGTGTTTGGTTCAACCCCGTCAGCATCCGTACCTGGGCGGCCACTCGGGCCCGAACTTCGGGCACAATGTCGCTGCGGTAGCCGTATTCTCCTCCGCCGCGCTTTCGCAGCACGAGAAGCACGGTGCCCTGGACGTAGCCGCCTTTCTTCAGATCCGATGTCGTTTCCGTAGACACGTACCAGGCAGCGGTAACACGCAGCCCTGCTGCCCATACGATGCCCGCCATGTCGGCCCATACACCTGCATCCTTATGGGTGAACATGCAGACTTGCAGGCCGTTGTCGGGCATGCAGTCAGCCATTTTGCCCAGTGCCTCAACCATGTCGCTTCGGAACTTGTCGCCCTTGCCTTGAATCGCCAGTGGTCGACGGCTGTCCCATCGCCATCGGTCGAACGGCGCAGGCGGGTGCTTTTTCAGCCAGGCTATGAAGAACTCTGTGATTTCATGATAATGGACTGCGTCTGCGTAGGGCGGGTCGTAGATCCAGATCGCGGCGGTCTCGCAGAGCTCCACCACCGGCTTCACGGACAGCGACACGTGCGAGCCCGGATTGGTCGAGTAGCGAGCTTGCCTGAGCACGGGCATCAGCCCGATCGAGCTGGGTAGGCAGTAGTTCATGAACGTATTGATTGCTTGGTTGTAGAAGGTGCTGTGCGGACCGTCCATTGCGCCACCGGTCGCCCGTGGCTGGCTGGTTTCCCAGCGGCAAAGCCGCGACTGCCAGTCTGCGCATTCCGTTATCACGGCCATGAAGGCGGTGTGGTCGCTCGACTTCGCTGCCTCGGCGGAGATGACCGCCATCGTCAGCAGACCGCGTGGGGTGAAGAGGTGATGCCAGTGGGTCCATCCGCGCGTGCGGATTGGCTCGTCGGTCTTTTCGCCGGGCTCGATGCGCATGTCTGGCACCAAGCCACGCAACTGCCAGTCCTCGAGCCGCTCGCGCACATAATCGAGCACCATCGATTCCCGTTCCAGGTCCTCCTTGCCCGGCGCGTCGAACCAAGTCCTCGGCCGCGGCTTACCCTGGCGGAGGTCCGCACCATCGATCCACTGGATGGCATAGAGGCGCTCGAGAAGAATGTCGCCGCCGATCCACGCACCCGCCGGAGCCCCCGCGACGACGGGCGCCGCGTCCGGGTCCCAGGCCGGCTCGCGAGGCGCGATGTCCGAAGTGTCCCATTGCCTGAGATCGTTCCCACCGCCGCGCTGGTCGCCGCGTAGCAGCGACAGCGGGGTCCGGTAAGGCCGCATCTCGCCGTCAGCCAGGGGCGCGATACTGTAGGTCAAGTGCTTGTCCCTGACGGTGCCGCGCTCTGCCTCGGCCATCTCGGCGTCGGACGCGCCCGTGACGACTTCCATCTCGAAGCGCTTGCGGCTGGGATTTGGGACGAGCCTGCACACACACCTCCGACTGACGCTGATGACGAGGGAGGGGAGCATGGGCACCCGCCAGCCCGACTGGAGATCGACGACCTCCAAGCAGTATAGATAAGCTTTAGCGTGATTCCCTAAACGGTCGTGCTCGAAGCCCAGCCGGGTAATCTCGGCGTCCACGCTCTCCGCGACACGGCGCTGCTCGGCCGATATCCGTTCGCGAACCTCAGGCGCAGCCCCGAGAATGTTGATCGCGCCCCAGGTCAGCATGACGGCCACCGGATTGAGGTCGCTGGCCACGACCTCGCAGCCAAGTCGGGCCGCCTCGAAAGGGATACTCCCGCCACCGCAGAACGGGTCACCGATGACGGCGGGGCGGCCAAAGCGCGCTGTGCCGAGTTCGCGCAAAAGCCCAGGCAGCGTGCGCGCCTGCGTTCTGAGGTGGCCGTTCACCCGGTCCCAAATGCCGCGGTAAAGGGGATCATCGGAATCGGTCAGGTCCTCCACCAGTTCGACGCGCTTACAGGCGGCTACCTGGGCAGCAAACGGCATTGCGACGAGCGCCCGGCGCTTGAGACCCTGGCGAGCCTCGTGGATTGCGGCCCTCGCCGCCTCCCGTCGCGCCACAATCATGCGCTGCTCGGCATCGCCCTCTGCCTCAATGGCTGAGACAACCTTTTGCTGCTCGTCCGGGCTGCTGGATGATTTCTTTGCGGCCTGTATCTTCTGGCGTGCCGCCTTGTGGGCCAGCTTCAATTCATCGTCGAACACCCGGAGGTCGATCTTGCGCCACTTTGCCGCCACGACAGGGCTGCCCTCGTAGTGTTCGGGCGTTTCGATCAACGCCGCCTTCTCGCCGCCCTCGATTGCGGGCGAGTTACATATGTCGGCAACGCTGACCTCAGGTTGCCGCCGCCACAGCCCCTCGTCGTCAAATCGCATCAAGAGATCAAATATCTCGAGATCTGCCTCCGGATCGTTCGTGGCGGGCAGTAGGCTGGCCAACAGGGCGGCGCGCACCAGGATCAACGGCTTGCGGCCACACCAGTAGGAGCCCAAGGCCGTGAGCGTCTGAGCCGTCCCAGCCTTGCGCTCGCCCTGCGTTTCTATTCCGACCTTCTGCGCCGGGAAGATCCGCTCGATTAGCGCAGGGGTCTCTCTGAGGCTAAATGGCGCCAAGCCTGTGGCGGGCGCAACGCTCGTGGGGGCCGCGACAATGTCCATGGCTATCGTCCGCTGAATAGCGGTAGGGCGTCGACGCTCTTTGCCGTCGGACCCGCCTTATCCTCTGGATCAACTTTAGCAGGCCCGGCCGAGAGCATCAGGGCGATCCCTCGGCGCACCCGGTCGGCCGAGGGATTTGCGAGGACTCGACCGGCAAGCCACAGCCGCTCCATGGGTTGCAGTGCCACCCAAGCGGCCACAACGGCGGCGACATCGGCCTCGTCGGCCGCCGTTACCGCCCAGGCGAGAATAAGAACCTCGGTGCCAAGGATTCGCTCGATAAGGTTCGCCCCGGGCTGCCAGCGCCCTGTCGGCAGGCCCTTGTCGCGAAGGCGGGCGTTGAGCTCCGCCTTCGCAGGGGCCGCCAGGGCGTTCCAACGCTCACGCGACAGAACGCAGCGTTCTACCGACTCGGCATTCAGGGCATGTCCAAGGATACCGTGGTTCTCTGTGATCCGGATGTCGCCGCCACGCCCTGCCGGGATGTCGACAACGAAATGGTGCGGCCAGTCGGAAAGCGGCGGGCATCCGAAGCCGACCGTATCGGCCATCCGAGCGCGGGTGCGGGCCTCGCGCACTGCGATGCTGGCGTCAACCGGCAAATGGGCGACGTCGCGGCGCGAGGTGACGCGTGCCGTGACCGCGTGCCGAGCCGCCATCAGCCGCCGCCCTGGCGGACAGCGTCGCGGGGGTCGTCGACTTCCACACGCAACTCCTCGACGAATGAGATCAGGTCCCTCCCAGTGGGAAAGAAAACGGCGCGAACCTGCGAGGTAACGATCGCATCGGGCTGACCCATAGCCTGACGGACGGCATCGACGATGGCGGCCACGCTCTCGCCGGTGAGGCGCAACTCCGAGCCGAGCCGCATGGCCGAGGCGGCTTGGCCGAGGCCGACCTGGATCTGGCCAACCGAAGCGCGGGCGCCGGCGGTTTTCAAGGCGCTGACCATTGCGAAGAAGTCCTCAGTGCTGGTCTGGCGGAGGTCGAGCGTGAGCTCGGCGGCCTCCGCTGGGTTGACGTGCTCACGGAGCGTTGGCGGCTGGTCGGGCGCGATGATCCCGCCCGCATCGGGGGCCATCATCCCAGGCGCCCGGAGCATCGCGATGGAAAAGTCCTCGCGACCTTCGATATCGCCGTCAACGGCGAGCACCCGCAGCAGCACCTTGCCCCCGGTGGCCATAGCAGGTGTGACGTCGAAGGAACCAGTGTAGATCTGTCCGTCGCGCGGCTCAGAGGCGTCGACCGTATAGCGAATACCGGCCGCCGATGGCCGCGCAAACAGCTCGATTCGCCGGCCGTCCGCCGAGGGCCAGGCCGTGTGCTGGATTGTAATGCGGTTCTTCCACACATAGGGCTCGCCGGTGGGATGGCCGCGGCGAGTGTCCACGGCAAGGAACGATAGCCGGAGTGCTGAAGTGTTGAACCTGAGCTCAGTCAGCTCGGGGTCGGACTCGGCGACCGCGCTGCCCTCCGCGTAGTGGATTCGCGGCGCCTGCCCTGCATCAAGAGCCTGTACAGACAGTGTGACGACGCCCAGGTCAGATCGGTTCTCCTCGGTCACGGAGACACGGGTGCGGTCGACCGGGAAGGGTCCGCGTTGGATCCGGCCATTCTCGCGCTCGCGCCATTTGGCCGTTGTTTGCGCCACTCGTTTGATAGCCTCAAGGCCGCCAGGTGGTAGCCACAAAAACTGCGGATTGTCCCGCGCTTTGGCAGTGATGTCTGTCCACGGCAAGGTGTTGAACGCTGGGCCATCCGGCCAGAGTTGCCCCCCGGTGTTAGTTTGACAGAGTCGAATTACTTGGCACATTTGTTGCCCCGTCACGACGCCGCCTCCCTGCGTTGAGCGCGGAAACGAGACTCGATGGCACCGCGTCTGCGTTCGTGTCGCTGGTTAATT
>JBEKLE010000167.1:0-13346 GCA_050010355.1 Rhodopila sp. | reverse complement strand
CGATGATCTGAAGCGGGCGGGCCTGACGCCCGATCACACACTTTACTTCATCTGTCGCAGTGGCGCACGCAGCATGGCCGCGGCCGCAGCGGCGCAGAAGGCGGGATTCCCGCGGGTGTTCAACGTGGCTGACGGGTTCGAGGGTCCGCCTGACGTCCAGGGCCACCGTGGCCGCACGGCCGGCTGGAAGGCCGATGGACTTCCCTGGCGGCAGCAGTAGGCCCGATCCGATGTTCGTCTTCTATCACGCGCCCGGGTCAAGCTCGATGGCGGTGCACATCGCCCTGCATGAAGGTCCCGACCCTGCTCATCGACGGCCGCGTGCTGACCGAGGTTGCGGGGATCCTTTACTACCTGGCCCGGCTCTATCCGGACGCAAAGCTATTTCCGGCTAGCGATATCGAGGCCGAGGCCCAGGTCGTGTCGTGGATGTCGTTCATCGCCTCGACCCTTCACCCGGCCCGGCGGCAGGGACGGGAGCATGCACACGCCGTCTATCGGCTGGCCGATCAACGGCTGGGCGATCGGATGTGGGCCGTTGGCGAGGCGTATTCGATCGCCGACATCCACCTGTTCCGTCTATTCTGGCGCCTGCGCGGTTCACTGGGCGCCGAACCCGCGATGTTCCCCAACCTGTCCGCGCACTACGACCGAATGATGGAACGCCCGGCCGTCCGCAAGACGTTCGAAGTGGAGGCAGCGCTCGGTTATAACTTGCTGGCTTAGCAAGGCGAGCTGACGTAATTTCGGACAAACGAGGCGATCGGGTATCGAGATCAACATCTTTGTGACTTTGTGGTTAAAAAAATGCTTTCAAGCAAGCGGCACCGTCCAGTCCAGTGACGCGAGGCAGGTGATCTTTAACGTGCCCGTTCACACTTCCTTAAGTTTCAGCGCTTAATCAAAATTCACCACAAAGTCACAAAGATCGTGAAGGTTTCTTGGATAACTTTCAAGGCCCGGATCCGTCGCGGAAGGTTATTGGCCTCGCCATCGAGGTGCATCGGCATCTTGGGCCTGGATTGCTGGAAAGCGCCTATGAGGAGTGCCTGTGCTTTGAACTTCGTCAGGCCGGTATTGCTCACACCAGGCAGCAGAAACTTCCGCTTCTCTATAAAGGCGTAGAACTGAACTGTCGCTATCAGACGGATCTCGTCGTGGAGAGCAGCCTCGTGGTCGAGGTCAAGTCTGTCGAAAGGATCACACCCGTCCATGAGGCGCAGTTGATGACCTATCTTCGGCTCAGTGGCCTCCGCCTGGGACTGCTGCTGAATTTTAATTGTGCAATGCTGAAGGACGGAATAACGCGCCGGGTCATCTGAACACGGCCGCCCCCTTGATCCCCTCCGCCTGCCGGGCGACGATGACCGCACATAAACGGGGGGACACACATGGCACGCCTGGAGGGCAAGGTCGCCGTCATCACCGGTGCCGGAACCGGGATCGGACGCGCCGCTGCCAAACTGTTCGCCCAGGAGGGCGCCCGGGTCGTCGTCGCTGAACTCAACACCAAGGCCGGAGAGCAGACCGCGCAACTGATCGCGCAGACCGGCGGCGAGGCGATCGCCATCACTACAGACGTGACCGAACCCGACAGCATCCAGGCCACCATCGACAAGGCAGTCCAGCATTATGGCGCGATGCATGTGCTGCACAACAATGCCGGCGGCTCGACATTGCGCGATGGCAACGTGACCGAGGGGCCACTGGACGAATTCTGGCGCGTCATCAAGCTGGACCTGTTCGGCACGTTCCTCGGCTGCCGCTTTGGCATCCCCGCGATCATCCGGTCCGGCGGCGGCTCGGTAATCAACATGTCATCCACCCTCGCCCTGAGCGGTGTCGTCGGACGCGATTGCTACACTGCCGCAAAAGGCGGGGTCGCTGCGATCACCCGATCCATGGCCGTCGAGTTCGCACCGAAAGTGCGGGTGAACGCGATCGCGCCGGCCGCGACGATGACCGAACGGGTGAAGAAAATGGTCGTTGGCAACACCGGTTTGGGCAAACTTGCCTGGTCCAGCCTGCTCGGAACGATCGAGCCGGAGGACATCGCCCACATGGCGCTGTTCCTGGCCTCGGACGAAACCAGCAAGGTGACCGGCCACGTCTACCCGGTCGACAGCGGCGCCATCATTTCCTGAACAACGGAGTCGTTACGATGAAGATCAAGCGCGTCGAACATATCGCCATCGCCGTCGATTCCATGAAGCAGTCGCTGGACTTCCTCGACCCCTTCGCGACGGGGACCGTGGTGATCGAACTCGCCGAACTCGCAGCCGGGCATTGAGACATGGCCGGTTTCGTTCACCCGGATTTCCTGGTCGAGACCGACTGGCTCGCCCGGCATCTCAACGATGTTGTCCTGCTGGATTGCACGACGCATCTGATTCCCGACCCGAAGACCACCTACATCGTGAAGCCCGGCCGCGAGGATTTCGAACGCGGCCACATCCCCGGGGCACAATTCTGCGACGTCTCCCGCGACGTTTCAGATACGTCGCAGAAGTTGAATTTCATGCGGCAGACACCAGACGATTTCGCCGCCGCGATGCGTCGTTTCGGCATCAGCAACGCCTCGCACGTAGTGACCTACAGCACCGCCAACCCCTGGTGGGCCACGCGGGTCTGGTGGCTCCTGCGGGAATTCGGCCACGACAACACCGCGGTGCTGAACGGCGGATGGCAAAAATGGACCGCCGAGAACCGTGCCGTCGAAGCCGGACAAGGCACGCCTCGCGCGCCCGGGGACTTCACCGTCCGCGAGGTCCGGAATCTGATGGTTGGCAAAGACGAAGTGAAAGCCGCCGTTGGCGATGCCGGCGTCTGCACGCTCAATGCCCTTCTGCCGGCGCAACATACCGGCAGCGGCGGCAACAGCTACGGCCGGCCCGGTCGCATCGCAGGCAGCGTCAACGTGCCCGCGGCGCATCTGCTTGATCCCGCAACGAACGCCTTCCTGCCGGCCGACGAACTGCGCCGGCGTCTGGGCGCGGTTGGCGCCCTCGACCGGCCGGTCATCGTCTATTGCGGCGGCGGCATTGCGGCCAGCGCGGACGCATTGATCCTGACGATGCTGGGGCATCGAAACGTAAAACTCTACGACGCTTCGCTCTCGGAATGGGCGAAGGACGAGACCCTGCCCATGGAAACGGGCTAGCTCCAAGGAGGAAACAACAATGCGTTTGGCGAACAAAATAGGCATCGTGACCGCCGCCGGCTCGGGCATGGGCCGAGCGGGGGCGATTCGTTTCGCGGCGGAGGGCGCGGCGGTGGCAGTGGTGGACCTGAACGAGCAAGCCACCGACGCCGTCGTGCGGCAGATCACCGCGGCCGGCGGCAAGGCGCTCGGTTTGTCCGGCGACCTGACCCGCGATGACTTCGCGCGCGATATCGTGCGGCAGACCACCCGTCATTTCGGCGGACTTGATTTCGTCTGGAACCATGTCGGAACCCCAGGGCCCGCCTCGATCGAAGGACTGGATTGGAAGGATTTCGACTTCGCGATAACCCTGAACGTCCGCACGGTGCTGGTAAGCACCGAGGCGGCCCTGCCGGAAATGCGCGCCCGCGGCGGCGGATCGCTGCTGTTCACAGCCTCGACGTCGGGCCTGCAAGGTTCCCCCTACAGCCCGGTCTACAACATCGCCAAGTTCGGCGTCGTGGGATTGGTGAAAGGCCTGGCAAAGCGTTACGGGCACGAGAATATCCGCGTCAATGCGGTCTGTCCCGGCACCACGGACACCCCGATGCTGCGGGTGTTCGTCGCCCGTCCAGACAGTCAGTTGCCGCCGGGCGAAACACCGGAAACGTTGGTCGCCAAACGGGGCGTACTCAACCCGATGCGCCGGGTGGCCCAGGCTGAGGAAATCGCCAACGCAGCGCTGTTCCTGCTGTCCGACGAGGCTTCGTTCGTCAATGGTGTCGCACTGCCGGTCGATGGTGGCGCGACGGCGTAGCAGGGTGCTTCCCGCGCGGGCTGCGCACCAGCCAACACCGCAACCGCGGCCCGCTAAAGCACCTGTTCCCCGTGGAGGGAGATGTCCAGCCCTTCGCGCTCCACGTCGTGCGAGACTCGCAGTCCCATCACGATGTCGATGATCTTCAGCAGCACGAACGACATGCCGCCGCTGTACGCCAGCGTCGCGACCACTCCGACCGCCTGCAAGCCAAGCTGGTGCAGCCCACCAGGGCTTCCAGCGGGATTCGCATCTGTCGCCGACAGCGGTCCGAACGCAAACACACCCGTCAGCAGCGACCCGGCGATCCCCCCGATACAATGAATGCCGAACGCGTCCAGGCTGTCGTCGTAACCCAGCATGTGCTTCAGTTGTGTCGCCGCCCAGAAGCAGACCAGCCCCGCCACCCCGCCAATGATCAGCGCCGGAACCGGCAGCACGAAGCCCGATGCCGGCGTGATCGCCACAAGCCCGGCGACCGCGCCCGAGATCAGCCCCAGAACCGACGGCGCTCCCTTGGTCATCCACTCTGCGAACATCCAGCTTAGCGCCGCGGCCGCCGTGGCGATTTGCGTCACAGTCATCGCCATGCCCGCCCGTCCGTTGGCGCCCACCGCGGACCCCGCGTTGAAGCCGAACCACCCGACCCACAGCAGAGACGCGCCGATCACCGCATAGGCAATGTTGTACGGCGCCATGTTCTCCTGCCCATACCCAAGCCGCTTGCCCAGCACGATCGCGCTCATCAACCCGGCGATACCGGCGTCGATATGCACAACCGTGCCGCCGGCGAAATCCAGAACGCCAAGCTGCGACAGCCACCCCGTCGGCGCCCACACCCAGTGGGCGATCGGTGCATAAACCAGCACCGACCACAGCACCATTAAGACGCACATCCCGGAGAACTTCATCCGGTCCGTGAAGGCTCCCGCGATCAGCGCCGGTGTGATGATCGCGAACGTCATCTGGAACATCATATAGACAGTCTCAGGCACCGTTTGCGGCGAGGCGACGTCGGTCCCCGCGCCCAGCACGAACGCGTCGTCAACGCCCTTGACGATGTGGTCGGCGATGCCGCTCAGAAAGATCCGGCTCAGATCGCCGACATATTCATTGCCGTTGGTAAATGCGAGGCTGTAGCCGACGGCCATCCATGCGATCGTCACCAGACAGGTGATGGCGAACGACTGCATCAGCGTCGCCAGAACGTTCTTCTTCCGCACCATGCCGGCATAGAACAACGCCAGCCCGGGAATGGTCATCATCAGCACGAGTGCCGTACTGGCAAGCATCCAGGCGGTGTCACCCGTGTCCACCTTCGGCCCGGCAGCGGGAGCATCGGTCGTCGCCGCAAGGCCGAGACCGGGAAAGATCAAGCCCACAATCACCAGAATTGCGAGCAGCACGGAACCGTGCACGACCCGCGTTCGCCACCTTCGATCTGGCAACAGCAAAACCGGACGTATATTTTCTTTATATATTTTGACCGGAGATAAATACATTTGTACATAGTATCACAATACATCCGTGACACACAACGTGTGGCTGGTCGTCCATGCGGGTTCATGTAAAGCCGGATCGCGTGGCCCGCCGGCGGAACCGGACAGCCCGAAATCACCTTGCACCCTACCGACACAAATCTGGCAAACAGCCAAATAACACGTACACGCAGATTCGCCCTCGTCGGCCGCGGTGCCCGCAGGCGCGCCGCCTCCGGCCGCCTATACGATTGGCGGACAGTCGCTGCCGCCAAACGGCGTCGGTCCGCAACGCAAGAGCGCACTCCTACTTGCAGGCCGTGACCATGATCTCCACCAGCACGTCCGGCGAGGCCATCTCGGCCTGAACGCAGGCACGCGCCGGGGCACCGTTCTTCGGCAGCCATGGAGTCCAGATCTCGTTCAACTGCACCCGGTCCGCGATATGCTTCACCCAGATCGTCGCCTGCAGCAGGCGGGTCTTGTCCGTGCCATGATGCTCCAGCATTGCATCGATCTGCGCCAGCACGTCGGCGGTCTGACCCTTGATGTCCTGCTTGAGGTCGCGCGCGACGATCCCGGGCAGATAAACGAACCCGTGGTATTCGACGGCTTTGGAAAGGATCGGGCCGGGTTCGGTGCGGATGATCTTGCTCATGGACGGCTCCAGGTTGAAACGGATCTCAGCGTTCTAGGGCATGAGGCCCCCTCGGACCAGAGCGCGGCCTTGACCCGGCCGGCGACCCTGGCGTCCGATAAAGCCTCCCAAAGAGGTTGCTCATGAAAATCTGCATCTATGGCGCCGGCGCAATCGGCGGCCACCTCGCCGCCCGCTTGCACCGCGCCGGGGCCGATGTGTCGGTGATTGCCCGCGGCGCCCATCTGGCCGCGATCCAGGCCAACGGCCTGACCGTCCACGCGATCGACGGGGAACACCACGCGCCAGTGCGGGCGTCAGCCGATCCGTCCGATCTGGGGAGGCAGGACGCAGTGGTCGTCACGGTGAAGGCCCCCGCGCTTCCAGCGGTCGCCGCTTCGATCCAGCCGTTGCTTGGTCCCGACACCTCGGTGGCCTTCGTCATGAACGGCATTCCATGGTGGTATTTCGACCATCTCCCGGGTCCCCATGCCGGAGCATCCCTGCCGCGCATCGACCCGGACGACGCCTTGCGCCGCGCGCTCGGGCCAAACCGGGCGATCGGCGGCGTGGTGTATTCGGCCAGCGCCGTGACCGCTCCGGGCGTCATCGATGTCGAACAGCCGAAAAGCCGCGTCATCCTGGGCGAACCGGACGGCACGATGTCGGACCGCGTGCTGACACTGTCAGGCCTGATCACCAAAGGCGGGATCAGCGGCGAAGCCACGCCCGCAATTCGCACCGAGATCTGGAACAAGCTGATCAGCAACCTCGCCGGCGGCACCCTGGCCGTGCTGACCGGCAGCGCACCCAAAAACGTCTATGTCGAGCCCGCCGTCGAACAGGCCGCCCTGCGCATCATGCAAGAAGCCTCCGCCATCGCCCAGGCGCTCGGTGCCGACCCGGCCACGGACCATGCGCGCCGGATCGCCGGACAGCGCTCGATGGACCACAAACCAAGCATCCTTCAGGATCTGGAACTTGGCCGGCCGATGGAAATCGATGGAATGTTCGACGCGCCGCTGACACTGGCGCATCTCGCCGGCGTTGAGGTGCCAACGCTGGAACTGCTGGTGGCGCTGTGCAAACTGCGCGCCCGTTCCGCGGGACTGTATCAGTGAGGGCAGCGCGATTATCCGTCCACGTTACGCCGGGCTTACCGTTCGTCACAACAGACATCAGGGAGAAGAATCCATGGAAACGCGAATTTTCGGCCGCTCCGGACTACGGCTTTCGATCCTCGGCTTCGGCTGCGGCGCCGTCGGCGGCCTGATGGTGCGCGGTTCGCCTGCCGATCAGGACCGCGCGATCGGGCTCGCTCTGGATGCCGGCATCAACTACTTCGATACAGCCGTGCAATACGGCAACGGCGTATCCGAAACGAATCTGGGCCGCATCATCGGCGCCCGTAAACCGGCCGGAGTCGCCGTCGGCACCAAGGTCCGTATCCCGTCCGGCCACCCCATCGCACAAACCATCGCCGAATCAATGAACGGCAGCCTGCAACGCCTGAAGATGGACCACGTCGACATCTTCCACCTGCACAATCCGATCACCCTCAACGGCGAGGGCGAATCCCTCAGCGTCGCGCAGGTCCGCGACGAAGTGATCCCCGCCTTCGAAGACCTGCGGAAATCCGGAAAAACCCGCTTCCTCGGCATCACCGCGATCGGCGACACCGAAGCGCTGCACCAGATCATCGATGCCGAACTGATCGACAGTGCGCAGGTCAGCTACAACATCCTGAACGCCTCGGCAGCAACCGCGCTGCCGCCCGACTATCCAGCGCAGGACTACGGCCGTCTGTTCGACCACACGCAGAAGGCCGGTGTCGGCGTCGTCGGCATCCGCGTCCTCGCCGCCGGCGCACTGACCGGCACCGTCGAACGCCACCCGACGGCCAGTGTGCCACCCGAACCCATCGGCTCCGCCCACAGCTACGAGATGGACCTGGAGCGTGGGCGCCGCCTGATGCCGCTGGTAACCGAAGGATTCGCCTCCAGCCTGGCCGAGGCGGCAACTCGTTTCGCCATCAGCCACCCGGCGATGGGCACAATCCTGGTCGGCATGGCAACGGTGGGTCAATTCGAGGACAGCCTCGCCGCTGTCCTTAAAGGACCGCTGCCCCAGGCCGCGCTCGATCGCCTGAGCGCGCTGACGGCAAGCTTCGCGGGCGAGCAACGGTGAGACGTGTTCTCCCGCCGATGCACCGATAACAAACAACGCCGCGCGTTGCATGGGCGGTTCGGGGAGCGACCGCTGCGGCGGCGGGACGGAAGTCCCGCCACCGTACCATTCCTAACCTTTAATGAAACTCAGCAAGTCGGCGTTTATTGTCTCGGCCTCTGTCGAGGGCATGCCGTGAGGAAAGCCTCGATAGGTTTTCAGCGTGCCGTTTTTAAGCAGCTTCGCCGACAGCGGTCCCGAATCGGCATAAGGCACGATCTGGTCGTCATCGCCGTGCTGCACCAGCACCGGCACGGTGATCTTCTTCAGGTCCTCGGTGAAATCGGTCTGGGAGAACGCAACGATGCCGTCATAATGCGCCTTCGCACCGCCCATCATACCCTGGCGCCACCAGTTCCAAATCACGCCCTCTGAGGATTTCGCGCCCGGCCGGTTATACCCATAAAACGGTCCGGCCGGCAGTTCGTAATAAAACTGGGCTCGGTTGGCGGCGAGCTGCGCCTGCAACCCGTCGAAAACCTCCTTCGGCAACCCGCCCGGATTAGCCTCCGACCGTACCATCAGCGGCGGCACGGCGCTGATGATCGCCGCTTTTGCCACCCTGCTTTCGCCGTGCCGCGCCAGGTAGCGCACCACCTCCCCGCCGCCGGTGGAGTGGCCGACATGCACTGCATTTTTCAGATCCAGGTGCGCGGTCAGCGCCGCCAGGTCATCAGCGTAATGATCCATATCATGGCCGCCGCCGGTCTGGGTGGACCGGCCATGGCCGCGCCGGTCGTGCGCGATAACCCGGAAGCCCTTGCCGAGAAAGAACAGCATCTGCGTGTCCCAGTCATCCGCCGAGAGCGGCCAGCCATGGCTGAACACGATCGGCTGACCGGTGCCCCAGTCCTTGTAGAAAATCTCGACGCCGTCTTTGGTGGTGATCGTAGGCATGTTCCTGATCCCTTCGTTGATTGGAAGCTGGTTGGCCCATGATTGCCGAACCCGACATCAGTCGAGGCGCACCTAGTGCCGGCGACGCTCCGCGCGGAATCGGCAGCCTGCCTTATCGCCATCACCCGTTTCCCGCAATCCAGGGGCTGGCCAGTCTCTGCCACGAAAATAGGTTCGGCTTTCTTTCATCGTGGTGCCCGGAACGGGCCGGGGGACTTCGTCGAAACCAGCCCGGCGCCGGGTTCCCGCTGGACGTCCGATCGTTGCACGACCGGCCTTTCCGAAGCTCGGCGACGTCGATCGGTTAATGAGCGGAAGATCAAAATGTCGTAAATACACCAATAATATTATATCATCAACCCGGCGAAATGAGCCGCACTTTCGGAAAGTACCCCGCGTAGCGTCGTGCGTCACGGGTCAGGAGTGCGAGGCCCTCGACGGCGGCATGGGCCCCGATGTAACAGTCTGGCAGCGGAGAGGTCCGCACCCCGCCGCGCCGACGATATTCCACGAAGGCGCGGTCCGCGACGAAGCCCGCCTCGTAAGGCAGGGTGAGCCTGCGAAACGCATCGACGCCAAGGTGGTCATCGAGGTCAGCCATCGTCGCGAACCCCGAGGCGATCTCCGCGTAAATGATCGGATTAATCGCAATCTCCTCTCGGTCGGCTGCATCCGCAAGGGCCGCCTCCGACCATTCCCGCCATGTCGGGTCTTCGGTCAGCACGTCGATGATGACGTTGGAATCGACGAGGATCATAGCGGGGAACCGCTCACCCTTCATCGACCGGGGGGCCGCGCATCAGGGCAACCACTTCGTCAGTGGTCATCTTGAAGTCACCGAGACCGCGGAGGCTCTTGACCAGTTTCTGCCCACGCGTCCTGCGGCCGGCGCCGTCGGTCGCTTTGACCAGACGGACAACGCCGGCCTCGATTCTGAACTCGACATCCGTCCCCGGCATAAGTCCCGCGCGTTCCCGGACGTCCTGGGGGATGATCACCTGGCCTTTGGCAGTGATCCGCATCGCGAATGCCTTTCTTACTGACTGCAGTAAGAATACCGTTTTCGCGCCATGGATACAACTTCCGTTGATGGACGCCTCTATCCCACCGCAACGCGTTCAGTGCGCCCTGCGCGCCTTCAAAGACATGTGGCTCGAACCCTTGGCTCCAATCCCAATGGATGACAGCCCCCGACAAATCAATACTTACCGCTCGGGAACATGACCCAAATTCCAAACGACCTACTCCAGGTAGATCGCAACCACCTTGGCAACAGGTCCGCTTTCTCCCGCGCACGATCGCCGCTGGAGCGGATCGCAACGCCGAGCCAGGAACGGATGCCGCCCGCCGATTGTGTCGGGCTTTCGCCGATAAACACTCTGGAAGGCGCGCGATTTCTGGCAAACCTTATTCCACTATCAAGGACTCTGAGGGCTGAAATTATTGTGGACTTCCCAGAATTATTGGGTCCAACAAGAATGTTAACGTCCCGGAGTGCTAACGAGAAATCCTCCAACGCCTTTAAAGTTGCGAAAGACCATTCGCGTAATTCTAACGGGCGTTCCGGACATGTTGCTTCTCTTTGCGTGTAGTAGCGCTTTGTGTTCATCAACCGCAGAGTTCGTCAGACCCGCCTACTCCCACTCGATCGTCCCGGGAGGCTTGCTCGTGATATCATAAGTGACCCGGTTCACCCCACGGACCTCATTGACAATCCGCCCGCCGACACGCGTCAGAAACGCCATCTCGAACGGATACACATCCGCCGTCATCCCGTCCGTGCTGGTCACCGCCCGCAGTGCACAGGCCATGTCGTAGGTGCGGCCGTCACCCATCACACCCACCGTCCGAACCGGCAGCAAAACGGCAAACGCCTGCCAGATCGCGTCGTACAGACCCGCCAGCCGGATTTCCTCCAGGTAGATCATATCCACCTTGCGCAACAGCTCGACCTTTTCGCGTGTGATCGGCCCGGGAATGCGGATCGCCAACCCCGGCCCCGGGAACGGATGCCGCCCGACGATCGTTTCGGGCATCCCAAGTTCCCGGCCCAGCACACGCACCTCGTCCTTGAACAGCTCGCGTAACGGTTCGACGAGCTTCATACGCATCCGTTCCGGTAGTCCACCAACATTGTGGTGCGACTTGATCGTAACGGACGGACCGCCGGTGAAGCTGACGCTCTCGATCACATCCGGATAAAGCGTGCCCTGCGCCAGGAAGTCTGCCCCGCCAACCCGAGCGGCTTCCTCCTCGAACACCTCGATGAACAGCCGCCCGATCGTTTTGCGTTTCGTCTCCGGGTCGGTCACGCCGTCCAGCGCATCCAGAAACAGGTCGGCCGCATCACGGTGCACCAGCTTGATGTTGAAACGGTCCCGGAACGTCGCCACCACCTGCTCCGCCTCGTTCTGCCGCAGCAGCCCGTGGTCAACAAAGATGCAGGTCAGTTGATCGCCAATCGCCTCATGGATCAGCACCGCGGCGACCGACGAATCCACCCCGCCCGACAACCCGCAGATCACCCGCCCATTCCCCACGACCGCTCGGATTCGAGCGACCTCGGCCGCGCGGAACCCAGCCATCGTCCACGAACCGGACAGCCCGGCGACATCATGCGTGAAGTTCCGCAGAAGCTGCGCACCGTGCGGCGTGTGCACAACCTCAGGATGGAACTGCAGGCCGTAGAAGCGGCGCGTATCGTCGGCGATGGCGGCGAACGGCGCACCCTCGCTGGTGGCAACCACACGGAAACCCGGCGGCAGCCGGGTCACCCGGTCGCCGTGGCTCATCCAGACCGGCTCGCGGCCGCCCTTCGCCCACACCCCGTGAAACAGCGCGCAATCATCGGCGATAGAGACATAAGCCCGGCCGAACTCACGGTGGTCCGACGGTTCCACGGCGCCGCCAAGCTGATGACACAAAAGCTGTTCGCCGTAGCAGATGCCAAGCACCGGAACGCCGACTTCGAAAACCACGGGCGGCGCCAAAGGGGACACCGCCTCATGCACCGACGCGGGGCCCCCCGACAGGACGATCCCGCGCGGATTCCACGCCCTGATCCGATCCGCGGCGGCGTTGAACGGCCAGATTTCGCAGTAGACGCCTGATTCGCGCAGCCGGCGCGCGATCAACTGCGTCACCTGGCTGCCGAAATCCAGGATCAGGATGCGTTCAGGCGTATCGGCGGGATCAGGCAGGGAATCGGTCATAGTCGGTATCACCAACGCTTGATCCGCGGCCTTGGACCATGCCGCCCGCGGCATTGCAAGCGCGGCATCTCGACCTCAGGAAAGCACCGCCATTCACATTCCCGCACCGCGCAGGATCATGTCCGCCCCCTTCTCCCGCACCGCGCAGGATCATGTCCGCCCCCTTCTCCGCGATCATGATAACCGTGGCGTTGGTGTTGCCCGAGACGACCGTCGGCATGACCGAGGCGTCGATCACCCGCAGCCCCTTCAGCCCCTTCACATTCAGATCCGTGCCTACGACCGCCTTCGGACCAGGCCCCATCATGCACGTGCTTGTCTGGTGGAAGGTTGTGCCGGCGGTGGCGCGGACATGCTCCAGCAGGTCCTCGTCGGACTGCGCCTTCGGCCCGGGATAGATCTCTTCCTTGCAGAAACGCTGCATGCTGGCCGTGGCGAAAATCTTCCGCGTCACCCGCAACCCGGCGACGATGGTGTCGCGGTCCCGCTGGGTGGACAGGTAATTCGGCTGCATCGCCGGCGGCTTCGTCGGATCCGGCGATTGAATACGCAGCCAGCCACGGCTCTCCGGCCGGCACGGGACTGCGACCGCCGTGCAGCCGGGGAACCGGTGCATCGGCTCGCCGGTCTTTTCCGCGCTCCCGGCAAGGAACTGGTACTGCACGTCCGGGCTGTCCAGTTCCGGCCGGGTCTTCACGAACATCCCGATCGGACCGGCACCGGTCATCAACGGACCCTTGTTGGCAAAAATCCACTCTGCACCAGCGTAAAGCCTCCGCAACCAGTTGTGGTCGATCTCGTTCATCGTCACCGTTCCATCGACGCAGCGGTTGATGATGCGGCCACCGATATGATCCTGCAGGTTCTCGCCGACGCCCGGCAGGTCGTGCTTCACCTCGATGCCCAGGCCTTGCAACAGCGGCCCCGCCCCGATGCC
>JBEKLE010000166.1:0-13517 GCA_050010355.1 Rhodopila sp. | reverse complement strand
TCGTACGGCGAGATCAAGAAGCCGGAAACCATCAACTACCGGACCTTCAAGCCGGAGCGCGACGGTCTGTTCTGCGCCCGCATCTTTGGCCCGATCAAGGACTACGAGTGCCTGTGCGGCAAATACAAGCGGATGAAGTTCCGCGGCATCATCTGCGAGAAGTGCGGCGTCGAGGTCACGCTGGCGAAGGTCCGCCGCGAGCGGATGGGCCATATCGAACTGGCGTCGCCGGTCGCCCACATCTGGTTCCTGAAGTCCTTGCCCAGCCGGATCGGCCTGATGGTCGATCTGACGCTGAAGGAGCTCGAAAAGATCCTGTACTTCGAAAGCTACGTTGTGCTGGAACCCGGTACGACCGACCTGAAGATGTTGCAGCTTCTGACCGAGGATCAGTTGCTGTCCAAGCAGGACGAATTTGGCGACGATCAGTTCGAGGTCGGCATTGGCGCGGAAGCGATCAAGAAGGTGCTGAACCGTATCGACACCGATGCGGAGAAGGTGAAACTGCGCGCCGACCTGAAGGAGACCTCGTCCGAGGCCAAGCGCAAGAAGCTGGTGAAGCGTTTGAAGCTGATCGAGGCGTTCGGTGAGTCCGGCTGCCGCCCCGACTGGATGATCCTGGACGTCGTTCCGGTCATACCGCCTGAGCTGCGTCCGCTGGTGCCGCTGGATGGCGGGCGTTTCGCCACGTCCGATCTGAACGACCTGTATCGCCGCGTCATCAACCGCAACAACCGCCTGAAGCGGCTGATCGAGCTGCGCGCCCCCGACATCATCGTACGCAACGAAAAGCGCATGCTTCAGGAGTCGGTTGACGCGCTGTTCGACAACGGCCGCCGTGGCCGCGCGATCACGGGTGCAAACAAGCGGCCGCTGAAGTCGCTGTCGGACATGCTGAAGGGCAAGCAGGGCCGTTTCCGGCAGAACCTGCTGGGCAAGCGCGTCGACTACTCCGGCCGTTCGGTCATCGTGGTCGGTCCCGAACTGAAGCTGCATCAGTGCGGATTGCCGAAGAAGATGGCGCTGGAACTTTTCAAGCCTTTCATCTACTCGAAGTTGGAAAAATACGGTCACGCAACGACCATCAAGGCCGCCAAGCGGATGGTGGAGAAGGAGCGCACGCAACGACCATCAAGGCCGCCAAGCGGATGGTGGAGAAGGAGCGTCCCGAGGTGTGGGACATCCTGGAAGAGGTTATCCGCGAACATCCGGTGATGCTGAACCGCGCGCCGACCTTGCACCGCCTGGGGATTCAGGCGTTTGAGCCGGTGCTGATCGAGGGAAAAGCCATCCAGCTTCACCCGCTGGTGTGCACCGCCTTCAACGCTGACTTCGACGGCGACCAGATGGCGGTGCATGTGCCGCTGTCGCTGGAAGCGCAGCTTGAGGGCCGCGTGCTGATGATGTCGACCAACAACATCCTCAGCCCCGCCAACGGCAAGCCGATCATCGTTCCAAGCCAGGATATCGTTCTCGGCATCTACTATCTGTCGCTGGAAACCGCGCTGTTCAAGGAAACCCCCGACAACGACGCGCCGGCATTCGGCCGCATCGGCGAGATCGAACACGCGCTGTTCGCCAAGCGGATCACGCTGCACGACAAGATCCGCGCGCGTTACGAAACCGTGGACGCCGGCGGCAAGCCGATCCGGCCGATCGTCGTTACGACACCGGGGCGGATGATGATCGCGCAGATCCTGCCCAAGCACCCCGACGTGCCGTTCGATCTGATCAACCGGCAGTTGACGAAGAAAAGCGTCTCCGACGTGATTGACATGGTCTATCGCCATTGCGGTCAGAAGGAGTGCGTCATTTTCGCCGACCGTCTGATGGGGCTCGGTTTTGCCCAGGCAGCGAAGGCGGGCATTTCGTTCGGTAAGGACGACCTGATCATTCCGGAAAGCAAGGGCGCGCTGATCCACAGCACCCAGACCGAGGTGAAAGAGTTCGAGCAGCAGTATCAGGACGGCCTGATCACCGCCGGCGAACGCTACAACAAGGTGGTGGATGCCTGGTCACGCTGCACGGACGAAGTCGCCTCCGCGATGATGAAGGAGATCAGCAAACAGGAGAAGGGCGTTCCGACCAACTCGGTCTGGATGATGTCGCACTCCGGCGCGCGCGGGTCGCCGGCGCAGATGCGTCAGTTGGCCGGCATGCGCGGGCTGATGGCCAAGCCGTCGGGTGAGATTATCGAGCAGCCGATTATAGCGAATTTCAAGGAGGGGCTCTCCGTTCTTGAGTACTTCAACTCCACCCACGGCGCGCGGAAGGGCCTGGCGGACACGGCGTTGAAGACAGCAAACTCCGGGTATCTTACCCGGCGTCTGGTGGACGTGGCGCAGGACTGCATTATCGTCGAGGAAGACTGCGGCACCGAACGCGGCCTGACCGTTCGCGCGGTGATGGACGGCGGCGAGGTCGTATCGTCGCTGTCGGAACGGACCCTGGGCCGAACCACCGCCGAGGACGTCACCGACCCGATTTCCGGCAGGGTGATCGTACCGAACAACACGCTGATCGAGGAACCCGAAGCCGAAATGATCGAACAGGCCGGCGTCGAGTCGGTAAAAATCCGCTCCGTGCTGACCTGCGAGTCTCACATCGGCGTCTGCGGCCACTGCTACGGCCGCGACCTCGCTCGTGGGACCCCCGTGAACATCGGTGAAGCGGTCGGCGTCATTGCGGCGCAGTCGATCGGCGAACCCGGCACGCAGTTGACGATGCGCACGTTCCACATCGGCGGGGCGGCGCAGCGGGGTGCTGAAACCTCCAGTGTGGAGGCCAGCCACGAGGGGACGGTCACGGTCCGTAACAGAAACGTTATTCCGAACAGCACCGGTGCGCTGGTGGTTATGTCGCGTAACTGCGAAATCGTCCTCGTGGACGACAAGCTGCGCGAGCGTGCCCGCTTCCGCGTCCCTTATGGCGCGCGTCTGCTGGCCGAGGAAAATCAGCCGGTGGTTCGCGGGCAGAAACTCGCAGAATGGGACCCGTTCACCTTGCCGATCATCACCGAGCGTGCCGGCAAGGTCGAGTACATTGACCTGATCGACAGCATAACGCTGGTGGAACGGATGGACGAGGTGACCGGTCTGACCTCGAAGGTCGTCGTCGATTACAAGCAGGGTTCGAAGAGCATCGATCTCCGTCCCCGTTTGCAACTGAAGGACGACAAGAACGAGGTCATCCGGCTCGAAAACGGCACCGACGCGCGCTACTTCCTGGCACCTGACTCGATCCTGTCGGTCGATAACGGTGCCACCGTGCAGGCCGGCGACGTGATCGCGCGTATCCCGCGCGAGGGCAGCAAGACGCGTGACATCACCGGCGGTCTGCCGCGTGTGGCGGAACTGTTCGAAGCGCGGCGTCCCAAGGATCATGCGGTCATCGCCGAGTGCGATGGGCGTGTGGAATTCGGCAAGGACTACAAGGCCAAACGCCGTGTCATCGTGAAGAACGATGAGACGGGCGAGGAGACCGAATACCTGATCCAGAAGGGCAAGCACGTGTCGGTGCAGGAAGGCGACTTCGTCCGCCGGGGCGACCCGCTGGTCGACGGCCCCCGCGTGCCGCACGACATCCTGAAGGTGCTGGGTGTGGAGGCGCTGTCCGACTACCTGGTGAACGAGATCCAGGACGTCTACCGGCTGCAGGGCGTGAAGATCAACGACAAGCATATCGAAGTGATCGTCCGTCAGATGTTGCAGAAGGTCGAAATCCTCGATCCGGGCGACACGACGTTCCTGACCGGGGAGCAGGTGGATCGCACCGAGTTCGATGCGGTCAATAACAAACTGATGAAGGACGAACGTCCGGCGCATGCGATGCCGGTGCTTCAGGGCATCACGAAGGCCAGCCTGCAGACCAACAGCTTCATCAGCGCGGCCTCCTTCCAGGAGACCACGCGGGTGCTGACCGAGGCCGCGACCGCGGGCAAGACCGACAGCCTGATGGGGCTGAAGGAGAATGTCATCGTGGGGCGGCTGATCCCGGCTGGCACGGGTGCGGTGATGAACCGGCTCCGCGCCGTGGCGGCGGGACGCGATCAGCGGACGCTGTGGAACGAGAATGCGCGTCTGACGGACGAGGCCGCGGCGGAGTAGGTTTCGGCGAAGTTGTGAGACAGGAGGGGCCGGTGGCGCGAGCGCGCCGCCGGCCTCTTCTGTTTCAAAAGCTATCTATTGCCAAGTCCCTTAGTTCGACTAACTAAGATTGGCGGATTACTTAGCAGGACTGATGACGATGCAGCGTGAACGGGGTTGGCCAGGGGCTACGCCGACCGGCGGGGCGCACCAGGATAATGGATCTGATCGCCGGGAGATCGGCGGACGGATCAAGTCGGCGCGGCAAAACGCCGGGCTCACCCAGAGGGTGTTGGCGGCTAAGCTAGGCGTTAGCTCGGGCGCCGTCGGCCAGTGGGAAACCGGCGCGACCGACCGGCCGCCGGTCCTCGCCGACCTGCTCGGTGTTTCGCTGGGCTGGCTGCTCGGGAAATCCGACCAGGTTCAGAACGCCGGAACTGCTGACGCGGACATGCAAGTGGATCTGCGATTGCTCAGGGAGGCCCGCCGGCTGGGCGTCGGTCTGCATAAGGTCGTGTCCGATGCTCGCCAGCAGCGTTGGATCGAGGAAAACCGTGACGCCCTCGCTGACGCCAATGCATTCCTGACCCGCCACGGCCTCTGGAGTGACGGCAAACGCCAGTTCTGATGCAGTGCGATGTCCATCGGAATGCCGATGAGGATTCGGGCCAAATCCCTTACCTGCTCGACATTCGGGCGAATCTTCTTGCGGAATTGCAGACGCGCGTCATGGTGCCGCTGATCTTGGCGCGTTCGTTCGGCCGGAAGGCAGCGCGCCTTCATCCTCAGTTCACGATCGACGGACAGGATGTCGTCATGGCGACGCATCTCATAGCCGCGGTCCGCGAGCAGACCTCGGGCGACGCCGTCGCATCGCTCCAGGCCGATCGTGAGCTCGTGCCCAATGCGATCGACGTGCTTTGGGCGGGTGTATGAGAGGACCCTCGATTTTCGGAGGCAGGACAACTGGACAGCCGTAAGTCGGGCGTTCCCATCCCACACCCCCGAGGATAAGCTGGCCGGATGGCCGCCCCGACCCCTCCGAACGATCCCGCGACCGATCCTTCGATAACGGACCTGATCGCCGCTCGCCCCTGGCTGCGCTACGACGCGATGGACGGCCTCCTGCTGGACGGTGTTCCGCTCCAGGGCATCGCAGACGCCGTCGATACCCCGACCTGGGTCTATTCAGCCGCCACCATGCGGGCGCGCTACAAGTCGCTGACCGGCGCGATGACAGACGCCGGTCTGGACGTGCGTGTGCATTACGCCGTCAAGGCCAACGACAGCCGCGCTGTCCTGTCCCTGTTCGGAACCCAAAGTGCGGGGGCTGACGTCGTCAGCGGCGGCGAACTGTTGAAGGCCCGCCGGGCGGGTATCCCCGCCAGTCGGATCGTCTACTCCGGCGTGGGCAAATCCGCTGCGGAGCTCCGCCTCGCGCTGCAAGAGAACATCGGCCAGATCAACGTCGAGAGCGCCGAGGAACTTCACACACTCTCCGCTCTCGCCACCGCCGCCGGCCGCACCGCCCGCATCGCCCTCCGCATCAACCCCAACATCGATGCCGGGACCAATGACAAGATCACCACCGGCCGGGCGACGGACAAATTCGGCATCGGATACAACGATGCGGTCGCGCTGTACGCCAAGGCGGCCGCCATGCCAGGCATCGAGCCGGTCGGGCTGGCGATGCATATCGGCAGCCAAATTCTGGATCTCGCGCCTTACCGCGACGCGTTCGGCCGCATCGCAGCCCTTGTTCACGCCCTGCGCCAGCACGACCTGATTGTGACGACGATCGATTGCGGCGGCGGCCTGGGCATTCCCTACCGCAACGAACCCGTGCCATCGCCGACGGGCCTCGCCGCCGCGATGAAACAGGTGTTTCACGACCTCGACGTCCGCCTAGCCATCGAGCCCGGCCGCTGGCTGGTCGGTCCCGCCGGGCTGCTGCTGGCCTCGGTCGTGCTGGTCAAGCAGACCTCGTCCGATCCGTTCATCGTCCTCGACGCCGCCATGAACGATCTGGTCCGCCCGGCGATGTATGATGCCTGGCACGGCATCGTCCCGGTCTCCGCGGTCGATGCGGTCGCCCCTGCCCGCCCAGCCACGGTCGTCGGCCCGGTCTGCGAAAGCGGCGACACGTTCGCGCGAAACCGCTTGATGCCATCTTTGGCGCCCAACGCGCTTGTGGCGATCCTCGACGCCGGCGCGTATGGTGCGGTCATGAGCTCGACCTACAACGCCCGGCCGATGGCGGCTGAGGTATGGGTGGACGGTGGGCGCTGGTCCGTGATCCGCGACCGCCAGCCGATCGAGGCGCTTTGGGAGCGGGAGCGACTGCCCACATGACCGACCCGGCGCCCTTGCTCCGGCGTCTGGCCGGCCGCCGGTTACTGGCTCGGGCCGCTATCCTGTTCGAGGCAGTCTGGCCCGCGCTTTGGCCGCCCCTCGCGGTGATCGGGCTGTTTCTTTGCGCCGCGCTGCTGAACCTGCCGCCGTTGTTGCCGGCCTCGTTGCATGTCGCACTGCTGGCACTTGTGCTGCTCACCGTGGTGGGCATGCTGGTCTTTGGACTGCGGAAGATACGGCTGCCCGATGATCGTGCCGCCGATCGGCGGCTCGAGACGCGTTCGGGGCTGATCCACCGGCCGCTGTCCGTGCTGACCGACAAGCCGGCGACCGCGGATGCTGTCGGCCTTGCCCTGTGGCAGGCCCATGCGGCGCGCGCGATCACCCAGATCGGCCGGCTGCAGGTCGGTTTGCCGCGGCCCGGACTGGCACGCCGTGATCCCCGAGCGCTGCGGTACGGGTTGCTGTTGTGCGTGCTCGCTTGCCTGGGGATCGCCAACACCGATACCGCGGTTAGGCTGTACGCCGCGGTGACACCGTCGTTGCCGGTCGAACCGGGTGCGCCGGCGACGGAACTCCAGGCCTGGATTACACCGCCTGCCTACACCCGCACCGCGCCGATCTTCCTGAAAGCGGAGGGCGGGCCGGTCTCGGTTCCCGCCGGGTCGCATCTGACGGTGAATGTTTCCGGCGGCAGCATCGCCCCGACCTTGTCGCTGAACGACCGTACGGGTGCATTTAGCCCATTGGATCACAACAGCTTCCAGGCCGAGTGGGAACTGACCCGCGGCGGCCATCTGACGGTGAAGCGGGACGGGACCACCCTCGCCGCCTGGACCTTGACTGTCGTCGCGGACGAGCCGCCGACGGCGGCCTGGGGTGAGAATCCTGGCCGGCCGCCGTCGGGGCAGCAGACAAGGCTGCCTTGGCAGGTTTCCGATGATTATGGCGTCACCGCCCTCCAGGCTGAACTCCATCTGCGGGACCGGCCGGATGCGCCGCCTTTGATCGTCACCATCCCGTTGCCGGGTGGTTCGCCGAAGGCCGCACACGGCCTCAGCCAACCCGATCTGACGTCCCACCCCTGGGCCGGCCTGCCGGTTGTGGGCCGACTGGTTGCCCGCGACGCGACAGGCCAGACCGGCACCAGCGCCGATGCGACTTTCGAACTGGCAGAGCGTCCGTTCCACAACCCGATCGCCCAACTGCTGATCGCGGCCCGCAAGAGCCTCAGCATCCATCCCGACGATCGCGGGGAAGCGTTGGAGGCACTCGACGGGCTGATGCAACGCCCGAACGCGTTCGACGGTGATATCGGCGCATTTCTTGACCTCAGCGGGGCCTACTACGGCCTGGTCCGCAACCGTGCCGATTCCGCGGTGCCCGAGGCGCAGGACATGATGTGGCAACTCGCGCTTCACATGGAGGAGGGCCAGACCGAACAGAGCGCCCGCTCCTTGGAAGAAGCCCGCCAGGCCGCACGCGACGCGCTGGACAAAGCCCAGCAGCAACCCAACGAGCAGACCCGGCAGGAACTGGCGAAAAAGCTCGAGGAATTGCGACAGGCGATCGAGCGGCACATGCAGGCGCTGCTGGAGGAGGCACAGCGCAGCGACAGCATCATGCCGTTCGACCCCACGGCGATGCAGCTTACCGACCGCGACATGCAGCGCCTGGCCGAACGGGCGGAACAGGCGGCGAAGGAAGGCCGCATGGCCGACGCCCAGCAGCAGATGGCGGAACTGGAGCGGATGCTCGATCAGCTTCGCAACGCTCGGGCTCAGGGTAAGGACGGCAAGCAGGCCAACAGCAAGCGCCAGCGTGGCAAGCGTCAGCAGAGCGTGGTCCAGGACCTGATCGCGCGGGAGGGCGGGCTGCTCGACCATGCGCAGCAACGCAGCAATGTCAACCCTGACACCAGCCCTGCTCCGAGTCCATCAGCGGCGGATCCAAAGGCGGAGCGCGACGCCGACAGTCGCGTGCAGCAGGCTTTGCGGCGGGCGTTGGGAGAGCTGATGCAGCAGTTCACCGACCTCAGCGGCGAGGCGTCGCCCGGCCTGGGCGAGGCCGATCAGGCGATGCGGGATTCGGCTGCTCAGCTCAATCAGGGGCAGGACCAGGAGGCCGGTCAGTCGGAACAGGAGGCGATCGCCGCGTTGCAGAAGGGCAACAAGGAGATGGGCCAGGCGATGGCGAAGATGGGCCAGCAGCCGGGGCAGGGCGATGAGGGCGAGGACGGGGATGAGGACGGCTCCGACGCAGCCATGGGGATGATGATGCCCGACGGAAGGCGCGCCGATGGTCGCGGCTCCGGTCCGATGCCGGGCTCGCCGGAGCGGGCCGATCCGGGCGGACGTGATCCGCTGGGACGCTACAATCAGGGCAATTCGGCAGACGCGGCCGATGTGGCTGTGCCCGAGGAACGTGAACGGCAACGCACCCAGGCGATCCAGGAAGAATTGCGGCGCCGCGGCGCCGACCAGGAACGGCCGCGGCAGGAACTGGATTATATCGACCGGCTGCTGAAGCAGTTCTGACGCGGTCTTGTGGTCCTCTACCGGCGGGGCGACAGTTGGCCGCGGAGAAATTGCACATGAAAATCTGGCTCGCGGCGGTGGCCGTGCTGATTCTGTTAACCGGTTTGGCGCAAGCCCAGCCGATCCGCATCGGTGTGCTGACCGACCTCACGGGCATGGTGTCGGATGTGTCCGGCGATGGTTCGGTGGTTGCGGCGCGCCTCGCGGTCGAGGACTTCGGCCCCGCCGTGCTGAACCGTCCGATCGAGGTTCTGGCTGGGGACCATCAGAACAAGCCGGACATCGGGGCCTCGATCGCACGCCAGTGGTTTGACCAGGACGGGGTGCAGATGATCATCGATCTGCCCAATTCGTCGGTCGCGTTGGCGGTGGAGCGTGTCGCGGATGACCATCGGAAGATCATGATCGCGTCCACTGGTCTGGCGGCCGACATCACGGGGAAGAACTGCATCCCGACCGGATTTCAATGGGCCACCGACACCTATGCCCTGGCGCATGGCATCGGGAACGCCGTCGTGAGGGCGGGGGGAAAGACCTGGTTTCTGCTGACCGCCGATTACGTTTTCGGCAAGAACCTAGCGGCGGATGGCACGGATGCCATCACCAAGGCGGGCGGGACGGTGGTCGGGTCGGTGCTGCATCCGTTCGATGCCGGCGAATTCTCGAGCTATCTCGTTGCGGCGCGGGCGTCGGGGGCGCAGGTCATCGGTCTGGCGAACGGCGCGGGCGATACGATCAACGCGATCAAGCAGGCGCACGAGTTCGGGATCGGCGCGGGAGGCCAGCGGATCGCGGCGTTTCTGCTGTATGTCACCGACGTGAACTCGATTGGCCTGGACGTGGCCAAAGGCATCTATCTGGTGAATTCCTTCTACTGGGACATGGATGATGCGACGCGGGCATTCGCGAGGCGCTTCGCCGCTCTGCACAGGGGGCGGATGCCGACGATGGCGCAGGCCGCGGTCTACAGCGGGGTATTTCACTATCTGCGCGAGCTGCAGGCGGCCGGAACGGATGACGGCCCGGCCGTCGCCGCGAAGATGAAGGAAATGCCGGTCGAGGACTTTTACACGCATGGCGCCAAGGTGCGCGCGGATGGCCGGCTGATGCGCGACCATTATCTGTTTCAGGTGAAATCACCGGCTGAATCGCAGGGTCCGTGGGACTATTTCAAGCTGCTGGCGACCATTCCTGGCGTAGATGCGGTGCGGCCCGTGTCCGAGGACCCTTGTCCTTTACTGCGGTGATCGGGTGCTTGGTTCGCGAAGCTTCGATCCATTGTCTCATAGGCGGACCGACCTCACGCGGGCTGATGACAGCCGGCCGCGCCGTCTGTGCCGGTCGCTAACCGGTCACCAACTGGATGGGTCCTGGCGCGTCGCTCACCCACAGCGGGGCGCAGCCGGCGCCGTCGCCATCCGTCTGTGCCGGCACGGCCTCGTTCTGCAGGAACTCGATGCGCCGCGCGCGTATGTGGCGCACGCCGGGGGCGCGACCGAGCAGGTTCAGTGGCAGGGCGGCGCCATACATCAGCGCGGCACCCGGGCCGGTCCGGTCGAACAGGACGACCGAAAAACCGGGATTGGCCGGCGCCGCGCCGGCGGCCAGGCGGAATCTGCCGCCGTAGAGACGCCCTTTGCTGATGATGACGCTCGCGGTCTCGGTTTCGATGCCGTCGATGCGCATCCGGATAACAGGGTATTTGTAACGGGCAAGCTCCAGCGCCGACTGCATTACGTAGGCACCCTTGCCGAACAGCTTTTTCAGCGAAAACGGCAGGTTATGGACCACGTGCGCATCGAACCCGACGCCCAGCATCTGCACGAACAGTCTGGCCCCGTCGGGTCCGTTTGCCTGACCGGGCCAAAGAGTGGTGGTGCGTCCGAAGGCCAGCGCCGCAGCGACGGTTTTGGGGGCGAACGGCAAGCCAAGCTCGTGTGCCAGGACGTTGGCGGTGCCCAGCGGGATTACGCCCAGGCGGGCGGTGGAACCCAGTAGGCCGTTGGCGACTTCCGCGATGGTGCCATCGCCGCCGGCGGCGACGACCATCGGTTCTCCGCGCCGCGCTGCCTCGCGTGCCAAGGCCTCAGCGTGTCCGGCGCGATGGGTTTCAGCCAGATCAAGTCTGACGCCATTGGCGACCAGCACATCGAGTACCCGCCAGAGCAGGTGTGCACGCCGGCGTCCGGCAACCGGGTTGAAAACAATCAGCATCAGCGAATCGAGGCTTACCCTGGAGACAAAGAAATATGGGTGCCACGATCTTATGTCATTCCTATGACGGTTCGATGAATGTACGAATATCTTGAACGGAAATGATAAATGTCGCTTCCGTCATCGAATCTTAACTTCTACGGCGCGGGAAGAACAGTATCTGGTGCGGCGTGAATACAGCCCGGGATCGAATTTCTCATGAACGCCCCGAAATGAACGCAATATGCCAGATTTCCGTGCCCCCCGCCTACCGGACCATTTTCATTTCGGACACGCATCTCGGCACGCGCGGCTGCAGGAGCGAATTCCTGGCGGATTTCCTGCGGAAGTCAAGTTGCCACAATCTGTTTCTCGTCGGAGACATCATCGACGGCTGGCGATTGCGAAAATCTTGGTACTGGGATGAAAGCCACGATGATGTACTGAAACAGATCGTGCGTTATGCCCGCGCCGGCACGGAAGTCACGTACATTCCCGGCAACCACGATGAGATGTTTCGCAACTGGCTGCCGATCGGGCTGGAGATCTGCGGCATCAGGATGCGCCGCGAGGCGGAGCACACCACCGCCGACGGCAGACGCCTGTTGGTGATGCATGGCGACGAGTTCGACAGCGTGGTGCGGTATGCCAAGTTCCTGGCGTTGCTGGGTGACTGGGCCTACACCACGGCGCTGGTTATCAATCGCTGGTTCAACGCGATCCGGCGCAGGCTGGGCTATCCCTACTGGTCACTTTCGGCGTGGCTGAAGCGGCAGGTGAAAGAGGCGGTCAAGGCGATCGACCGGTTCGAATCCGCACTGGCCTCGGAGGCGCGGCGCCGCGGCTACCATGGTGTCGTCTGCGGCCATATCCACCACGCCGAAATGCGTGACGTGGATGGCGTTTTGTACCTGAACGACGGTGACTGGGTGGAGAGTTGCACCGCGCTGGTGGAGCATCACGACGGCCGGCTCGAACTGATCGACTGGGCAGAGATCAACCGCCTGTCGTTTTTCGAGTCGAACTCTGTGCGGGTTTCGGCCGCTGCCTGATTCCCTTCCCCTCACAGACATAGTTGGCGTCGACACAATGCTCCCGCCAGCACCCTCCCATCGTATTCTGATCGTAACGGATGCCTGGAAGCCTCAGGTCAACGGCGTCGTGCGCACATTGACGACCGTCGCGCAGGAACTTCAGGCCATGGGTCACGTGGTGGAGGTGATCGGTCCCGACCGGTTCCGCACGTTTCCCTGCCCGACGTACCCGGACATCGCGTTGTCGCTGCTGCCGCGGCGGCGACTGATCCGCATGATCAAAGGCTTCAACCCGGACGCCCTGCACATCGCCACCGAGGGGCCGCTCGGTCTCGCGGCGCGAAGCTGGGGGAAGCGCACCGGCTTTGCGTTCACCACCGCGTTTCACACGCGGTTCGCTGAATATGTGAAGGCCCGAATCGGGCTCCCGGTGCGGCCGATCTATGCCTGGATGCGGCGCTTCCACGCTGCGGGCCAGGGAACCATGGTCGCGACGCAGTCGTTGCGGGACGAACTTTCAGCACGCGGGTTCCGCAATATCAGGTCGTGGTCGCGCGGGGTCGATCTGACCCTGTTCAAGCCCTATCCGCGCGACGAATTCGCCCATCTCCCCGGGCCGATATTCATCTACGTCGGGCGGGTGGCGGTGGAGAAGAACATCGGCACGTTCCTGGAACTTGATCTGCCGGGTTCGAAGGTCGTGGTGGGAGCCGGCCCTCAATTGGCATCGCTGCAGCGCAATTACCCGAGGGTCACATTTACCGGACCGCAGTACGGGGAGGCTTTGGCGAAGGCCTATTCCGGAGCGGATGTGTTCGTGTTCCCCAGCCGGACGGACACGTTCGGACTGGTGATCCTGGAGGCTTTGGCCTGCGGGACGCCGGTGGCGGCCTTCCCGGTGACCGGACCGAAGGATGTGCTGACCAACGCCGAGGGCAAGATCGGTTCGGTGAACGAAGATCTGCGCGAGGCGGCGCTGGACGCGCTGACCGCGGATCGCGCAGCCTGCCGGCTGCACGCCGAGCGCTATTCGTGGCGCGCGTGCGCGGAGATTTTCCTGTCGCATCTGGTGCCGCTGGTGGGGCCCCGCTAGCGCGCCATTTGGGGTGCGGGCCGGCGTCGCCATGCCGAACACTGTCGGCGGCGCGCGATGTATCGTGCGACGGCTGCTCCGACGGGGTGGGCTGGCTCGGGACTAGTTTGACAAAATCACACTTCCGGCTCGCTGGCTGCACATTCCGACTTGACTCGGGAATCGAGTGTCGAATCACTGGGTCTCCACCGAATCGAGCGAGTGGGAAGGCGAAATGACAGAG
>JBEKLE010000165.1:0-15540 GCA_050010355.1 Rhodopila sp. | reverse complement strand
CTGGGCGATTGAGAACAGCCTGCATTGGGTCATGGATATCGTCCTCCGCGACGACGAATGCCGCGTCCGAACCGATCACGCACCGGCCAATTTCACCACCATCAAGCACATGGCTCATAACCCGCTCCGGAAGGCTTCGGGCAAAGACTCCCTACGCCTCAGGCGTAAGGTCGCCGCCTGGGATGACGACTTCCTGGCCAGCCTTATCGCCGCCTGAAATCTTCACCCGATTCCCATGCTGCGCGGCAGGTTCTTGCGGGCGGGTTAGGATGACCGCTACATGGTCCAGTTGGTGGCACTATTTTGAAATGCGATTGCCCTGACGGCCGGCGGGCATGGCACCACCACGTCACAACGGTCATGCTGGCAATGCTGTTCATCGCCGAGCAGCGTGTGGCTCATCAGCCGGGTCTCGCTTTGCTGACGCCACGCGATATCGTCGAGATGCTACAAGAGACGCTGCCGCGCAACACCAGTTCTCAATGCGATTGGCTCGGATCATTGCGAGGCTGCTTGGACCGGTTTCCGGAATCCCCTGCGACAATCACATCCGCGATATGCTCGACCCGGCCTCCCCGGCGCTGCTGCATCCAGTCTTCGCCGAAACCGTCGAGCAGCTTCGGCAAATCGATGGCGGCCTTGACGCGTTCCGCCGCCTCGATGGGCACGTGCTGATCGCGCTCCACGGCTCGGAGTATTATCGCTCGCGGAAGATCCATTGCCCGCATTGCTCGACCCGGCTCCGAAGCAAAGGCGGCACGGAATATCACCACAGCATGCCGGCGGCGACGCTGGTGGCGCCCGGGCACGACAAAGTCATCCCACTGGCACCGGAATTTATCGTCCCGCAAGACGGCGCGGAGAAGCAAGACTGCGAGAACAAAGCTGCCAAGCGCTGGCTCGCCACGCACGGCCCACGCTACGCGGCCCTCGATCCGGTCTATCTCGGCGACGATTTGTTCTCACGCCAGCCGTTCTGCCAGGCGGTGCTGGACGCCGGCGGGCATTTCATCTTCGTCTGCAAGCCGTCGTCGCATCCGTTGATCCAGGAATACCTTACCGGCGCCGACCTGCCGGTGCTCGAGCAGACGGTCAAGCGCGGCAAGCAACGCTTCATCCACCGCTACCGCTGGCTGCGCGACGTGCCGCTGCGCGACGGCCGCGATGCGCTGACGGTCAACTGGTTCGAGATCGAGATCATCGCTGCCAAGGGTGAGACGACGTATCGCAATTTGGCGTTTCGTTGGCGTCAGCCAAGCTGACCGAAACGCCGGACAGCTTTGTCACCGATCTGCCGGTCGGCCCCGGCACTGTCGTCGAACTGGCCGCCTGCGGCCGGGCCAGGTGGAAGATCGAGACCCGTCTGGGCACCTGGAGTTATTGAAAAAACTCGGTGCCTTCACAGCTCAATATGGAAAGTAGCCAATCGCGGCGTGTCGGACCAGCGTCATCCTGAATGACGTCGACGAAGCCGCTGAGACTAAGGCGACGCCCAAAAACAAGCGAGTCGGCTGAGATCGCCCACCACAACATGCCCCCCGGGTGTCATGGCCGGCCTTGGCCCGGCCACCCACGACGTGCCGGCGCCTGAGTATCGAAAGGTCCTGATGAAGCGGTAATTCTTGGGCGTTGCCTAATGACCTTGTGACACTCATTGTGCGAATCGCGCAGCGACTAAATGCCAGCGAGCAAAGCCAAATCGTAAAAGCTCTGCTAAAGGTTACCGCCGCTCGGGGTTACACACGAACCGATCGGCGGCCCCCACAAGTCTTGTATTCTGAGCTTGGTGGGTTAGTCCGAACTTCCCTCTTCCCGATACTATCAAATCCGCGGAGGTCCTGGCAAATTCCCTCGGAACCGTCCAGAGTGTGGCCATATAATCGCGCACTTGTGACTTGTACTGGAAGACCGAATCGACTCGCCTCAGGCCATGTATATCGAAGCCGTCCCGAACCGCACCTCGCCGCCCGGCCATCTTGCTCCGCGAGACCTATTGTCAGGACGGCAAGATCCGCAAACGCACCCTCTGCAACCTGTCGAACTGGCCCGCCGCACACATCGAGGGACTGTGCGGCTTGCTCAAAGGCGGCACCGTCATCCCAGCGGAGGGCGATGCGTTCACCGTCAACACGCTCCCTGCCGCACGGCCATGTCGCCGCCGCCCTCGGCACCGTGCGCAACATCGGCCTCGACACCATCCTTGGCCCCGACCGCAACCGCTGCCGCGATCTCGTCCTCGCCATGCTGGTCAGCCGCATCCTCGGCCCCGGTTCCAAGCTCGCCACCGCACGGGCGCTGTCGCCCGCCACGGCATCCTCGAGCCTCGGCGAGATGCTCGGCCTCTGTGAGGTCGATGACGACGAACTGTACGCGGCCCTCGACTGGCTGCTGGTGCGTCACCCCGCTATCGAGATGATTCTGGCCAAACGTCATCTCAAGAGCGGCACGCGTGCTGTACGATGACCGCTTTGCGTGGCATCAGTCCGCTTCGCGGCCTGATCGAGGTGTTCGACGGCAACACCGGCGACCCCGCGACCCTGGCGCCACAGATCGAAAAACTGAAGCAGCGCTTCCATCTCGACCACGTGGTGCTGGTCGGCGACCGCGGCATGATCACCCCGGCTCGGATCACCGAGGACATGAAATCCGCAGGTCTGGACTGGATTCCTTCGTTACGCGCCCCGGCGGTCAAGGGACTGCTGAACAGCGGCAGCTTGCAACTCACGCTGTTCGACCAGCGCGACATGGCCTCCTTATAAGATGAAGAAGCAGTTCGACCTCGACATCACCGACACCGCCTCAGCTTCGCCCGCAAGACCGAGGCGATCGCGGCCGAGGCGGCAACTGACGGCATCTATATTGTGCGCACCAGCCTGGACCAGGCGACGCTGGGCGATGCGGAGACCGTGCGCAGCTACAAATCCCTGAGCCTGATGGAGCGGGCATTTCGTTGCATCAAGACCGTCGATCTGCATGTCCGGCCGGTGTATCACTGGCTGGCCCACCGGGTCCGTGCGCACGTGTTTCTGTGCATGCTGGCGTATTGTCTGGAATGGCACATGCGCCAGCATCTGGCACCGCGCCCACCGCAACATGCCCCCCGGGTGTCATGGCCGGCCTTGGCCCGGCCACCCACGACGTGCCGGCGCCTGAGTATCGAAAGGTCCTGATGAAGCGGTAATTCTTGGGCGTTGCCTAAGCGTGTCCGAATGCGGGACCGACAAGAAGCTGCCGAGGCCCAGCGCAAAAGCGTGGAGCGCAGGCGCAGCGTTCGAAGGCTGCGATCAAGAAGCAGACAACCGGGCTGACCCCGAACGGACTGCCGGTGCACAGCTTCCAATCACTCTGATTCGACATATTATTGATGTACATCATTGGCTAGCACCTTGGCGACCATCGCCTCCTTGCGGACGTGGCTCTTGGCAACGTGTGGACTTGCCATGGCACCCTCCACTATCGTGGCGTCGGATGGCGATGCTACAGCCTCTTTGGTTCCGGTTCATCCGGCTTCGGTGAGGCAATGCCCGGCTCGCTCGGGAGCACTTCTGGATGAGCCAATACGGCCCGCCATCCGTTGTGTCGCGCTGCCCGAGCCCCTTCGGCGTTCACGCTTGGTTGGTGCAGCCAAGCTGCCCAAACGCCGGGAGGCCGAAGCCGGGTTGACCCGCCAGCCCATGACGCGCAGCGCAATAGTCCCCCGGCATAGATCGGCGCGCATCAAAACTGGCCCGCCACACGGTTATGGCTGTCCCCGACGACGCTCCGACATCTCCCTGGCCAGCGCAATCGCGGCCAGCAGGCTTGTTACGTCCGCCACCCCTCTTCCGGCGATATCAAATGCCGTGCCGTGGTCGGGCGAAGTTCGCACAATCGGCAGCCCCAGCGTGATGTTCACTCCGTGGTCCAGGTCAAGCGTCTTTATGGGAATCAGCGCCTGGTCATGATACATACAGACAGCAACGTCGTAGCGTGCACGGGCTGCGGTAGTGAACATCGTGTCAGGCGGCCACGGGCCGGAGACGGCAATGCCATCGGCGCGCAGAGTGTCGATAGCCGGCTGTACCACCTTGGTTTCTTCGGTTCCTAGAGCACCGTGCTCCCCCGCATGCGGATTGAGCCCGGCGATCGCCAGCCGGGGCAAGGCAATGCCGAAGTCCCGGCGCAGAGCCGACGCGGCGATGCGTGCGGTCGCGACGATCATCTCCGTCGTCAGCATTGCGATCGACTCACGCAGCGAGACGTGCACCGTCACTGGTACTACGCGCAGCATCGGGCTGGCTAGCATCATGATTTGCTTGCCGGTGGCGCCCGTCAGTTCCGCAAGAAACTCGGTATGGCCAGGGTAGGTAAAGCCCGCTTGATACAGCGCCGCCTTGTTGATCGGATTGGTTATGACCCCGCCGACGGCCCCGGTCAGAGCCAGCTTCGTCGCCTGTTCGATCGAGGTGACAACGGCTCGTGCGTTCGCCGGGTCAGGTTGTCCAGGCACTGGGATGACCGCAAGCGGCACCGCGAGTACGGGCAGGGCGGTCAGGAAAACTTTGACAGTCTCGGCGGCATCCCCAATCTGGCACACCGGAACCGGAAGTCCCAGGTCCCGAGCCAACTTCTCCAATCGTGTCGGATCGTCCAGGGAAATGAAGGACCGGTCCGTCTCGTGCAAAGCCAGCCAAGCCTTTAGAGTGAGCTCACCGCCGATCCCGGCCGGATCGCCCATCGTCAACGCGAGTGGTTTCATCGGTCAGATATGCAGTGCTCGGCCCTCGACCGCCAGGGCGGCTTCCTTGATCGCCTCGCTCAGTGTTGGATGGGCGTGGCAAATCCGCGCGATGTCCTCCGCCGAAGCGCCAAATTCAATTGCCGTGGTCAGTTCGGCGATCAAGGTCCCGGCATCGGGGCCGAGGACGTGTGCTCCCAGCAGACGGTCAGTTGACTTATCTGCAAGGATCTTTACAAAACCGTTTGTGTCGCCCATCGCCCGCGCCCGCCCGTTCGCGGTGAACGGGAACTCACCGACTTTGTAGGCGATGCCAGCTAGTTTGAGTTCCTCCTCTGTTCTGCCAACGGAGGCAACCTCGGGAGAAGTGTAAACCACGCTGGGGATGGCGTCGTAGTTCACATTTCCAGCCTGCCCGGCGAGGGTCTCGGCGACAGCGACGCCCTCATCCTCGCCTTTATGAGCCAGCATCGGGCCAGCAATGACATCCCCGATAGCATAGATTCCTGGCAGGTTGGTCGCCCAATGCGAATCCACCTTCACCCGCTTAAGGTCATCCAATGCGATCCCGACATCTTCCAGGCCCAGACCCTCAGTGTAAGGACGACGGCCAATAGCGACCAGAGCGATGTCGGCCTGAATGGTCTCGGCTGGTCCGCCCTCGACTGGTTCGACGGTCAGGCTTACGCCAGCCGGACCCGCGATCGCCCCAGTTACCTTCGTGCTTAGCCGGAACTTGATCCCCTGCTTCTCCAGCACACGCTGGAATGCGGTTGCCACCTGAGTATCCATGCCCGGGACGATCCGGTCCAGGAATTCTACAACGGTGACCGCCGCGCCCAGTCGCTTCCAGACGCTGCCCAACTCCAACCCGATCACCCCGCCGCCGACGACAACGATATGGCCCGGGACCTTTTCCAGCTCCAACGCGCCGGTAGAGGTAACGATCCGCTTTTCGTCCACCGTCACGCCGGGCAGCGGCACGCTCTGGCTACCGGTGGCGATAACGATGTTTGTCGTCGTATAGCGATTGCCATCGACGTCTACGGTGTTCGGCGCAATGATCCGGCCGGTTCCCTTAAGCCAGGTGACCTTGTTCTTGCGGAACAGGAACTCGACCCCCTTAGTGTTGGCGGTGACGACGCCACGCTTGCGCGCTTGCATCCGTGTCAAGTCCAGTGTCACGCCATCCACCAGTACGCCGTGATCTTTCAGCGCGTGCCGCGCCTTCTCGAATTCCTCCGACGATTGCAAAAGCGCCTTGGACGGAATACAGCCGATGTTAAGGCATGTCCCGCCGAGGGTCGCTCGTTTCTCGACACAGGCTGTTTTCAGCCCCAGTTGAGCGGCACGTATGGCACAGACATATCCGCCCGGACCGGAGCCAATGACGATAACGTCGAATGAATTACTCATTCAGTCCTCAGGGTTGCCGCAGACCGCGTCGGGATTATGGACGTCGGGATCGAGCAGAGATGCTACGTCGCCATTGGGGTAATAGCGCGGCCTAAGTCCTGGCGCGCCGTTGTCGATCCCGGCGGAGAGCGCGGCTCGTAGCAGGCTCGGACACCGGCCCTGTCTGCGGCAACGAAGGCCAGATGTACGCCCCTGAAAGGTGCGCCGCTCGGACGAGGCCGGAACTGTGCCCAGCCCGATTTGCCGAAGGTGGCCCATTCAGACGAGTCGACGATCCCGCCGGGCGTCAGCGCCGCACAAAGCCCTCGGCTGACCGCCGGATCAGTCACCAAGCAGCCGATATGGTCGAACATCTTGCCCGATTCGTCTCAAAGGTCCAGAAGCAGTCGCCGCGGGTCCTCGACCCCTTCCTTGACGCGGACCAGGAAAGACACCGCCTCCTTCCCGTCAACAATCCGATGATCGTAGGACACGGCTAGATACATCATCGGCCGGATCTCGATTTTGCCGCCCACGACCGCCGGTCGTTCCTGGATCTTGTGCATTCCCAGGATCGCCGACTGCGGCGCATTCAGTATCGGCGTCGACATCAGCGAACCATATATCCCGCCGTTGGTGATACTGAAGGTCCCGCCCGTCAGATCCTCAAGCTTCAGCGCACCGTCCCGCGCCCGCTTGCCGAAATCCGCTATGGCGGCCTCGATCCCGGCAAAACCAAGCTGATCGGCATCTCGAATGACCGGGACAACCAGCCCGGAGGGTCCGCCGACGGCGATACCCATGTTGACGAAATTCTTATACACGATGTCGTCGCCGTCGATCTCCGCGTTGACCGCCGGGAACTCCTTCAGCGCGACGCAGCAGGCGCGGACGAAGACGCTCATGAAGCCGAGGCGGACACCCTTGTGCTTCTTCCCGAAGGCATCGCGGTACTGACTGCGCAGCGTCATGATGGCCGACATGTCCACCTCATTGAAGGTGGTCAGCATGGCCGCGTTGTTCTGCGCCTCCTTCAGCCGCCGTGCGATGGTCCGCCGCAGGCGGGTCATCTTCACCCGCTGTTCCCGGGGTTCGTCCTGGCGCGGCGCTTTGGCAGCAGGCGTGGCAACCGGCGCCGGGGCGGGGCGGTTCAGGAACTCGAGCACATCGCCCTTGGTGATTCGTCCGTCCTTGCCGGTCCCGGTCCCAATATCGTCCGCCGAGAACCGGTTCTCGGCCATCATCTTCGCGGCCGACGGCAAGGGAGCGTGCGCGGGTTCGGACGCGGCCGGGCGCGATACCGGCCCGAGCGCTCGAGGCGGCGGGTTGATCCCAGCCGGCGGATTAGCGGCAGGGCGAGGCTCTGGCTCCACTGGTGCGGATTGGGGGGCAGGCCCAGCTTTCGCCGTCACGGGGGCTTTTGGAGCACCGGCCCCGTCAACCAGGCCCAAAACCGCACCGACTTCGACTTCAGCGCCTTCCGGCACTGCGATCGAGGACAGCACGCCGGCCGACGGCGCGTTAACCTCCACCGTAACCTTGTCAGTCTCCAGTTCGACCAGTGCCTCGTCGGCCGACACTGACTCACCTTGTTGCTTGATCCAGCGGGCAACCGTGGCGGTTGTGACGCTCTCGCCCAAGGTTGGCACTAGGATTTCCGTCGCCACTGTAATATATCTCCAGGCGCAAGGGGAAGGCCGGGGGCGGTCTAGCCGATCCCAAGAACCGTGGCTACAAGGCGCGCCTGCTGCACCATGTGAGTCTTTGCCAGCCCGGTCGCCGGGCTTGCAGCCGCGTCACGGCCTATACAGGCCGGCCGTCGAACTTTCATATCCAGGCGGCTGAGAACTTCCTCGATCCTGCGGTCGATAAAGTTCCAGGCCCCCATGTTCTCGGGCTCTTCCTGACACCACACAACATCGGCGTTCAGATAAGGCGCAAGAGCGCGCCCAAGGCTGATTTCCGGGAACGGATACATCTGTTCAAGTCGAACGAGTGCGACGTCCGTGATCTCCTTTGCCCGCCGTTCAGCCAGCAGATCATAATAGACCTTGCCCGAGCATATCGCGACGCGCCGCACCTGATCCGGCGCGGCGATCTCGTCGATCTCCGGGATCACGTATTGAAACCGTGTGCCTTCCGCAAAATCTTCCAGCGGGGAAACCGCGAGTTTGTGCCGCAGCAAAGACTTCGGCTCGAATACGATCAGCGGCTTGCGAAAATTGCGGTGCAACTGGCGGCGCAGCGCGTGGAAGTAGTTCGCTGGCGTCGTCAGGTTGCAAACATACATGTTCCGTTCAGCACACAATTGCAGGTACCGCTCGATGCGCGCCGATGAGTGCTCGGGACCCTGCCCCTCGTAGCCATGCGGCAGCAGCAGCACCAGGCCTGACATGCGCAGCCACTTGGTCTCACCACTGGCCAGGAACTGGTCGATGATCACCTGCGCGCCGTTGGCAAAATCACCAAACTGAGCCTCCCACAGCACCAGTGTGCGAGGATCAGCAAGCGAATACCCGTATTCGAAGCCCAGCACTCCGGCTTCCGACAGCAGCGAGTTGTAGATCTCGATCTTTGCCTGGTCCGGTGCGATATTGTTCAGTGGCGTGTATTCATGCTGATTGACCTGGTCGATCAACACCGCATGCCGCTGACTGAACGTGCCGCGCTGCGTGTCCTCGCCGGACAGTCGCACGCGACTGCCTTCCAGCAACAAACTACCCCACGCCAGAGCCTCGCCGGTCGCCCAGTCAATGCCCCGGCCGGTTTCAATCGCCTGCGCCTTCGCCTCCAACTGACGGGCGATCTTCGGGTTGAGGTTGAAGCCGTCCGGCACATGGGCCAACGCGGCGCCGATCTGCTTTAATGTGCTCGTGCGGACGGCGGTCGCCTCCTCGGTCAGTTCGACTTCCTGCTGGTCCACCGGAGTGAAACCAGCCCAATGTCCTTCCAGCCAGTCCGCCTTGTTCGGCTTGTAGGACTTTGCCGCCGAGTTGGCGTCCTCCAGCGTCTTGGTGAAGTCGTCAAACATCGCCTTTGCGTCCTCGGCGGGGACGGTGCCCTCGGCCGCGAGCTTCTCGGCATAGAGGGCGCGAGTCGTCTTCATCCTGGCGATCGCTTTGTACATCAGCGGCTGGGTGAAGGCTGGCTCGTCCGTCTCGTTATGGCCGTGGCGCCGGTAGCAGACGATGTCCAGCACGATGTCGCTGGCGAACTTCATCCGATATTCGGCGGCCATCCGAGCGCAGAAGATCACGGCTTCCGGGTCGTCGCCATTGACGTGCAGGATCGGCGCCTGGATCGATTTCGCCACATCGGTGCAGTAAAGGCCCGAGTAGGCGTGGGCCGGAACGGTGGTAAAGCCAATCTGATTGTTGACGATCAGATGGATCGTTCCGCCGGTGCGGTAGCCAATCAACTGGCTCATCGCCAACGTTTCGTAGACGAGGCCCTGGCCGGCGAACGCCGCATCGCCGTGCATCAGGATCGCCATGACCGAACCGCGCATTCTGGTGTCGCCCGCGGTGTCCTGACGCGCCCGCACCTTGCCCACGACAACGGGATCGACCGCCTCGAGGTGCGACGGGTTCGGCTGGAGCGACAGATGGACGTCATGCCCAGCGATCTCGACGTCCGCCGACGTCCCGAGATGGTATTTGACATCCCCCGACCCCTGCACGTCGTCCGGCTTGAAGCTTTCACCGCCGAACTCGCTGAACAGCGCCGTCAAAGGCTTCTTGACGATGTTGACCAAGGTGCTGAGGCGGCCACGGTGGGGCATGCCAATTGCAATCTCAACGACGCCGTTCGCGGCGGCGATCCCGATCATGGCGTGCAAGGCCGGAATGGTGACCTCGCCGCCTTCCAGGCCGAAGCGTTTGGTGGTGACGTAACGCTTCTGGCAGAACGTCTCAAACCCCTCGGCTTCGGTGAGTTGTCGCAGGACGGTGCGCTTTTCGTCAGCGGTGAGCGCTGTTCGCCAAGGCGCGCCTTCGACCCGGCGCTGGATCCACGATTTCTGCTCCGGGTCTTGGATATGCATGAATTCGACACCGATAGGGCCGCAGTACGTCAGCCGGAGGATCTGCACGATCTCCAGCAGCGTCGCGGTCTCCAGGCCCAGCACGTTATCGATGAAGATCGGTGTGTCGAGGTCAGCGTCCGTGAAGCCGTAAGAGGCTGGGTTCAGCTCTGAATGTTTGTGCGGCTTTTGCAGGCCTAGCGGGTCAAGCTGGGCCTCGAGATGGCCGCGCACCCGGTAGGAGCGGATTAGCATAAGCGCGCGGAGAGACCTGATCGTGGCAGCACGGAGCTGATCCGGCCGAAGGTCGCCTGGCACCGTGCCCGGAGCCGCCGAAGGCGCCTCGTCCTCGCCGAAGCTTGGGCGGGGCGCCCAGGAGGCGCCACTGGCATCCTCCAGCACCGCCCGTGCCTCGTCGTTCATGGCGTCGAACAGGTCGGCGAAGCTGGGATCAACGGAAGACGGACTGGAGACCCACCGTGCATAGAGGTCGGCCAGGAAAGCTGCGTTGGCGCCGCTGAACGCCGACGCTAAGATGTCTATCCCGGCCATCGGTTACTGTCCTCCACACCTCCGTGCGGAGTCTCTTAGACAAGCCGAACGAGCGACGGAAGCCCCTGTGCGCCTCTGCTGCGTTGCTTCCATCGCATGCCAACGGGATTGCAGGGTAACGCCCACCGGGGCGCGCCTTCACTGGACATGAAGAGTCAAACTAACGTCTTTATGTATCTGGATGTATCTGGCGCGCACCGGTGAGGTGGTAGCCGAGACTTATCATCGGAACCTGAGCCGGGTCGAACAAAGATGTGTCGTTTAGTAAGAACAACCAACGGCCTTGAAAGTCTGACTCGAATCGTTGCCGCAATATGGCCGTTTCGCGGCGGATCTCTCTAAACTAAAAGCACTGCTGTCCGGTTAAGTGAGGAGACGTGACCCGGAGCAACAGGAGTTCTGCGGCTTTCAGCAAACAAAGGGTGGTGTCGACTTGATCGCGCGGGTGCCCAGGCTGCGAGGTTTCCGCCTCGAGACCGCCATGTACGTCGGCCAGACCCGGTTCGCGCAGTTGATGGAGTTCGCTCCCTGGACGACCTTCACTCGGCTGGTTGAAAGGTATGGTGACCGTGTGCGAACGCTGACCTGCGCGGAGCAATACGGGCGATGGCCTTAGCCCGAATGACCAACCGCGAAAGCCTGCGCGATATTGAGACTTGCCTGTCGGCATAGGCGGCAAAACTCTATCACATGGGCTTCCGTGAGCCGCCTCGGCGGTGGACGCTGTCCGATGCGAACGAGACGCGGGACTGGCGTATCTACGCAGCCTTGGCGCAAACGCTGATTGTCCGGGTGGGTGGCCGCGGCGCTTGGATTTTGCGAGGGCTGGCTGTGCCTCGCGGAACGCCCGACCGTTGGCGAAAATGCCGTCCGAACATCGGTCGATCAGCGCGATCAAAGCGGGCTGCAGCGGCACACCCTGCTCGCGCGCAAGCGCCGTCGCGTGGCAGGCGCGGCGCAGCAGACGCTGCATCTTGCTTGCCCAGTCCTCTTTCTTGATCTCGACCAGCGCATTAAATTTGCGCAGATGGGCGCGTTAAACAGCGCGTGCAGCCCGCCGGTCATCGTGCAGGAAGGCTTCCAGTGGTCATGCACGACAATGCGGAGACGTTGGCAAGCAGGCTGCCGCGCTTCGCTGCTGTGCGGTAAAAGGTGAGGCGGACGGTCGAGGCGATGTGCAGCCATTGGGTCTTGCCGCCGATCCGGATGCCGGTTTCGTCCATATTCTTGACCGGCGCCGCTGCCACCTGGGCGCGTACGACGAAGCCCTGAAAGCGCTCGGATCAATCGTTGCTGATCCGGGCAATGGTTGCGGTGACCTGACGCCGAACAGATTGGCCATCAGCGCAGCGAGACGCTTCTCCACTGATAATGCGCCAGATACAGCACAAACGCGCCGATCCGTTTGCCGTACTGCACCGGGGCGGTCGCCCTGGCGAGGAACTCCCCCCGCGTCTGCGTCCCGCTCGGCGTGCAATGGCCGGCGTGCGCGCGGTGCTCGGTCACGATGAGCGGCCTCGGTTCCGGCAGATCGAACACCTGCCGGGCGACGTGGCCGGTCGCCATCACCCCGGTCAACGCTTCGCTGCATTCGGCGCAGGGTCTCTCGATAGATAATGGTCGATGGTGGCATGAGGCTTTTCAAGCCCGCAAAGCGACTCGCCTGCGACTCGCCAGGGTGGCCCTTCTGACGGCAGGTCTTCTCGCCAGATGATTCGCCCAGACTGTGACCCGCGGCGGCTTCTTCAACCCGTCGCTGGACGGCGACTTGCCGCTGTTGCAGCTGTTCAGCCCAAGACGGCGTTCCAGCTCTGCAACGCGCCCCTTCTGCGCCAGCACCAGCGCAATGAGTTCGTTCCTCGGCCTGGCTCAGGACCTGGGCAGTTACCCGATCGCCGAAGCCGCGATCCCGCAGGATGTCTGGATTCTGGGCAGTTCACCGTCCTCGGACATGCGATCTTTAACGATGCGCATTCGTGGGCTGCACTGGCACTCGCGGGACGACCTTGCGATCCTGGCGGACAGCGGCACCAGCATCGCGCACTGCCCTTCGCCGTTCGCGCGGAGGAGATGCGGCTAGCGGCGACGCCCGCCCGCGTGGCCGCGGAGGATATCACGGCAACGTCGCTGACCGAGATGTTTCATGCCGCCACCGCCGGGGGTGCGCAGGCGCTCGCGCGGACCGAGATCGGGCGGCTGGCGGCCGGGGCGCAGGCGAACTTGGTGCTGGTGAACTTGACGAACCCGTGGATGAGGCGCGGGACCCGTTGCGCTCGCTGGTCTACACAGCCGCAGACCGAGCGATCGACAAGGTGTTCATTGCGGGCCGCTTCCCAACGTGGAAGCTGACGGCGTGAACCCGCTGATTCTTGGCTGAGGCACAGGCCCGGATGATCGGCGCGGCGCCGAATCATGACTGGGCCGGGCGGCACGAGGGAGAAATCACCCGCCGAGTTTGACACTGATCAACGACGTCAGCCGGCGCCCTGGTCAATAAGATCGGACGTTGCGTATAACTCACGTGACAAGGCCATGCTGACGAAACCGTGTAAGCCGGCCCACTGAGGCTGGGACGCATTCGTGCCGTATGGTCGTTTCGAACGTACACCAAGGCAGGAAACCAAACCTTGACGCACACCCCAGCGACTCATCACGCCTGGAAGAAACACGCCGCGGAGGCGCTGGCTGGTACGGGGGTGTATGCATCGCGCCCGATCCATTCCAATCAGACCGCACCCGCCCTGGTCGCAGAGGCGCTCCGCCGGGACGAGGGCCGCCTGTCGGCCGATGGTGCCTTCATGGTGGAAACCGGCGTGCACACCGGCCGCTCGGTTCAGGACAAGTTCGTTGTCGATGAGCCCTCGGTCAGCGCCGACATCTGGTGGGGAAAGGTCAACCAGCGGATGCCGGTCGAGCGCTTCAACACGATCAAGCACCGCGTGCAGGCCTATCTGCAAGGGCAGGAGCTGTTCACGCAGGATCTTTATGCGGGTGCTGATCCGGCGTATCGGGTGCGGGTGCGGCTGGTGACAACGCAGGCCTGGAACGCCCTGTTTGCGCGGAACATGTTCATTCGGCCGCCCGAGGCGGAGCTGGCGGAATTCGAGCCGGACTACGTGATCCTGCACGCGCCGAGGTTCCACACCGATCCGCACATCGATGGCGTGCGGTCCACCACGACGATCGCTCTGTCTTTCGAGCAAAAGATGATCGTCATCGCCGGCAGCGAATACGCCGGTGAGGTCAAGAAATCGATCTTTACCGTGATGAACTGGCTGTTGCCGGCCAAGGGCGTCATGCCGATGCATTGCAGCGCCAATATCGGCAAGGACGGCGACGTCGCCCTGTTCTTTGGCCTGTCCGGCACCGGCAAGACGACACTGTCGTCTGATCCCGACCGCAAGCTGATCGGCGATGATGAGCATGGCTGGGGCGAGACCGGGACGTTCAACTTTGAAGGCGGGTGCTACGCGAAGGTGATCAACCTGTCGCAGGAAGCCGAACCCGAGATCTGGGTCGCGACCAACCGCTTCGGGTCGGTGCTGGAGAACGTGATCGGCGATGCGAACGGGAACCTGGACCTGACGAACGCCTCGCTGACCGAGAATACGCGGTCGTGCTATCCGGTCGAGTTCATCCCCAACGTGAACCTGTCCGGCCGCGGGGGCCAGCCGAAGAACGTATTCATGCTGACCTGCGATGCTTTCGGTGTGCTGCCGCCGATCGCGCGGCTGACGCCGGCGCAGGCGATGTATCACTTCCTGTCCGGGTATACCGCGCAGGTTGCCGGCACTGAGAAAGGTCTCGGGCGTGAACCCAAGGCCACCTTCAGCACGTGCTTCGCACAACCGTTTCTGCCGCGACGGCCGGAGGTGTACGGGCAGATGTTCGCTGACCTGATTGCGCGTCACGGGGCGACGTGCTGGCTGGTGAACACGGGCTGGAGCGGCGGTCCGTTCGGCGTCGGCGCGCGCATGGCAATCAGGCACACTCGGGCACTGCTGCGGGCTGCACTGGACGGGTCGCTGACCACGATGGCGTTCCATCGCGAGCCGTTTTTCGGGCTGGCGATTCCCTCTCACGTGCCCGGCATACCGGACGAGGTTCTGGACGCAAGGCGGAATTGGGCCGACAAGGCAGACTATGACACGATGGCTCGGCACTTGACCGAACGGTTTCAGGAGAATTTTGCGGCCTATGAAGCGGGTGTCGGGGCGGATGTGAAGGCTGTGGCGATCCGTCCCGCCGCCTGAACCTCGTCGGGTCCTGAGCGGGGGCAACCCGGACCTTCCAGACGCGTTACGGCCTGCGCCCGCATCCGAAGGCGCGCAAGGGAGCACGCGGATGTTTTCGGCGATGCCGCTCGGGATTAGGCGGCTACGGACAGGTGTATCCTGGTCCTGACGGGGACTTGAAGCAGCCGACGGACTCGGGGAAACACTTGGTGGAGCAGCCAGAGGATTAGTTCGGGCAGCAAGATCGTGAAGGCGATCGCGGCGAAGAAGATGATGCAGATTGGCAGGCTTGCCTTCAGAGCGCTGGAGAAGCGGACGTCGAGTAACTTCGATGCCATCAGCAGGTCGAGCCCGCACGGTGGCGTGATCAGGCTGAACGCCAGCGTGACGATCAGGGCGACGCCATGTGGACCGGGTTGATGCCGGCCTCCTGGTCGGCGGCGATCAGGTCGGCGCCGATGCAGTAGCCGGTGATGTGGAGTTGGTCATAGCCGAGGGTTGAGGTGGTCCCCGAATCCTGGACAGGTAGCTAAGAGAGACTCGCGCCCCTAAAACGGCCTGAAGGCCAGGGGTTACACATGACGAATGTTCGCAAAAGGCACGGGATTGACTTCAAGGCT
>JBEKLE010000164.1:0-12781 GCA_050010355.1 Rhodopila sp. | reverse complement strand
CGCGGTGATGGTCTCCTCGATCCGCGCCACCGCTGCGACCGAAGCGCCGGTCGCCGAACGAATCTGGGCAATGTGACGGGCGATCGCCTGGGTCGACTGCGCCGTCTGGTTGGCAAGCTGCTTGACCTCGGACGCGACGACGGCGAAGCCTTTGCCGGCCTCGCCAGCGCGAGCCGCCTCAATAGTGGCGTTCAGTGCCAGCAAATTGGTTCGACCCGCAATCTCGGCGATCATGTCGGCGACGGCGCCGATCCGCTCGACTTCCTGGTTCAAGGCATCGATCGCCGCGCGCGTCTCGGTGCCGTATCGAGGCGCTCAGTTGCTCCGCCGCACCGGCCACGCTCTGCGCGTTGGCCATGACTTGCGCCGACGCGGCCGCGGCGTTCGTCGCCGCATCGCCGGCACGGCCGGCCGAGGACGCCATGTCGTCGGCCGTCGCCGTCATCGCCGTCGTCCGAAGCCGCATCCGTTCCAACGCCGTTCCGGTCTCGGCTTCGATCCGGTCGGCCATGCTGGTCAATGCCGCTCGTTTCTCTTCCGCCGCCCGCTCGCGCTCGTTTGCCTGTTCGTCACCAAGCCGGCGTTCTTCGATCATGTGATCCTTGAACACCAGCAACGCCTGCGCCATCTGGCCGACTTCGTCCTTTCGCCCGGCGGCCGGAATCTCGACCGCCAGTTCGCCACCCGCCAACCGCGTCATGGCCCTCGTGATAGACGATAGTGGCCTGGTGATGCCGCGCCCGATTAGCAGGCTCAGGATCAGTCCTACCAGAAGCGCAAAGGCCGCCACCACCCAGCCATTGCTCCGCGTGGCAGCAGCCTGTGCGCGGACGTCTCGGATGGTCTCCGACGACTGCCGGTTCACTGTCGCCGCTCCGTCCTGTGCCGCCGCCCGCTGAGCCTCCTGACTCGCCAGGAATGCCCTGTTGAGCACTGCGAACTTCGCTTCGGTCGGCGCGAGCAGACCGATCGCCATCAACCGATCGAGTTCCGCCATGTCGCCGATTTCGATGACCGCCTTTTCATAGGTGCCCAGCAGCGCCCTCGTGTCGGTCGCCGGGTCTGATCTCGTTTGATTTGTGCCGGCAGTATCGGCTGCGAAGTCGTCGGCGACCAGTTGCTTCGCCCGAACCAGGCCTGACGCGATCTCAGTCCGGATCTCGGCAAGCCTGGCATCACTCAGCCCGGAACCCGACAGGCTGATGTGGCGCATGACATCGCTGTGCACTTTGTAGATCGTGGTGACCAGTTCATCGACGCGTTGCAGCCGGGTGGCTGACGCCGTGTAGATCGTCCCCACCGATCGCAGCGACTGCTGGCCGCCGTCTGCGAGGACGGTCAATGATCGTTCGGTGTTCCTGTCGATCCACCAGAACACGCCGATCGTCATAGCCAGCAGCAACAGTGGCGCGAGCGCCACTTGCCATACGATGGGGACGTTCAGGAAGCGCGGGATGGTGCGCTTCATGACAATCCGCTACTTATAGATGCCAACGTAAACGACATAGTCGGTCCCGCTGACGTTCTTGACGAAGCTTTGCTTCTGCTGGATCGTATTGGTCACCGGGTTCTTCCAATGGTATTCGATCCAGCCGCCTTCGGGCTGATCCGCCGCCACCTTCAGAATGTCCTGCACAAGAAACTTGCCGTCTGCATCCTGAAGGTTAATCAAGACTTTGCCCACACCTTCGGGCTTTGGCGGATAGACAACCCAGGTACCTTTCGTGTCGATCACATTGACATAGATTTCGCCATGCTTGAATTCGCCATCCTGGTTGAAGACCGCGCGCGCCTGCTCGATGCCCTTGTCGGCCACCAGTTGGGTGGCTTGCAAGGTCAGCGCCTTGACCTCGTCGGCGGTCGGCTTCTTCTCGTCGGCCACTGCGGCAACGCCGCACAAGCCTGTCAATCCTGCCGCAAGTATTTGAATGAACCCACGTCTGCGCATCGATAACTCCCCCTGGCGAACGGGCTGAGGGCACTTGCCCGGGTGCCGGAGGTAACCGTTGCCGATGAACAAACCGTTAAGATTTCCCCTGATTCGACCATCTTGCGCATGACCCATGCCGGAACCGGCCGGTTGGCTACGCGAGTAACCAGCCGCCGCGGCCAGGCCGGAACGCCCGGACGTTACGCCTGGATTGGAATCCAGATTTCGAACCCACCCATGCCGGTCCGCGGGTTGAACCGCTCGTCATAACGTTCGAACGGCGCTGCATCCGCGTTCCGGTATCCCGAATTCGGCAGCCACTCGTTAAAGATCGCCTTGAACGTGCCGCGCACCGTCGACACATGCTCCCCATGCCAGAACACCGCATAACGTTGCTCGGTCAACCGAATCCGGGCAAAATCCTTCGGCACGGCAACGAAATCCGCGACTTCGACGCCAGCGAGGTAGTCGAAGTGCCCCGCATCGTCCGTGTTGTAGCAAACGCCATACGCAACATCGCCGACCTGTCCGGGAACGTGTCCGAGGTGGCTGTGAAAACGTTGCCACAGGGCCGAAATACCGGCCATGTTTTCGACCGCGAAATGCTCCCCCAGGCCGGCGATCAGCAAGGGCCGACCGTCCACGATCCGCGGCGGAAGCCACGCAGTCTTCGGTCTGTCATCCATTTTGAACGCCTCCACAAGGTAAAGATCTTCAAGCGTGCCGCGCGCGCGTCATGTCCGGGGTCAAACCGAACTGCTCACGAAACGCCCGGCTGAATGCTTCATGCGACCCGTAACCGGCGTCGAGCGCGATTGTCAGTATATCCGGCGCCCCCCTTTGCCAACTTCTTGGCAGCCTCGGTCAGGCGGCGGCCGCGGACATAACGTACCACGGAGCAGCCAGTCGTTACACCAAACGCCCGCACCAAATGGAACCGCGACACGCCGGCAATATCCGAGATCTCCGCCAGCGTTATCTCCTCGGCGAAGTGGCTCTCGATAAACCACAACGCCTTGGCCACAGGGTTCATGACGCCCTCCCGCACGAAGCATCCACGCCGATATTAGCGCGGATCGCAGCGCCCGCTTGATCGGCATTGCGCCTCGAAGGCCCCTCCGACCGGCGGCAGGAATCACCCCGCGAGTGCGCCCGCGACAGCGCCGCTCATGCATGTCGCCAGCGTTCCGGACAGGATCGTCCGCAGTCCCAGCGCGACAATCTCCGCCCGCCGCGAGGGAACCATTGCGCCTAGGCCGCCGATCACGATCCCCAGACTGCCGAAGTTCGCAAATCCGCACAGCGCATAGGTCAGCACCATGCGGCTGCGCGGCGAAAACGTCTCCGCCGGCAGCTGCGAAAAATTCAGATAGGCAACGAACTCATTCAGGACCGTCTTGGTCGCCATCAGCATCGCGGCCGCAGGTGTCTCCGCCCACGGCACCCCGATCAGCCACATGACGGGACGGAATGGCAGGGCGAACAACCGCTGCAGCGTCACCGCTGCGCCAGCCCAGTCTCCCAGCAGGCCCAGCGCCATGTTCACCAGCGTGACCAGCGCTACCGTCACTACCAGCGTGGCGAGAATCGCTGCCAGGATCGGCACGCCATCCATCGTCCCCTTGACGATAGCGTCCAGGCTGCTGTGCGGCGGGTCCTCGATGACCAGCCTGCCTTCCGGCCGGTGCGAAGCATCGAACGGCACCATCAGCGCCGCCACCGCCAGTCCGGCCGGCGTGCTGATGATCGACGCGATCAGGATGTTCCCCAGCGCATTCGGAACGAACGGCCCCAGGAACGACGCATAGATGATCATCACCGTGCCGGCGACCCCGGCCATGCCGCAGGTCATCAGCGCGAACAGTTCGCCCCGCTGCATGCGTACCAAATAGGGCCGCACCAGCAATGGCGCCTCCACCATGCCGACGAAAACATGCACCGCCGCTCCCAAGGCCAATGCGCCGCTGATCCCCATCGAACGGCGCAGCAGCCACGCGAAACCCGCGGTCACCCGCTGTAAAACGCCCCAGTAGAACAGCAGCGAGGCCAGAGCACTGATTGTCAGCACCAGCGGCAGCGCCTGAAATGCCAGAATAAAGCTCGCGCCCGGATGGGTTTCCGCAAACGCCGGTGCCCCGCCGCCCAGATACCCGAACACGAACTGAGTCCCCACCAGCGTCGCCGCATGCAGCGCATTCGCCGCATCATTCAGCCAGAACATCGCCCGATCAGCACCCGGCACGCTAATCAGCAGCAGCGCGAACCCGATCTGCAGACACACACCGCCCACCACGGTGCGCCACGGGATCTGCCGCCTGTCCTCGCTGCACAAAAACGCCAGCAGCAACAGGGACCCCAGGCCCAGACCCGCGTGCAGCATCAGGCCGGCTTCTGGTTGAACGGAAAATACGGCGGGAACTCGCCCACCGCGGTCATATCGACTTCCACCATCGTAAGCCCCTTGATCGCCAGTGCCTTGGCAACTGTATCGCCAAACGTATCGGCACGCGAGACGCGGAAGAAGGGAATGTCCGACAGCCCCGCCAGCTTCTCGAGGTCGGGGCTTTCCAGGTCGGCATAGAAACGGCGCCCTTGGGCCGTCGCGTCCTGGATGCGCTTGATCACGCCGTAGCCGCGGTCATTCATCACGATCACGACCATATCAAGGCTTTCCTGCACTGCCGTCCACAACTCCCCGACGTTGAGGAAAAAGCCCCCATCGCCCGTCATGACAACCGTCTTGCGATCCCCCGCCGCCGCGGCAGCACCGATGCCCAGACACAGCCCCTGACCGATGCCCGCACCCACCGGGTAGACGTTCTCCTCAGGCGCATTCAGCGGGAACACCCGGTTACCCCAGGTCGTGTTGTTCTGGGTGACATCCCGCGCCCAGATCGCATCCCGCGGCATCACTTTTCGTAGTTGGGAACTGAACGTTCCATAAGCACCAAGCGTGTCGATGAAGACCCTCTGAGCGTTTCGTTTCAGTTCGGCGAATTCCTCGACGTATCCCGCCGGAACCTTCAACCGGCCTTCGATCCGGCTGACCAGGCCCTCCAGCGTCGCCTTGGCATCCCCACAAACAAAATACCGGTTCGCGTAGGTACGGCCGTTGGCGAGCGGATCGGCATCGATCTGGATCAGATTCTCCGGCAGCCTGACGGCGAAGTCGTTCGTTTCGTGCCCGCGCAAGCGGCAGCCAACCACGAGGCAAAGGTCCAACGTCTTGTAGAACGCCTCGATGATTGGCATTCCGCTGCCCGTCAGCCCGCCGAGGTTCCGCGGATGCTCTTCCGGCACCGTCGCTCGGCCGTTGAAGCTCGTCACCATCCCAAAGCCCATGTCCAGCAACCTGCCCGCCGCGCCGCCGGCCGTCTTCGCCCCGTTCCCCAGCCACAGCAGCGGTCTCCTGGCCGCCATCACCCGTTCGGCCAGTTCATCCAGCTCCCGGTCCGTCGGAACACGAGGCGCCGGCAGCGGCAGTACGAAATTGTCCAGCATCGCCGGCCGCTCCATCTTCGCCCGCTGCAGGTCGATCGGCACCTCGACACTCACCGGGCCCATCGGTGGACTAAGCGCTTCGACCGCCGCCTGCGTAAGCACCCCCAGCGCGTTCTGCGCGGACCGGATTCGGTAAGCGCCTTTGCAGACCGAACCCATCATGCCGAGCTGATCGTATGGATCATGCACCGGTCCCATTTCGCGATCGGCAAATTTCGTCGAGGTCTGGCCGGTGATATGGAGGACAGGGGACCCGGCGAAACGCGCCTCGAACAGCCCGCCGATGGTGTTCGCCGCACCCGGACCGGTGGACGAAAAAATCACGCCCAGACCGCGCGAAACCCGCGCATACCCGTCGGCCATATGGGTGCCGCCGAGTTCGCCGCGCGCCATCATGAAGCGAATGGCATTGCGCCTCCCGATCCCGTCCAGCATCGGAATGTTGTGCACCGACGCAATGCCGAACACGGTGGTGACACCGCACGCCGACAGGAACTCGGCAATAAGGTCGCCGACGGTGTAGTCACTGGCCATTGTTTCAACTCCTCGGGTCAAAGCCGAAGCTGAAACAGACCCTTCATCCCGTCAACGTCGCGCGGCCGCTCGCACCAGCACCGGACGAGCCGCCGCCCGCGGTGACAACAGAACGCAGATCGCCGCGCCCAGCATGAAGACGCTGGCGACAACCATCGGAATCTCATAGCTCCCTGTCGCGTCCCGCAGCACCCCAACCATCTGCGGCGCCACATAGCCCGAAATATTACCGATCGAGTTGATCACTGCGATCCCGCCGGCCGCCGCCGCCGGCCCGAGCCACGCCGTGGGCAGATTCCAGAAGCACGGCAGCGACGCCGAGATGCCGAATCCCGCCACGCAGAAGCAGCTCATCGCCAGGATCGGGTTGACGGCCAACGCAAGGCCGGCGCCCAGCAGCCCGGCGGAGGCCAGCAGACACGGCAGCGCAACATGCCAGATCCTCTCACCCGTTCGATCGGAACTCCGCGAGACCACGATCATCCCGACCATTTCGGCCAGACTCGGCAAAGACGACAGATAGCCGACGGTCTGGTCACTGTATCCCATCGTCTTTATCATCAGCGGCAGGAAGAAGTTCTTCGAATACACGCCAAAGCCGATCAGCAAATAACCCACGATCAGCATGATCATCATCGGGCTGCCGAGCGCCTGCAGCAGACCGAGTTTCTGACTGGCGGATTGTTTCCCCTCGGCCTCCAGCCGACACCGCAGCCAGGACTGTTGCTCGCGGTTCAGCCAGGCGGCATCCTCGGGACGGTCGCGCATCAGGATCGGGCAGAGCCCCGCTAGCAGACAGGCTGGTATTGCTTCGATCAGGAACACCCATTGCCAGCCCGACAGGCCATGCCAGCCTTGCAACAGCAGCAGGTTGCCCGACAGCGGACCGCCGATCAGGCTGGCACCCGCGCCGAATGCATAGAAAGTTCCCATTGCGCGGCCGCGATGCCGGGACGGGAACCAGCGGGTCATGAACCAGGCGACGCCGGGGAAAAACCCTGATTCCGCCACGCCTAACAGGAACCGCATGGCAACGAAACTGGCCGCACCCGTAACAAACGCGGTCCCGGCGGAGCAAATGCCCCACACGGCCATCGTGACACCAAGCCAGCGGCGCGCGCCAACCCGGGTCAGCACCGCGCTGGCAGGCACCTGGAACAGCACATAGCTCCAGAAGAAGACCCCCGCGGCCAAGCCGTACGTTGTGGCCGAAAGACCGAGTTCCTTGTTCATTGTCAGCGCGGCGATCGACACGTTGAAGCGGTCCAGCGCGTTGATCAGATAGCCAAGGCTCAGGAAAGGGATCAGTCGCCACGCGACTTTCCGCATGACGGTGTCTTCGAGATCCGCTGCCATTTGTCGGTCCTCCGTGCCGCTTTCAGGAGCGGTCTGGGGCCGGAGCGTAGTCGGGGACAAAAGCAGTACGCCAGAGAATTCCGGCCTGCTGGCTGCACCCGATCGTCACGGTGCGCTTGCAGTGCCCTCCAAAAGTGAGCCGTCATTTCGGCGGGACGCGGGTAGCCGAGCGCCACCGCGGTGGATTTATGCCGGGTCTGGCGCATCAACTCGGGCAGGCCGGCGGCGGTGGCGAGGCCGGCGCGCAGGGAGTGCCCGGAAAACTCCCCCGCATCCAACCCGGCGTCGCCGGCAGCTTGCTTGATCAACCGCACCACGCTTTGTCGGAGAGGCCCACGCCGCTCAGCCGACCACTTTTGCTCACCGCGCAGAACAGCGGCCGTTCGGCATCGGATCCCCCGCCGCCGACATCGCGCGCGCTTTGCCGATGCGCCAGCCAGGCCGCCAGAGCGGCGGCGGGACAGAACGCCGGGTCCGCCTGGTTGGCGGCTACGGCGACGAGGTCTCTCCCCGGCCCTGGGGATCGGTTTTCGGGCGGCGTATGGTCAGGTGCACCCCCCGCCCGGAAACTACGGTGGCATCGGCCAAGGTCAGTGCCGCCAGTTCGGAGCGGCGCAGCGCGGTGCCGAAACCCAGCAGCAGCATCGCCCGGTCGCGCGCCCCGAGCGGATTCGCCGACAATGGCCGTGTGGTGAGCAGCCGCGCAGCAGCCGGCGATCCTGCCCACTCGTTTACTTTTCAGTAACCAATTGGGCGCATTGTCATGAAGCAATCGCGCCGACCCCGGTGCGCCTATCAACATCATGTCTATGAGCGGGAACAGGCCATGCAGACGATGAAAGCGGCGGTTTTTATTGAGCGGGGACGTATCATACTGGACGAGAAGCCCATCCCCGCAGTGGGGCCGCTCGATGCCCTGATGCGGATCACCACCACGACGATCTGCGGCACCGACGTTCACATCCTGAAAGGCGAATATCCGGTCCGCGCCGGCTTGACCATTGGCCATGAACCAGTTGGAATCATCGAACGGCTCGGCTCCGCGGTCACCGGCTTTAAGGAGGGCCAGCGGGTCATCGCCGGTGCCATTACTCCATCCGGCTATTCCGCAGCGTGCCTGTGCGGTTGCCTCAGCCAGGACGGTGCGGGCACGAAGCATGGGTTCAAGGCAATCGGCGGCTGGAAGTTTGGAAACACGATTGACGGCTCGCAGGCGGAATACCTGCTGGTGCCGGACGCGATGGCCAATCTCGCCCTGGTGCCGGACGGATTGACTGACGAGCAGGTGCTGATGTGCCCGGACATCATGTCCACCGGCTTTTCAGGTGCCGAAAGCGGCCATGTCGGCATTGGCGATACTGTTGCGGTGTTCGCGCAAGGACCGATCGGACTGTGCGCCACAGCGGGCGCCCGCTTGGCCGGTGCCACGACAATCATCGCCGTGGACAGCATACCGGCACGCATGGAGGTCTCCCGTCGTATGGGCGCCGACCATATCGTGGACTTCAAATCCATGGATCCGGTGGCGGAGATCATGCGCCTCACTGACGGCCGTGGCGTGGACGTCGCCATCGAGGCGCTGGGCACCCAGACCACCTTCGAAAGCGCGCTCCGCGTTCTCCGGCCCGGCGGCACATTGTCAAGCCTCGGCGTTTACTCCACCGACTTGACGATTCCACTCGATGCCTTCGCCGCGGGCCTCGCCGATCTGAAGATCGTCTCCACGCTCTGCCCCGGTGGCAAGGAGCGGATGCGGCGGCTGATGGCGGTGGTCGCCAGCGGGCGCGTCGATTTGACGCCGTTGGTGACGCATCGCTTCAAACTGGATCAGATCGAGGCGGCTTACGACTTGTTCAGCCATCAGCGCGACGGCGTCCTGAAGGTGGCAATCACCCCGTAGTGGCGAGACCGTCCGTCGATTGGGGGATCATGAACAGAGCGATACGACCGGTCGGGTATTAACGCAGGGGCAGCGTTTCAATTCCGGACCTTATACCAGCCGCTGGCGTCTGCTTCCCGGCATCTGCTTCATGGACACCGGCGCCGGCGTTGCGTTCTCACAGCGCCGCGTCGTCGATGGGGCGGAAGGTCCGAAAGCCCAGCGGAAGCCCCGCCGACTGCATAGCCGGCGGGCGTCCGAATGCGGGCGGCAGCCTATTTGCCGTTACTGCTGCTACCCGTGCCGCCGGTTTTTGTGTCCGCTGTGGCAGGCTTGTCGCCCGCGACAGTGCTATGGGAGCCTGGGACAGCGGTTCGACCCGTCTCTCCCGCGTTATTCATCGCCATACCATTTTTGACGGCAGTGTCCTCTTTGGTGTTCCCGGCACCCACAGCCGGACTGGTCGTCTGTTGTGCCATTGCACCGCAAAGCGGAGAGGCAGCCAGAAGCGCAGAAAAGGCGACGTAGCGAAGTTTCATCATCGAGTGTCCCATACGGCCGCAGGACGATCCTGGCGGCAACGACGAGCTAAACGCTGACGACGGCAGGAAATACGCTCCACACCGCTATCACAATCTCGGAACCGGTGAGCCGGCCGGCATCCCGGCGCCTCGCTTGCGGAAGCGGCGGGAACCTGCTTGGGCGAACACTGAGGTCGTTAGATGCACGACCGGTCGTGTCGCACGACGCTCCGGCCCGGACAGGAAGGTGATCCAGTGTCCCTGGCAGGAATCCAAAACCGCCGCCCATGCCCGCGACGTGAAAACCGCCCTACGCGATGGCGGAGCGGTCTGATAAGCGGCGCAAACATCACATCGCCAGCTTGATCCCTCACGACTACATTTCGTGCTGATGCAATAGCCCGCGTACATCGCGGAGAGGTACCACGAAATCCGCCCCCGCGATGATATGAGTATCCGTCGCCGAAATGAGCTTGATACTTACGTAGACTTTGTCATAACTGGTCGCGTACGTGCCGGTCACAATCGCAGCGACATTTTGCCAGCATGAGCGCGCGACTCTTCCTCGAAAGCAGGAACTCGCCGTCGCCCTTATTGAAGCTGATCGCGTTGCGAAGGCGAACCTCGGACGCCAAATGTCCGTCTTGCGCAAGGCGGGTCCGAATCATTTCCGATACGATATTGCCGAGAGCCGACGTTGTCTCGACATTCTGAATATCAGAGATCGAGCCGACAACGAGCGGTGTATCGGCCGCGACCTGAGGCGCCGCCGCGAGAATGAGATCAACCGCGCGATAGGTCAACGTGCTGAGGTCGCCCCGGATGTACGCCGACGAGCCGATGGCGACGGAGCTTGTCGCTGGCATCGGGGTATCATTCACACACCCCGCAATCGCCAGACCAAAAAACAAAAGTATTGAATACCTTGGCAAGATGTTGTTCATGGTAACGGCTGCCTTATGGCTCATGACGGATCAGTCGAACACCGAGCGGCTCACTCGTGGTCCAGGACGCGATGGGGCTCAGGTCGGTGGCATGAGCATAAAGGGGAATGTCAGCCTCTCGGATGTACACGGGCTCCTGGAGCTTCATCAACACACGATCGTTCGTGACTATTGTCGCTTCCCAGACGGTTTCCGCATTCGTCGTGGGCATGAGCGGCGACGATTCCATCGCTGAGAAGGCCGACCCCGGCCAATGTGGGGGCCGCGGCATCAGCAGCGGTCCACGTCGACATCGGCAGCGAGTCTCCGATGACGATTGCCGGGAGTGCTGCGATCGAAGCCACCGCCCCAAGAAGTCCTGGCGGCTTGTCACGTGGACCCCATCTGACGACGTTCACGTCGAGGTTCACGACGGTCGCGCCAACAGGCGTTCGAGCGACTCTCCCGCCCATCCACAGAATGTCGCCCTCGAGCTCCCTTGCCACTGCTCTGACGAAAGCGGAATCGGGGGACTGCACGCGAACGAATACGGCCCTCGGCGCCGACGTGTCTGCCGGCTCCGGCTGCCGGTAATCCGGCAGCAGGCCGAGCAAGGCCATGTCCGACTCGATCCTGTGGGCTACGGCATTCCAGTCGCGCACAGTGTTTTCGCTGGCTTGAGACGCCGGCGCTTTCAGCGTTACCGCCGGCTGGTTGCAGCCGACCAAAAGGCAGCTGGCGCTGGCGAGGCAAAGCATGGAGAGGCGCTGCATATTGTGCTCTTGACACTAATTGTTAACTATTATTACTTATATCGGATTTGTGGCGAAATCAACTTAAAGAAGCACATCATCGTATTGTTGGAGACTTAGACAAGGCAAAGATTACATCTTACACACGCCGCCAAACGACAGGCGGTCTTGGCTGATCCAGCGGTCGCTGCTCTCCGTTCCTTGCAGCCACCCGATCCTTGCGCCCGCGGCGACGTGGCGGCACCGCCCGGATGACAACAGCGGATGCTCGCGTGCAATGTCGTGGCGGCCGGCTGCGAGGAGATCGAATGTGGCGCCCCTCCTCTCCGTTCCAGCCAGTTGTCACCGAGCCACCGCCACCTCACTCCTAAATGAACTCAACCATTCGCCCAGCCCCGCGTTGTCCTTGTGCGGCCAGTACAAGGATCGGAGTTGAGCGAAACAGAGGATGACGCAGTTCAGGTCGATCAGCCGGGACGGCAACGGTCCGAACGCAGCGAGCAACCCGTTCGTCCGGCCGAAAAACAGCGAACCGAACCGCAGCGCGATAACGCCGACATCACCCACGACGACGAAAAACCCAAGCGCCGCTGGCCGCTGATCATCCTCGCCATCGTCGTCGTCCTCGCCATCATCGCAGCGGTCGTCTACTGGCTGCTGACGCGCAACCTTGAAAGCACTGACGACGCCTACACCGACGGCAACGCCATCGCCGACGCGGCAAAAGTCTCCGGCTACGTCACCCAGCTCAACATCGACGACAACACCTACGTCCATGCCGGCGACCTGCTGCTGAAGATCGATCCGCGCGACTACACCACAGCCCGAGACCAGGCCCAGGCCAACCTCTCGCTCGCCCGCGCGCAACTCTCCAGCGCCCAGGTCGATCTCGACATCGCCCGCGTCCGCGTCCCCGCAACCCTGGAACAGGCCGAGGCGCAGCTCCAGCAGACCCAGGCCAACCAGGCTCAGGCCGAACGCGACTATCGCCGCCAGCGCGCCGTCGACCCAAGGGCAACCACCCAGACCAGCGTCGATCAGGCGACGGCGCAAATGCAGACCTCAACCGCGGCGGTAGCCAGCGCCCAGGCCCAGGTGCACATCGCCGACCTCGTGCAACAGAACATCCAGGCAGCCGAAGACACGGTTCACGAACGTGAGGCGCAGGTTGCCCAGGCCGAAGCCAGCCTGGCGCAGGCCGAGGTCAACCTGTCCTATACCGACCTGATCGCCCCCGCCGACGGCCTGATCACTCGTCGAAACGTCGACCGCGGCACCTTCGTCCAGGCCGGGCAGCAACTCTTCTACATCGTCACGCCGCAGGTCTGGGTCACCGCGAACTTCAAGGAAACCCAGCTCGCCGACATGCATCCCGGCGAGCACGT
>JBEKLE010000163.1:0-12487 GCA_050010355.1 Rhodopila sp. | reverse complement strand
GACGCTGACAGGCGCAGGCAGTTGGGCCATGCTAGCCCTGGCGCCGGATGGTCCGGTCAACAACGGGGAAACGAGACATGAAGGTTGGCTTCATCGGCGTGGGCAACATGGGTGGCCCGATGTGCCGCAACATCATCCGCAACACCAACCATGAAGTCGTGGTCCACGATCTTAGCCCGGACGCGGTGACGGCCTGCACCGATCTTGGGGCGTCGTCGGGCACCTCGGTTGCCGATGTGGCATCGCACTGTGACGTGGTGATCACTTCGTTGCCGATCCCGCGCGTTGTCGAGGAGGTCACCCTCGGCGCCGGCGGAATCGCCGAAAATGCCAGACCAGGAACGGTGTTCATTGATCTTTCCACCAACTCGCCGGCGACGGCGAAGCGGGTGAACGAAGGGATGAAGGCGAACGGCATCGCGATGCTGGAAGCCCCGGTGTCCGGCGGCACCCCGCGCGCGACGGACGGCACCATCGTGATCATGGTCGGCGGCGACCAGAAAGTTTTCGAGCAGAACCTGCCTTTGCTGAAATCGTTCAGCGGCGAGGTGATCCATCTGGGGGAGATCGGCTACGGGTCGACCGCCAAGCTGATCAACAACATGCTGGCGTTCTGCAATGCCGCAGCGGCGGCCGAGGCCTTGATGATCGGCAAACGTTCCGGTATCGACCTGAAAAAGCTGGACGCGGTGATCCGCAACGCCAGCGGGATGTCCGCCGCCTACGCCAGTCTGGCGAGCAAGACGCTGGCCGGTGACTTCAAGGCGACTTTCGCGCTCGATCTCGCCCACAAGGACCTGCGGCTGGCGCTGGAAATGGCGGACGAACTAGGTGTTCCGGGGCTGATCGCGCCGCAGGTCATGAATCTGATGCGAATGGCGCGCGGAATGGGCCTCGGTTCTTCCGACTCGGCCGTGGTGGTCCGGGTTTACGAAACAGCGCTGGGCGAGGATGTGCGCGCATGATACGCACAGTCGTGTCGCGCCAATCCACACAGATCGGCGGCAGATTGGCGCGGCACGCGGTAAGTTTGGCGCCGGATCGACGGAAAACTGTCGTGGTGTCACATTGCGGCGACTGGCAGCCGAGAATGAAAGGCGATCATTCACACCGCGCCCAATCTCGTCCACACTAACAGCTATATTGTTCCATTACCGCACCAAATTCCCCCTGAGGCGATAACATGACCGAAAACCGAGAAATCCTGGTTGTCGAGGACGACCCGTTGGTATCGGAGGTCATCGCGGCCGCGCTGGACGATACCTACCCGACCACAGTCGTCTCAACCGCCGGCGAAGCGCTGGGGCTGCTGCATCGCGGCGGATTCCGTCTGATGCTGCTGGATTGCACGCTGCCCGGCGGCGTAGACGTCAACCTGATCCCCGAGGCGGACCGGACAGGCACGGCGGTGATCCTGATGTCCGGCGATCCGGGACGGATGGCGAAGTTGACCGACCAGGCCCGGCCGTTCGTGCTGAAGCCATTCACGCTGACAAGTTTGCTGGATACGGTCGAAACCGTGCTGTCCTCGACAGCTTCGACAGGGTCCTGATACAAGCTGGTGCCGTGACCTCAGTCCACTGATGTCGCCTGCGACCTCCATAGGGACTGCAATCAATCCGCGTCGGATCGGCTCGCCGGTCATCCCTCCTCCTCAGCCGACGGAGATCGGCATTCACACCTTGAACTCGCCTCTTCAGAACTTTGCGCGGCGAACCTGTGCCTGTAACGGCGTGCAGAACACGAATCCCGGGCTGCTGGCGAGGAATTCTCTGCATTGGCGTCTTGTTGAAGATGTCATACCATAACGAATCCAAACCGAAATTGCTATAAAAGCCGGCTGAACACAACCTGTCCGGGTCAGTGCCGACGGCAAAGCCAGTCAGCATCCCGGGCTTCCGCGGCCACCCCCCTCGCATGAAGCGCCGCTGCATTTCGGGCCGGCGGAACGACGATCGGAACCCGATCAGGATACGAATCCCTCTTGTCCGGCTATGCCGGAAATGTCCATATATAACGACTTGAATCATTTTCGAGAATTGCCTGAACGTTGCGTGAACCGTGCTATACTAGCGAACAGGGCGGCGTCCGAGGTGAAAAGGGTTTGTTCATGACGGACGGACCGGTGAAGTATGTTGCGCGCCGATAAAGTCGCGGCAAATCCACCCGTTACGCCGCCGGCGACCGGCGCGGCGAAGCAGGCCTTCGTGGAGCGCCTGCAGACCATCCTGACCCATTGGCCCAGCGCGGATCGTCTGGCTCGGTCGATGGGCGTCTCGCCTTCCGCGTTCCGCAAATGGCTGAAGGGCGAGGCTGAACCCAGCCGGGAGAGGCTGGTCGCGCTGGCCCACGCCACCGGCGTCGGCGTCGCCTGGCTCGCCGAGGGCGAGGGCCCCGAACCGGTGTTCGATCCGGTCGGGGGCAACCGGTCCCGCACCGGCATTCACGTCCCCTCCGACGAGGCCGACTGGAGCGATTACGTGCTGCTGCCACGTCGGCCGGAAGCCGCGGCGGCGGGCGGGTCCACGCCGGCGCCGCCCTCGGGCAGCGCGTTCATGGCCCTGCGCCACGACTGGGTGCGCTCGGTCTGCGGCGTGGATCCGGCCAGGCTGGTGCTGGAAACCGCGGTCGGCGAGTCGATGACACCCACGATCCGGGACGGCAACACAATGCTGATTGACAGCACAGTCCAGACGTTCCGGAATTTCGGCATCTACGTGCTGGAAATCAACGGCGAACGCCTGGTCAAGCGGGTGCAGCGAAAGCATGACGGCAGCCTCGTGCTGATCAGCGATAACAGCGTGTATCAGGCCGATATCGTCACCAAGGAGGCGGCCGGTGACGTGACAGTCGTCGGCCGGGTCGTATGGGTCGGCGGCACTGTGTAACCCTCCCGGAACAGGTGCTGCCAGCCGGCGCAGCCGTCTCAGTGTGCGTCCGAGAAGTCTGGCGGCGCAGGGCCAGCGAGGGATTTTCGTCGCCGGGAAGGAGGCGACGCAGTCACGATGCGTGGACATCGTGAGAAGTTGCCGACGCTCCCAGCGGCGAGAAGCACCGCTGGACCGACCCGCGAGACGCCGAACGGGCGGTGCCGTGCCGTGCCGTGCCGTGCCGTGCCGTGCCGTGCCGTGCCGTGCCGTGAAAGAGCCGGGACAAGATTCCGGGACAAGCAACAGACGTTGACGTGCCGTCTGATCGCGGGAATATCGGCCGGGTGCCAAGCGCTGCTCCGGCCGAATCGCTGTTGCGGACCACGCCTTGCAGATCACGCCGTTCGGACCACGCCGCTATCGGAGGAACCGTCCAATGAAACTGAAACAATCTCCCCTGACCCGATCGCTGGGCCAGTTCGTTGCCGATCTGTCGCCAAACCGCCTGCCGGAAGAAGCCGCACGCGTTGCCCGCATGGGGTTCATCGACACCATCGGCACGATGATCGCCGGCCGTAACGAAGACAGCGTGCGGATCATGACCGACACCCTGGCACCTGGCGACGGGCCCGCCACGCTGACGTTCGGCGAGCGTCACGCCCCTGCCCCCGAAGCGGCCTGGATCAACGGCACCGCGGCGCACGCCCTGGACTACGACGATGTGGCCCTGCGCGGCCATCCGAGCACGGTCCTGGTCCCGGCCATTTTGGCCGAGGCCGAGCACCTGGGGTCCTCGGGTGCCGACATGATCACGGCCTATGTGGCCGGCTATGAAACGTGGGCCGAGTTGTTCCGGCGCGATACCGGGCTGCTGCACCAGAAGGGCTGGCATCCCACGGGGCTGTACGGCGCGGTCGGCGCCGCGGCGGCCTGTGCCAAACTGCGCAAACTGGACGCGGAGAAATCCGCCATCGCGATCGCGCTGGGAGCGTCCCAGTCGGCTGGCCTGATGTCGAATTTCGGCACGATGACCAAGCCGTTCCATGCCGGCAAAGCCGCGCATGCCGGCATCATGGCCGCTCGCCTGGCCGAGGCCGGGTTCACCGCCAACACCGACGCGCTGGAGCATCCGCAGGGGTTCCTGCATGCCATCTCCCCCACCGGCACCGAGGACCGCGTTAGCGACAGCCAGGCCGGCACCGAATGGGCGATCCTGTCACAAGGGCTGGGGATCAAGAAATATCCCACGTGCTACTGCACCCATCGCGCGATAGACTGCGTGCTGGACCTGGTCAGCAGCAGTCCGGTCAAGGCGGACGACGTGGAGAAAATCACCGTAAAACTCAGCGACTATTTCGCGACGGTGCTGCGCAACCACCAGCCCGGCACCGGCCTGGCGGCGAAGTTCAGCATCGAGTTCTGCATGGCCAGCGGCATCATTGCCCAGCGTGTCGGACTGCGCGAACTGACCGACGATTTCGTCAGGCGCCCCGACATCCAGGCGCTAATGCAAAAGGTGGAGATCGTAACGACCACAACCTATGATCCCGACCTTCCGGGCGCCGCGCTGAGTGACCAGGTTACCGTTACGCTGACGAACGGGAAAACGCTCGAGGGGGAGCCGGTCGCCCGCGCCACCGGACATCCGTCGCGACCGCTGACCGATCAGCAGCTTTGCGACAAATTCGCGGATTGCCTGGATGCGGGTGACTCGCCGATCCCGGCCGGCATCCTGTTCAAGCGGCTCTCGGCGATCCAGTCGATCACCGCGCGCGACCTGACCGCTCCCGTGGCGGCCAGCCCCACCTTGACCCATCGGGCATGACGATGGCGATCGGGCGCCGGATCTTCGTCGGTTCGTTGCTCGCGGCGCCTTTCATCCGCACGGCGCGCGCAGAACCGATCCGCATGAGGGTGTCACTGGACACCGCCCCCCGCCACGGACGGACGCTCTCGATCGCGGATTTCCTGAAGAAGTTGGAGGCCGCTTCGCAGGGTGAGATCGCGCCACAGCTTTTCGACAGCGGCCAGCTTTACCCCGACCGCGACGTGATCAAGGCGCTGGTTCTTGGTAACGTTGAGATGGCGGCACCGGGGACGTGGCTGGTGTCGGCCTATGTGCCCGAGGCCGATCTGGGGCAATTACCGGTCTTCTACGGCCAGGCGATTGAGACCACTCACCGTGCCATCGACGGCACGCCCGGCGATCTGGTGAACGAACAGGTCAGCAAGAAGCTTCGGGTCACCATCCCCGGCCGCTGGATCGATCTTGGTTTTACCAACTGGTACAGCGGCCGAAAACCGATTGCGTCGCTGGACGATCTGCGGGGCCTGAAGATCCGCAACTCCGGCGGCTTCGCGCAGCCATGGCGGGCACGGTTTTTCGGTGCGGTTCCCACGACGACGGCGTGGCCCGATGTGCCGCTGGCGCTGTCGCAGGGCATGTTCGACGCGTTGCAGACCACCGGCGAGAGTTGTGCCAGTGCCAGACTGTGGGATGTCGGGCTGCGCTATGGGCTGATTGATCACCAGAGCCTGGGCAACTACATTCCGCTGATCAGCACGGCTTTCTGGGAAGCGCTGAGCCCGGAGCTCAAATCGCTTGTCACTGATCTGTGGGCTGCAAACATCGGCATCTACCGGGCAAATCTGGCTGCCGCGCAGGACAACGCGGAGAAAGATCTCAAGGCGCGGGGGGTCAAACTCACGTTTGTTCCGCCCGAGGATCTGGCGGAGCAGCGCAACCAGATGATGGCCGAGCAGGAAAATGTGGCTCGGGAGATGAAGATTTCGTCGGATTTCCTGACGCGGATTAGCGAGGCGATTGCAGCGACCAATTGATACGGTGGTAGTGTTGGCTGGAGTATAAGCACGACATTTCTAAGCAAATGGTATTTTGTTCGCAGACAAGGCAAATGATACTGGCCCTCGATGAGATTGACGACGTCATCGTGGCTGAAGAGGGCCATGGGAAAGGCCGGCGGGACCGACGATTCGTTTGGACGAGACAAGGCGTGGATACCGGCTTTCGCCCTCATGACGGGGCTGCCATGACGGGGCTGCAAGGTCGGGGAGTCTGCGTCAACGCGGATTGGTAACGATATCTACGAAGAAAAAAGGAATGACCTTCTCCGAATCGCGACATGCTCAGAATATTTTCATCCAGGGTGGGTCCGCCGAAGGCCGATGGCGAACTAGATATCAAAATCGGAAAAACCTTGTCCGTGACAACGAGGTCTGGGGGCGTCCGGGGACCCGTACAGCCCGGTTCGATTGGCATTTGAATCTCCTGCTGGCCGTTTCGGGGCAAACGCCTGTTCAGGAAGCAGGCCAAGGGGCACCGGCTGATCGATCCGCGGTCAGCCAGGATGCTTTATGCCTGCAACTCGAACGGCACCCGGCCCTCGGGGTAGCCGGGTCCGTCGAAGTGGTCTTGGGCTGTCCCGTATTCGCCCTGGCGAATCGTTTCCTTGATGTCGGCATTCTTTTCCAGATACCATTCCTCGTCGACCGTGATGCGATACGGCTGCCGGCCCTCGAAATAGCCGTGATCGACGAAATGTTCCTGAGCGGACCGGATGCTGCCCTTGCGGATGCCGTCGGCGACGTCCGGATTGCGCGCCAGATAGAACGCCTCGTCAACGTTGATTCCACCCAGCAAGCTTCGGATCATTTTCTGGACGTCTTCATAGGTCATATCCACGCGGGTTTTGCCCCGCACGGTCGTGAGATTGAGCACGCCTTTGATTATATCGAACGGCGGAAGATATTGCACGAAGCTCTCCATATGAAGCGTTGGCGAAATGATAGCGGATCAAGCGCGCCGGTGGAATGACATAGTGCCGGTGGAATGACATATTCGGTTCACTCCGGCCGGAACTTCATTGCGACCCCGTTCATGCAGTAGCGCAGTCCGGTCGGTGGCGGCCCGTCCGGGAAGACGTGGCCGAGATGGCCGCCGCAGTCTGCACAATGCACCTCGGTGCGGGTCATGAAGAGGCTGCGGTCCTCCGACGTGGCAACCCCGCCTTCGAGCGGCTGGGTGAAGCTGGGCCAGCCGGTGCGGCTGTCGAACTTGGTGTCCGATGCGAACAGCGGCTTGCCGCAGCCGGCGCAAGCGAAGGTGCCGCGGCGTTTCTCGGTGTCCAACGGACTGGTTCGGGAGCTTTCGGTGCCGTGTTTGCGCAGCACGTGGAACTGCGCGGGATCGAGCAGGCTGCGCCATTCCTCCTCGGTGCGGGTGATCGGGAAGTCCTCCGCCGGCGTGTCGCGGCGGCCGAACAGGCGTTTCATGGCTGGGTCCTCCTGCGCTGCTGCGGTGACGGCAACGTATCGCAGACATCGGGGTTGCGGAACGGGTGGGCGCGGTCTGAAGATATATCTTGATATCACGATATATCTTGACTATGTCTTGAGTGCCGGCGCCATTCCGGGCCGGTTTTCAAGGAGACTGAACACAATGCGTCATCACAAACACGACCGGCGGGACGGGTCCCGGGGGGTTCCCGGTGGGGCGGGTTCGCACGATCATCCCGGCCGCCATTTCGGGGAGCGCCACGGCGGGGAGCGGCGGTTCGCGCGGGACCCGCTCGAAGCGGGTGACCGGTTCGGCGGCCGGCACCGTCACCCGGGCGGCTATCACGGCGGCGGACGGCGGCGGTTGTTCGACCACGGCGATCTGCGGTTCATCCTGCTCAGCATGATCGCGGCCAGGCCAGCGCACGGCTACGACCTGATCAAGGCGCTGGAGGAGCGGATGGGCGGCGGTTACAGCCCCAGCCCCGGCGTGATCTACCCCACGCTGACGATGCTGGAAGAGCAAGGCTTTGCTGCTGTCACGGCCGAGGACGGCAAGAAGCTGTATCAGGCCACGGCGGAGGGCGAGGCGTTCCTGAAGGCGAACCAGGGTGCGCTCGATGCCATCCAGGCTCGGATCGACGCTGTCGCTCGGGAGCGCAGCGTGGTTCCGGACCCGCGGATCATCCGAGCGATCGAGAACCTCAAGACGGCGCTGCGTTTGCGGCTGGCCGGCGGGCCGATTTCTGCCGAACGGGTCGGCGCCATTGCGGCGGCGATCGATGCGGCGGCGACGGAGGCTGAGCGGACTTAGTGGGCATGCGCCGGCTTCCCTCACGGCGTATATCGGGTAGGCTGGGGTAAAATCGAGGAGGCGATCGCCATGAGCCAATTTCTGTCCCAGGTCCGAGCGGCCCTGCCCGACGATGCCGCTCGGGCGAGTCTGGCCGGACGGGTCTGGCGGCCGGAACTGGCGGGGCCGTCGGTGGTCGCGGTCCGCGATGGCGCGGTCGTGGATATCTCGGCCACGTTCCCTACGATGCGGGATCTGTGCGAGGCGGGCGATCCGGCGGCGGCCGTGCGGGAAGCGGGCGGTGAGGTGATCGGTTCGACCGACGCTTTGCTCGCGAATACCCCGGTTGAGACGCGCGATCCGGGGCGTCCCTGGCTGCTGGCGCCGCTCGATCTGCAGGCGATCAAGGCGGCGGGGGTGACTTTCGCTGTCTCCATGCTGGAACGGGTGATCGAGGAGCGGGCCCGCGGCGACATGAACGCCGCGGGGGCGATCCGGCAGGAAGTGACGCGGCTGGTCGGCGACGACCTGAGCAAGCTGAAGCCGGGCTCGCCCGAGGCCATGCGGCTGAAGGAGGTCCTGATCCAGCAAGGGGTCTGGAGCCAGTACCTCGAGGTCGGCATCGGGCCGGACGCCGAGATCTTCACCAAGTGCCAGCCGATGGCCGCGGTCGGGACCGGGATGGACGCGGGGATTCACCCGGGCTCGTCGTGGAACAATCCGGAGCCGGAGGTGGTGCTGGCGGTGTCGTCCGCCGGACGGATCGTCGGCGCGACGCTGGGCAACGACGTCAATCTGCGCGACGTCGAGGGGCGGTCGGCCCTGCTGCTGGGCAAGGCGAAGGACAACAACGCGTCCTGCGCGATTGGGCCGTTCCTGCGGTTTTTCGACAGCTTGTTCGGGCTGGACGATATCCGGTCGACGACCGTGACGCTGCGGGTGGAGGGGCCGGAGGGGTTCGTGCTGGAGGGATCGTCCTCGATCGCGAAGATCAGCCGCGATCCGGCGGATCTGGTGGGGCAGATGGTGAATGCGCATCATCGGTATCCCGACGGGGCGGTGCTGTTTCTGGGCACCATGTTCGCGCCGATCCAGGATCGCGACACGCCGGGCCAGGGATTTACCCACCGGCACGGTGACATCGTGACGATTGCGGCGCCGAAACTGGGCCGGCTGGTGAACCGGATGATGCCGACGGATCGTTGCGAGGCCTGGACTTTCGGGGCGGCGGCGCTGATGCGGAACCTGGCTGGACGGGGGCTGCTTTGAGTTTGCCCAGAGGGGGCCGCCGGGGCCTGACACGGGGTGGGGGCGAGGCGAAAAAATACAGTTGCCGTGGGCATGAATGGCGTGCTGACCTGTCTGGAAATTGGCAGGCCCAGAACGTCCTGGAGGAGCTCCGAATGGCGACTTACCTGCAACGCTTTGACGCAACGCCTGAGGCGCAGCGCTGGAAGCTGGTTCGCGGCTGGCTGTTCGGCGAACCGCTACCGTTCTTCGCGGAGCTGCGGCGGGACCGGCCGATCCTCGCCATGCCGGAGGTGACGCTGGCGACGCGGTTCGCCGACTGCGTCGAGATCCTCAACCGGTACGACCTTTTCAGCGTGGCTTTGTACAAGCCGAAGCAGGGGTCGTATTGGATGGCGCAGGACGACACCGCCGTGCACTGGCGGGAAAAGTCGATCATGCGGGCGATCCTCGATTTTGAGGAGGTTCCGGCGATCCGGACCTGGGTGGCGAACAAGGTTGTCGGAATTCTGGGCGCTGCCGGGGGGTCGATCGATGCGGTTCAGGGGCTGGCCCGAGCGGTGCCGGTGGCGCTGACGCAGGAGTGGTTCGGATACAAGGACGGCGACGCGGCGGCGATGGCGAAGTGGTCCTACTGGAACCAGATAGATGCGTTCTGGAACCAGCCGTTCGATGCGATCGCTTGGCCTGATCCTGCGGCGATCGTGCGTGAGCGTGAACTGGTTAGTGTGGAGATGGGCGCGTATTTGCTGGCGCTGGTCGGGGCGCGGGAGTCTGAAGCGGCGGTGGGTGTGCACGGGCATGATTCGGTTTCCCGGCTGGTGGCATTGTCTCGGACCAAGGCGGTCGACTTCGAGGTGGCTCGGGTGGTGCAGAACGTTGGCGGATTGCTGATCGGCGCGGTGGAGACCACGTCGCACTGTGTGGTGAACGCGCTGGACTGGTTGATGCAGCATCCGGATGTCCTGGCTCGCGCCCGCGCTGCGGCGCTGGATGACGATCCGGGTGCGGTGGATGGGTTCGTGTTCGAGGCGCTGCGGTTCAAGCCGGCGTTTCCGTATTTCTTCCGCACGTGCGAGCAGGATACCGTGCTCGGACGCGGGGCTGCGTACGAGACGCCGATTGGCAAGGGGACGACGGTGCTCGCGGTGACACACTCGGGGATGTTCGATCCGCAGGCGGTGTCGCATCCGGACGATTTCGATCCTGGGCGCGGGCTGGGGAATCAGTTTCTGTTCGGGTTCGGACTGCACGAATGCCTCGGGCGGGCGATCGCGGGGGTGATGATCCCGGAGATCGTGAGGCAGGCCCTGCGGCTGAATGGGCTGACGGCGGGGGCGGTGGATTACCAGGGTGGGCCGGTGCCTCAGGCCTGGCGGTGGACCTGGGGGTGAGGGGTTGGGTTTGTTGGTGTCCTGAATGCGGGGCTGTCTGGGTTTTGGGTCATGGGGACCGGCTTGGTGCCTTCGCTCTACCGGAAGGATTTCATTACCACAAAGTTAACCAGCTGGCTTCGCCCGCACCGCAACGGGTGAAAATGTCCGCGCGTGCGTCCGCCCCGGACTGGCGGCACGGACCAAACGGCGACACTCTGAAGTGGTGCAATCGCTTCGAGGTCGTAAGTGTGTTCGGTGGTGTTGCAGTCCCCGTCACAAAGTTTGATCCGCGCCGCCTTAAGGGTATTGCCCTTTGTCGCCCCCGGCAACGGGGAGCACGCATGGTAGAGTCTGACTTTATCGCGCGGCGTAAGCGGTTGCACCTTCCCGGAACGAGGAGAGGAGCATGGAAGCCATCGTTGAATGTTGCGCCGACCTGGATGTTCACCAGGCGACAGTGGTGGCCTGCCTGAACAGCGGTCCGCCGACCAGGCGGTCGCGCAGGGAGGTCCGCACCTTCGGCACCACCCGTCATGAGCTGGGTAAACTGCGGGACTGGCTGCTGGCGTCCGGCTGCACGCTGGTGGCGATGGAGAGCACCGGCATCTACTGGCGGCCGGTGCACGCGGAACTCGAGGACCACTTCGAACTGATCGTCGGTAACGCGCAGCACATCAAGAACGTGCCGGGCCGCAAGACCGATGTGAAGGACTGCGAGTGGATCAGCGATCTCGCCCGCCATGGGCTGATCGCGAGGAGTTTCGTGCCGCCGCGTCGGATCCGCGATCTGCGCGATCTGACGCGGTATCGCTGCAAGCTGTCGCAGGCACAGGCGGCGGAACGCAACCGCCTGATCAAGCTGCTGGAGAGTGCCAACATCAAGCTGTCCGGGGTGGTCAGCGATGTGTTCGGCGTCTCCGGGCAGGTGATGCTGCGGGCCCTGATCGAGGGCGAGGAATCGCCCGCCGAGATGGCGCAACACGCGCGCGGGCGCATGCGGCGCAAGCGGCCCGATCTGGAACTGGCGCTGGATGGTAATGTCAATGAGCACCACCGTTTCCTGCTGCGTATGCAGTTGGAGCGGATCAAAGCGACGGCGGCCCATCTTGAGCAGTTGGACGAGCGGTTGCGCGAGAAGCTGGCGCCTCATGCCGAGGTGCTGGGCCGGCTGATGCAAATCCCAGGTGTCAACTGGGTCATCGCCGCCACGATCATCGCCGAGATCGGGGTCGACATGAGTGCCTTCGTCAGTGCCGACCGCTTGGCGTCGTGGACCGGCCTCTGCCCCGGCAATCATAAGAGTGCCGGCGAGCACCGCAGCGGCAAGACCCGGAAGGGCAATGTCTACCTGAAAACCGCGCTGGTGACCGCCGCCGTCGCCGCGGCCAAAACCCGTGGCACGTATCTCGCCGACAAGCACCGCCGCCTGCTCGCCCGGCGGGGCAAGCTTCGCGCCGCCGTCGCGATCGCCCACAAGATCCTGGTGGCCGCCTACCACATCATGGCCACGGGATCCGGCTATCAGGAACCGGGGCCAACCTATCTCGACCGGATTGACCAGCGCCGCACCGCGGGTCAACTCACCCGTCGCCTGCGGGCGTTGGGTTACGACGTCGAAATTACCCCGAAAGCCGCCTGATGGGCGGCAAATTGCATCTGGCACGGTCGCCGCCAGGTTATTTTCATGGTAGCCAGTAGAGTCGAGGATGGGCGCGGTATCGCTTTTCGGCGACCCTTTCCCGAGCCTGTCCGTAATTCTGTGTGCGAGGCATAACCAACGCGTAGGAGCGTATTATGCCGAACAGAGCGAAGAAAGTGGATCGTGACGTCGCCAAGCTGCCGTCGATCCCGAAGGAGTTGGTTGACCTGTTCCTGACTGGCCCGATGACGGGCGAGGCGGTCAA
>JBEKLE010000162.1:0-15678 GCA_050010355.1 Rhodopila sp. | reverse complement strand
GGCGTTTTCATCCCCATCGGCAACAACGGCTGGCTGATTTCGGAAAACTCCCCCCAGTACTGGCCCACTTTCGCGCTGAACAAGCAGATCACCCTGACCGCCGAACGCTACGGCCTTGACTTCGTCCTCTCGATGATCAAGCTGCGCGGCTTCGGCGGCAAGACCGAATTCTGGGACCACAACCTGGAATCCTTCACCCTGATGGCCGGGCTGGCCGCCGTGACGACGCGCATCAAGCTCTTCGCCACCTGCGCCACCCTCGTCATCCCCCCCGCCATCGCCGCTCGCATGGCCTCGACGATCGATTCGATATCCGACGGACGCTTCGGCCTCAACCTGATCACCGGCTGGCAGAAACCCGAATACTCCCAGATGGGCCTGTGGCCCGGCGACGAATACTTCAGCAAACGTTACGAGTATGTCTCCGAGTACATCCAGGTCATGCGCGAACTGTGGGACACCGGCCAATCCGACTTTAAAGGCAAATTCTTCCAGATGGACGACTGCCGCCTAAGCCCGCGCCCACAGGCCGAAATGAAAATCATCTGCGCCGGTCAGAGCGAGGCCGGCATGGCATTCTCCGCACAATACGCAGACTACAACTTCTGCTTCGGCAAGGGCGTCAACACGCCGACAGCCTTTGCACCCACCGTCGCCAAGCTGATCGACTCGAACGCCAGGACCGGCCGCAACGTCACCGCCTACGCCCTGTTCATGATCATCGCCGATGAAACCGACGAAGCCGCCCGGGCAAAATGGGAGCACTACAAGGCCGGCACCGACCAGGAAGCGGTGAAATGGCTCGTCGACCAGTCGGCCGCGGACAAATCCTCCGGCGGCGACACCAATGTGCGCCAAATGGCCGACCCGGTGTCAGCCGTGAACATCAACATGGGCACGCTGGTCGGTTCATATGCAACCGTCGCCCGGCTGCTGGGCGAGGTGGCGACCGTGCAAGGCTGCGAAGGCGTCCTGCTCACATTTGACGATTTCATCAAAGGCACCGAGGATTTCGGCGCGCGCATCCAACCCTTGATGCAGTCGCGAAAACATGTGGAGGTGGCTTGATGAGTCCACCGGTTCCCACCGGCTACAACGCCCCAGACGCCGGCAGCGAAAGCGTGACGCTGCCGGCCCGCCCCGAACCGTTACGCATGAAACCAAGCGAGACCGCGGTCATCGTCGTCGATATGCAGAACGCCTATGCGTCGCAGGGCGGCTATGTCGACATCGCCGGCTTCGACGTGACTGGCGCGGCCGGCGCGATCGTCAAGACCAAGGCTGCACTGGATGCGGCGCGCGCGGCCGGGCTCACGGTAATCTTCTTCCAGAACGGCTGGGACAAGGACTACGTCGAGGCCGGCACCCCCGATTCCCCCAACTGGCACAAATCCAACGCCCTGAAAACCATGCGCGCTCGGCCTGAACTTGCCGGCACCTTGCTGGCAAAGGGAACCTGGGACTACGCCATCGTCGATGAACTGAAGCCCCAGCGTGGCGATATCGTCATCCCAAAGACCCGCTACAGCGGCTTCTTCAACACCAACATCGACAGCGTCCTGCGCGCCCGCGGCATCCGCAACCTGGTGTTCACCGGCGTCGCAACCAACGTCTGCGTCGAGTCCTCGTTACGCGACGCGTTCCATCTCGAATACTTCGCTGTCGTGCTGGAAGACGCCACCCATCATCTCGGCCCCGACTACATCCAGCAGGCGGCTATCTACAACATCGAGAAATTCTTCGGCTGGGTCTCCACGGTCGCCGATTTCTGCGGCGCGATCGGACAAAGTGCCCCCTTGGCCGAACAACCCTCCACCAACTGAGGACCAATCATGCCCAAGACCATCGTCCTGCCCCCAGGCACCAGTACGCCGATCGCCCCGTTCTCCCCCGGAACGATGGCCGACGGGATCGTCTATGTCTCCGGCACCCTGGCCTTCGACAAGGACAACAACGTCGTTCACGTCGGCGACGCCGCGGCGCAGACCCGCCACGTGCTGGAAACCATAAAGTCCGTCATCGAAGCGGCCGGCGGCACGATGGACGACGTGACCTTCAATTCCATCTTCATCAAGGACTGGTCGGACTACGCCGCCCTGAACAAGGTCTACGCCGAATACTTTCCCGGCGACAAACCCGCTCGCTTCTGCATCCAGTGCGGCCTGGTAAAGCCGGATGCACTGGTGGAGATTGCAACGATCGCCCATTTGGGAAAGACCGCCGACGCCGTATCGACATCCACTGTCTGAGAATTTGAAAAAGAATGCCCTCCCGCACCGGAATCGACGAAAAAACATAACGGAGGGCATGCCTTTTCAAGTTTCTTGCACGCTCTGAGGTGACGCAACCGGGCCATGCACTATGAAATCCACGGGCGGACCGAGTCCGACGCGCCGACGGTCCTGCTATCGTCCGGACTTGGCGGCGCGGCGCATTACTGGGACCCGCAGATTCCCGCACTGGAAAAGGACTTCCGCGTCATCACGTATGACCAGACGGGCACGGGACGGAGCGGCGGGACGGTGCCGCCCGATTACACAATTGCCGATATGTCTGCCGAGGCCGGCTCCCTCCTGGACGAACTCGCCGTCACAAAAGCCCATTTCATCGGCCATGCGCTCGGCGGCCTGATCGGGCTGCGACTTGCGGTGGACCGACCCGAACGTGTGGATCGTCTGGTCCTGGTCAACGCCTGGTCAAAAACACATCCTCATACGCTCCGCTGCTTCGCCGCGCGCAAAAGCCTGCTTCTGAACACGGGTGTTACCGCTTACGTCCAGGCCCAGCCGCTGTTTCTCTATCCCGCCGCCTGGCTGTCGAACCGTCAGGACTGGCTTGCGGAACAGGACGAGGCCGGGATCGCGCACTTCCCTCCAACCGAAACGGTGCTGCGACGAATCGCTGCGATCGAGGCGTTCGACCTGGCCGCCGAAATCCCCAGCATCACAGCACCGACCTTGGTCCTAGCCACAAGGGACGATGTACTGGTCCCATGCACCTGTTCGATAGCGCTGTCGGAAGATTTACCGAACGGCCGGCTGGAACTTCTCGACAAGGGCGGCCACGCCTTGAACATAACGTACCCGAGAGTCTTTAACGCCCTGATGACCGCGTTCCTCGGGATGCCTAAAGAGCCTGCGGGGTGGAAATGGATGGTGCGCGCAACGACAACGTTCGCATAAGCGAAAGGAGCCGCGGTCCTTCGCCCGCGGCTCCTGACACAATCTAGACTTATCAATCAGCCTCCGCCGCCGCCTGGTGCATATCAATTGCCACCGGATGGAACTCCGCATACTTCGCGCAGTAGAACAGAATGCCAGCCACCGCGAGGTAAGACACCGCCAGTGTCGGCGACTGCCCAATACCAAGTCCGTCCGCCCCATGGATGAAGCCGAAGAACGTCAGGATCGCGCCGGCCACCGCAAAGCACGCGGCTTTCTCGAAGGCGCGATCGATGATGTAAACGGTTACCGCACCCAGGATGATGCCGGCCAGTGTCGCACCGCCGCCCAGCGCCGCCAGTCCGTCATACAGCACGCCGACCTGCGCCATCTTGGCTATTCCCACCGTCGCGGCATTCGTCCCGGCGGCGCCCAGCGCACCGTCGATCATCGTCTTGCCCCATTCGGCGATCTGCGGCAGCAGCGCCAGGACGATCGCCGGTGCATGCCGGTGCGGCGATTCCTGGAACGCCTGCGACCCAATCAGCATGCCTATGTAAAGCAGGATCGGCAGAATCGCGACGACCGGTATCATCGCGCTGATGACCGAGACAATCCCGAACCACGTGAGCACGAGAATGATCAACCCGGTCATGGCGGAGTAACCGATCCGCCCGCCCATCGCCTTCCAGCCCGGATGACCGATATAGACCGCGTTGATGAACGGATTGCCCATCAGACAGCCGATCAGGCTGATCACGCCGTCAGCCGTCAGCACGCTCGTTGTGGGGAAGCTGTCGCCGGCGGCGGAGGCGCTCTCGACGTTGTCCAGTGCCTCGATCAGGTCATACATGCCGAACGGGATCGCGGTCACCAGGATCACGCCCAGATACTTGAAACCGTCGAAAGTATAGTTGAACGCCGGCAGCGGCACCGAGAAACCGAAATTCGACACCGACGCACCCAGGTTGGCAAGCGAAAGATCGCCGTAGTTCAGACCGATCGCGGTCGATACCCACGCGATCACCGTCCCCACGAAAATCGCCACCAATCCGCCGGGAACGTCACGGAAATACCGCACGCCGCCGAACCAGTTCGCCAGGATCACCGCGAAGCAGATCACGCCGATGATCGGGGTGGTGAACACCTGCGCCGCCGGCCGCATCGAGATGAACGTGATCGAGATGCCCGCCAGCGATCCCAAAAGGGCGGCGCGAGGCGTGATCTTGCGGATGTACGGCCCGATGAACCCGCCGGCCATCAGCAGGAAGCTCTGGATGAACACCCAGGTGAGACCGGCTTCCCAGGCCTGGATCGGGTCATTCGTTGCCAGCTTGATCGGCAGCATCACCACGAAGGTGACCACGAACATATGCGGCACGCTGATGCCGGACGGCAGGGCACAGACGTCGGTGCGGCCCGTCTTCCGCGCCAGGTTCCACGCCAGGAAGGCATAATACCCGGTGCTGAGGCACAGCATCAGCCCAAGCGCGGGCAGGATACGTCCGAACACCAGCGAGTCGGGCATTTGCAATACGAACCGCAGCAGCCCGGTCAGCACCAGCACGTTCACCAGAATGTTGGTGCCGAACCCGAACAAGGCGTTCCAGTCGCCCGGAACCCAAAGTTTGGGCCTGAAGCCGACTGCCGTACTTCCGCTCATTCTGCCGCTCCTTTCATCATTGTGCCGTTTTCGAGCGCCTGAATGACCGTCGCTGAGGGCGCAACCCAGCCAAAGATGCCGCCTTGTGCGGCAATCATGCGGATTCCCATCTCATGGAACTCCGGGAAGTAGGAGCCGCAGCAGTCGCTGACCACAAGGCAGTCGTAGCCGCGGTCGTTAGCTTCCCGGACCGTGGTGTTCACGCAGACCTCGGTCGTGACGCCGGTCACGAGAAGCTGCTGGATACCGCGGTTCTGCAGGATGGCGTGCAGGTCGGTGGCGAAGAACGCGCCCTTCCCGGGCTTGTCGATCACCGGCTCCCCGGCCGCGGGATAGAGCTCGGGGATGATGTCGTGGCCGGCCTCGCCACGCACCAGGATGCGCCCCATCGGACCCGGATCGCCGATGGAAGTGGCGCTGCGGCCGCGGATTTTCTTGGCCGGCGGCAGGTCGGCGAGGTCCGGACGATGGCCCTCGCGGGTGTGGATAACAAGGCCGCCCGCGTGGCGCCATGCCGCCAGCAGGGCCTTGTTCGGCTCGATCGTTCGGCGGAGCTGCGAAACGTCGTTGCCTAGCATTTCACCAAACCCGCCGGGTTCGAGGAAGTCGCGCTGCATGTCGATGATCAGCAGCGCCGCGGCTCCCAGGTCCAGGCTGTATTCGTAGGGTTTCGCCTCGATCCGCATTTCCACCCCCAACGGTTCAGAGTTGGGAAGGTCAAGCAATATTAATGCCAAGCCAGCGCAACTTTTGTTCGCTAGACCACGGTCACGGCTAGCAATTGATACGCTTAAAGTATCGCAGGCCGAAGCCGGCCGCCGTCCTGCCCGGTCTGTCGAACCCGACGTCCGGGGCGGGAATTCGTCGCGCCGCCCTCGGGTGTGACGACGATGGCTTCACGTCGGCTGGCTGAGTTACCCTGTTAAAATCATGCCGCCCGTCGGCGTCCGGCATCGGCAACGTACTGCGTCGTTCCACCGAGGTGGAGCATCAATTCCAGCGATCCCTTGAAGCCGGTAAACAGCGACATAGGCAGGGATGCATCGCCGTCCGTCCAACGCCACCCGTTGTCGGCCTCGAAGGCATGGAAGCCTGCATCCAGAATCGCATCATCTGCTTCGGTTACCCGGAACCGGCCGCCCTGGCGCACCGCCAGTCTGCGGACAGCCACCCCGAGCAACCGGGGGTCCCGCGCCAGTCCGAGCTCTGCCGGGGCAGCGGCGCGGGAGACGATGCGGACGTTGCCCGTTACCTTGCGCAAGCGAAACACATGGGCCGCACCGTGGCGTTCCTCTGCATCCACCCGACACCCGCCGACGAGCAGATGGAGATCAGGATCATCGGTCAGCGGCAGCGTCGTGTGCGCCCGCGCCCGCTGCCGCAGTCGCCGCCATGCCGCATCGACCACCGGTCCGCCCGTCAGCACCGGCGCGCACGGCGGTTGGGCCGGCAAGCCCCAGCCGCTGTTGGCGTTCCGGAACAGCCACCGGTTGCCGTCGTCGCGATAGCTCTCGGCCGACGCACCGTGGGCGATCAGCACGTCGTGGCAGGCAAGTTCAATGTGATACAGACGGACCTCCTGCGCATGATCGTCCCAGAGGATCGAGTGGTGGTTGACCAGGAACTCGACCGGGATCAGCACGTCATCGAGGAACAGCGCGTGCCCTTTGGTCACCAGCAGGTCGCTGTGTGGCACATTGTCGGAAAGTGCGCCTTTGCGCACGATCACAGGTGTCGCGGCGCTGCGTTGTCCGCGCGTTGCCAGCACGCGGCCGACGCCGATCCAGACAATCGGGCGCGTCTGTCCGCGCAGCGTCAGCACCATGTCACCGACAGACAGGCTGTCGACGGCCACCTCCGCGCTTGGGGTTGCGATCATGGTGCCAGTGAGGAAGCACAGACCCGCTTCCTCGGCCGTGACATAACCGCTGTCGGTGATCTCGAACACCGTCCCGTCATTATTCGCGCCGCCGCCCGCCGTGCCATACAGGTTGCCGGCTGCATCTGCTCCCAGGCCTCCGGTGTATGCGCCGTTGTTGGCGTTAAAGGTGGCCAGCGTGGTGAAGCTGTCGCTGCCAGCGGCCAACTCGACGACCGAGCTGTCACCGCTCGCGTCATTCATGAAGCCGAAAAAGTCGCCTGCGGCATCGGCAATACAGCCGATCAAATTCAGAAAGGCGGTGCTGTCGAAGGTGGCCATCGTTGTAACAGTATGGGTGCCGGCGGCCACCTTGAAAAACGTTCCGGCGGTGTCGTCCCATAAGTAAGTGAAGCCATAAATGTCGCCGGCGGCAGCACTGGTCAGCACTGGTCAGCACTGGTCAGCAGCGAGGGGTCGACTTCTGCGAGGTCGGTGGAATACATTTCGGCAAAAGCATTTGTGCCGGCGGCCACCTCAAACACAGCCGGAGGATTGGCGTCTGGTAGGCGAGTACCGCCTGCCACGACATATGCATTGCCGGCGGCGTCGACAGTCGCCGCGTACACGTACTCCGGTTCCTGATCGAAGCTGCCGACCGTGGTAATCGTTTTGGCGCCGGCAGCCATCTCGAAGACCAAGCTAGCATCAGAACGATAAGGAAGGCTCTCAGATACGCCATGCAGGTTGCCAGCGGCATCGACGAACAAGTCTGTGACGGGACCCGGAAAGAGCTGACTGTTGAGGGTGGCTACCTTCGTGAAGGCGTGGCTGCCGGCGGCCACCTCGAACAGTGTGCCGCCACCGGTAGATTCATCAGGATCGCGCGTGGCGCCGTAAACATTGCCGGCCGAATCTATGGCGAGGGGCCCCGGGTCTGGGTCAGTGCCGTCGAAACTGACCAGCGTGCTGAGGGCATGGGTGCCGGCGGCCAACTCGACCAGCGTGCCGTCTTTGTTCGCGCCGCCTTCAAACGCGGTGCCATACAGATTGCCGGCGGCATCGGCAGTCAGCCCTTCAAATGGTTTCTCATTCGTGCTGTTGAAAGTAAGCAGCGTGGTAAGAGTGGGCGAGGTCATGAATGCTCCGCAGGTAGGTCGCCACATCCCCTGGTAGTCTCGTATCATTGCCGTATAATAACATGTATTGCCAGATCTTTCGTGTTTCAATCGATCGAAACGGGGACTGATCGACCGGCATGCTCTGCCCTCATGTTACCGCGCCTCCGCGAAAGCTGCGCCCAACAGGGCTACACTCCCATCACAACGGCAGCGAGCAGGACCCCATGACCATCGACGCCGGCCAATGACTCGGGCACCATCCGCTGCATGCATTTCGACCTGAAACTCTGGCGCCTAACCGCTGGCCTGCGAGGCCGGATCGCCCTTTCCGCAGCCCTCGGCCTGCTCGCCCTCGCGGTCGGCATCGCCCGGTTCGCCTTCCTCGGCCGCTTCCTCGCCGGCGTGTTCCGCGGCCAGACCCTGATCCTGCCGCTGCTCGGCGCCGCCGCCGCGATCCTGCTGCGCGCCTCGCTCGACCACCACCGCACCATGATCGCTCACCGCACCGCTGCCAGCGTCCAGGAGACCCTGCGCGGCCGCCTGTTCGACAAGATCTTCGCCCTCGGCCCCGCCTGGTTCGGAGCCGAACGGACCGGCGGCGTCATGCTCTCCATGGTCGATGGCGTGGAGCAGCTTCAGTCCTTCTTCGGCCAGTATCTCCCGCAGGTGACGATCGCGGTCTGCGCGCCGTTCGCGATCTTCGTTTTCATCGCCTGGTGGGACGTCCCCGTCGCCACCGTGATGCTCGCCGCCGCCCTGTTCACCCTGATCCTGCCCGCCACCGTCCACCGCAAGACCGGTATCGCCTCCCGTACCCGCCAATCGGCATTCAAATCGTTCGGCGAGGAGTTCCTCGATGCCGTCCAGGGCCTGCCGACCCTTAAAGCCTTCGGCCAGAGCGCCGCCTACGGCCGCATGCTCGCCGCCAAGGCCCGAGCGCTGTCGGACAGTACATTCTGGGTGCTGTCGCTGAACGTGCTGACCCGAGGCTTCACCGACCTCGGCACGGCGCTGGGATCCGCCGCCGCGCTCGCCCTCGGCGCCTGGCGGGTTCGGCACGGCGAAATGAGCATCGAGGCCCTGCTCATCGTGCTGATGGCCGGCACAGAAATCTTCCGGCCGCTGCGCGATTTGCGCGGCGTGCTGCACCAGGGCCTCAATGGCCAGGCCGCGGCAGCCGGCATCAACGCCTTGCTGGCCGCCGATGTGACCGCCCCGGCCGGCGCGGCGGTGCCATCCCTGACGCCGGAGATCACATTCGAAAACGTTGCCTTCGCCTACCCCGGCGGCCGGCGGGCCGCCCATACCGGCCTGACATTCCGGATCGGCGCCGGCGAGCGCGTCGGGATCGTCGGCCCCAGCGGCGCCGGCAAGTCCACCATCGTGCGGCTGCTGGCGCGGCTGCATCAGCCGCAGACCGGCGCCATCCGCATCGGCGGCCATGATCTGACGGACCTCGACCCGGCGCAGGTGCGAGGCATGATCGCCGTCGTCTCCCAGGACACCTACCTGTTCCACGGTTCGGTTGAGGAAAACCTACGCCTCGGCTGCCCCGACGCATCGGAGGCCGAACTCATCGCCGCCGCAACCGCCGCCAACGCCCATCGGTTCATCAGCGCCTTACCGCACGGCTACCAGACCGTCATCGGCGAACGCGGCACCAGCCTCTCCGGCGGCCAGCGCCAGCGTCTCGCCATCGCGCGCGCGTTGCTGCGCGATTCGCCGGTGCTGGTGCTCGATGAGGCGCTGTCCTCGGTCGACACCGAGAACGAGGCGATCATCCAGCAGGCGCTCGACCGGCTGATGGTAGGGCGCACGACGCTCATCCTGGCGCACCGGCTGTCCAGCGTGATCGGCGCCGACCGGATCCTCGTGCTGAACGACGGGGCCGTGGTCCAGTCCGGGCACCATCGCGACCTGATCCAGCAAAACGGCCCCTACCGGGACCTCATGGGCCCGCAACTCGGCGAACGCGACGGCATCGTTCCCCCCCTGCTCGCCCCCGAGGCAGGCCGGCCCGACGCGCCCGCCACGGGCGCCGTCATCGGCAGCCTGTCCGAGGACGCCGCGCAGGTCACCTGGCCAGCGACCATCCGCACCCTGCTGCGTGTCGTGCGCCCGTATCGCGCACAATTGGCGGTCACCGTCCTGACCGGGATCGGCCGCGTCATCGCGTTCATCGGCGTAAGCGTCCTCGGCGCGCTGGTGCTGGGTGCGGTCCGGAACGGCGCCCCGACCGGCATACTGGTGGCGGCCCTGTTGATCACCGCACCCCTCGCCGGCCTGCTGCACTGGCTGGAGTCCTGGATCGCCCATGCCATGGCCTATGCGTTGCTGGCGGACATGCGGATCGACCTGTTCCGCAAGCTGGACGCGCTGGCGCCGGCCTATCTGCTGCGCCGCCGTTCCGGTGACCTGGTCGCGCTGGCCACGCAGGACGTCGAGACCGTCGAGTATTTCTTCGCCCACACCATCGCGCCCGCGATCGTGGCCGTTCTGGTGCCGGTCAGCGTGCTCATGGCGATGGCCTGGATCGCGTGGCCGCTGGCCCTGGTGCTGGCGCCGTTCCTCTTGTACGCCGGCGCCTCCCCGGTATTAGGGCGGCAGCGGATCGACCGCCTGGGATCGGCCGCCCGGGGAGCCTTGGGCTCGATCGGCGCCTATACCACCGAAACCATCCAGGGCCTGGCCGAACTGGTGATGTTCGGCGCCACCGGACGCCGCCGAACCGGCTTGATGGAGGCAGTGCGCACCTATCAGGCGCTGCGGCTGTCCCTGCTGGCCGATCTGTCGTTCCAGGCCGCTGCCCTGGATGCCGCCACCGGCCTCGGCGGCCTGGCCGTGGCGGCGGTCGGGGCGGTATTGGTGACGCAGGGCATGATCGCCCCAACCGTGCTGCCGCTGCTGGTTCTGATCTCGGTCGCCGCGTTCCTGCCGGTTTCGGAAATCGCCCAGGTGGGGCGGCAACTGGCAGACACGATCGCCTCCACCCGCCGGCTGGCCGTCGTCGAAGCCGAACCAGTAACGATCGTCGACGGATCGCGCGAGCCCAGCGACGGATCAGGGGTCGAGTTCAAGGACGTGTCGTTTGTTTATCCAGGCCGTTCGGCACCGGCTTTGACCGGCATGTCGTTCGAGGTTCCCGCCGGCGCCACCGTCGCCCTCGTCGGCCCGTCCGGCGCGGGCAAAACGACCGTGGCGAACCTGCTCCTGCGCTTCTGGGATCCGTCAGCCGGCTCGGTTCGCCTGGGCGGCATCGAGCTGCGGGACCTGACGCTGGACGGACTGCGCGGACGCATCGCCCTGGTGGCCCAGGACACCTACCTCTTCAACGACACGCTGGAGGCGAACGTGCGTCTGGCTCGCCCGGACGCGTCGGCTGAACAGGTTGGCTTGGCGCTGACCCGGGCAGCACTGGCCGGATTCGTTGCCGGCCTGCCGGACGGGCTTTCAACCCGCGTCGGCGAGCGGGGCGTGCAGCTCTCAGGCGGTCAGCGGCAGCGGATCGCCATCGCGCGGGCATTCCTGAAGGATGCGCCGCTGCTGATCCTGGATGAGGCAACCTCGCACCTGGACACCATCAGCGAGCAGGCGGTGCGCGGTGCCCTGGACGATCTGATGGCAGACCGGACAACCATCGTGATCGCCCACCGGCTGTCGACAATCCGCGCGGCTGACCTGATCCTGGTGTTGAGGGACGGAAGGGTGATCGAATCCGGAACCCATGACGCGCTGATCGCGCGCGGTGGTTTTTACGCGCGGCTGGTGGATCACCAGATGGCCGGGGTGGCGGCGTAGTCCGGCGACGCCGTTTGGCCGGCGGCGGCTACCGAGAGCGACAGCTCCGCGGTGTTGGCGAAGCAACTACCGCGGCTTTCTGCGTGGTGTCCTTATGGCTTGGCTAACACGTCCCGTTGCCGGGCAGATCAGCAAGCCGTCATCCTGAAGCGCGAGGCGCGGCTGTTGCCCGCCTCGGCGAGTGACGCCGCAGCAACAGAAGATCGCCGCTTAGGCAACGCCCAAAAACAATCGAGTCGGCTGAAACCGCGCGCCGTCATGTGGCCCACGTGTCATGACCGGGCTTGGCCCGGTCACCCACGACTTGCCGGCGCCCGATTATCGAAAGGTCCTTGATGAAGCGGCAATCTTTGGGCGTCGCCTTAGATAGACAGAAACTAACCAGGGTCAGGAGTATGGATGCGATGTTTGGGCTATCTCCAATGGTCGGAGGTGAGCTCGGACATCACGCGGCCGCGGCGCTGGGCCGAACGTCAACCTGAAAGCCAAGCTGGACGAGCTGTCCTCTCGGCCGCCGCCATCAGCGGTGGCGGCTTCGGTGGCGCAACGCTGCCCGGGGGCGCACGAGTTCCGCCGGGCTGAGGCGTATGAGACATTACAATCGGGGAAGCAACTTCAGCAATGGGCGACCGCACGCCGAACCCACCGCCATTGTGTGAGGAGGCGGGGCAAAGCCGAATTTGGCCGGTGTTCCTGCCGCCAAAGCCATGTAACGGCTCTGCTCGACGCGGGTACCGGCAGCATGCGATCTCCATCAATCTTCCTTTTTCGCCTGTTCGTGGCGGATCCTAAACTCCGCCTTGGCCAAATCGGACGCTACCTGAGCAAAGGCTTTCCCTGGCTTCGACATCCGCTTGGGTCTGGTCGCTGGCTCTTAGCTCTCTGCCCGCCTGCGGCCGTGACTTTCCTGAAATTTATTGTTTAACAATGCGTTGAGTTGTGTTGACTGCCTAGCCAAGAAGGTGTTCACCTCTCCGGCGAGGACATGGAGTCAGACATGGGAGCGCTCGCCAAGCGCAATCGCGATTGGACGGCCGAGGGATTTGCAGCATGGGCTGCCCGTCAGGATGTGCCATACGAATATGACGGGAACGACCCGCAGATGATGACCGGCGCCTACTGGCCGCACAACAAGGTGGTCCGGAACATTGCGGACGCCTTGAAACCGCACCTGGTTGGAACCGCATACGATGTTTTCGGCCCGCAGGATCTCATCCGCACCGTTGGCGAGGTGTCGCGAGCGCCGGACGTATTCGTGGCGCCGCGGCTTTCCGGCAGGCCTAAAATCCGATTTATCCCAGATGCAGTCGTCGTCATTGAGGTTGTGTCCGACAATCGGGACCTGGATTACATCACCAAGCTCATCGAATATGAGCAGGTGCCAACAATTTTGCGCTACGTCATCGTGGAACAGGACGAAGTCGGATACGCGATGTGGTCGCGGGAGCGCGGTGACCTGCCCTTCGCACCCTCGACCAGTGAGCGTTCGACGTCCGGGGAACTTGAGCGAGTTAAGCTCATCCCGATCCCGGAGGTTGGCGTGGCGTTACCGTTGGCGGCGGTTTATAGTGACCTCGGCATGGTGCCCTGAACTCGCCCGGTCCAGGTCTGGCCGTCGACTTCCCCGGCGGCCTGACGAACGGATCGCGATTGGCTCACGCGTACCTGAGCAACGTGCGCCATTGGACGCCGTGCAGAAAGTCCCGCTGCCCAGGATCGAATGTCGAAACGCCAGCGACGCCAGCGGATTGCCGCTGCTCCCCGTGATCCGCGAACCCCCGTCGCAGAGGTGTAGGCCAGCTTTAGCCTATTGTCGGCAGCGCGATTGAGATAAGTGATATCGCCAGCGGTGAAATTCTCCAGCAAAGGCCCAGCGCAGGCGGAGGTGCCAACGTAGGCACGAAATTTGTTGGCGCCTTTGTCGATCAGGTCGGACCGGCGCCGATGAACCGTATCTTGGAACCAGTCCCCGGGATGGCGGCTATCTCAAGGGAAGCTTTGGTCATCCGCGCCCCATCTCATGTCAGCCAGCCGCCTCGTTCACCGCCCTGCGAAGATCCTCGACGCGACAGCCTCCACGCGGACCGCAAACCGCGGCGGGGCGCACCAGGATTCCGAGATCCAGCCCGTAAGCCGCGTAATCCAGTTTGCCAATCGCGTCGTTTCTGGCAGCAACGGAATAATGGGTGTAGTCGTCGGTCTGCGTCGCCTCTTTGAGGTTCGGATCCGGCGCTGTGTGCCCAACGATGGCAGCGACCGTCAGCGGGTCAGCTCTTGACCGGGTCCTCAGGCACGTGACGAAGCTGTGGCGAAAGCTGTGGAAGTCACGCAGCTCCTCGTAGATCTCGCATTTCCTATGGCAACTCGTGAAATCCTGCGTGTATTCCGCGCCCCAGGACGGCGGACGTCCGCCGGGCTTCAGGCCAAATCCTTGTTCCCGGCCGATCGGGTTCGAAAAGGTCGAGGAACCCGATCGTGGCCAGAAAAGGGTGAATTGGCACAGCCCGAAATGAATGTTTGTTCTTGAGCCGTTGCGCCTCCGGCTTCGAGCGCTCCTGATCCAGCTTCTACAATGACGAGCGTCCGCATTAGGCGCTGGAGTACCGGACGCTGCGCGCGGTCTTCGCGGGCGAAGCCCGTGAGCATGTGGATAGCCCCTCCGCATCGCTACGCGACGCTGCGGGGTTACTCACATGCTCACAGGCACAACATCAAGAAAATGAAGTATTAATGTATTGACTCAAGTAAAATGAGGTCTATGCTGGCCCTCAGAGTCCATCCGAGAACAACCAATTGATTATAATAGGGAAACCGACACCACCCGGCGGAACGTACGTGATTCTGCCAAAAACACACCATCTTTCGGGTTCAAGGCCAAGCGCAAGTGATTGATGTATCTTGGCTTGTTCTCGGACGGACACTCAGACATCCCCTCGGATCGGGAGGGGCACGGGAAACCCCGCCGTGCTGTGTTCCGGTCGTGATACGCAAGCACATCGTTGGCACAGTCATACGTGATCCAACTCCCGTTCGTACTCAGGTTGCAGACGCCCCGCCCCGTCGGCGGAACGATACGCGGGAGACGAGCGGGTCCGATTGAAAGGCCTGCGGCCTCGCCGCCGAATTTCCACTCCGCCAGGCCGCGATCCACGGTCGCCTTGGGGACCTGTTCGCCAGCAGGCGTGCAAGACGCAATGGCTGCATATCGCATCGACCATCCCGATTGACGTTCCACCGCATCTCGCCCAAGCGGGGCAGCCTCCCGCAAAACGTCACCGGCGTCGTCGTCCACGACCACTGGAAGCCGTACTACACCCTGAAGAACGTGCTGCACGCCTTATGCAATGCGCATCACCTGCGTGAGCTCAAGGCGCTGGTCGAGATCGAAAAGGAAGCCTGGGCGCGCAAGATGCAACGCCTGCTGCGGCGGGCCTGCCATGCGGCCAACCTCGCCCGCGAGAAAGGCTAGATCGACGACAGACTCGGCCCCATCTGATACAGTGCCCGAATGCCCCATGCTAACTTCGTCCACCTCCGCACCCATTCCGCCTACTCGCTCAGCGAGGGCGCGATCCGTCCCGACAAGATCGCCGCCATGGCAAAGGCGGGTAACATGCCCGCCGCCGCGATCACCGACACCGCCAACCTCTTCGGCGCCCTCGAATTTTCCCAGTATTGCACCGGCAAGGGCATCCAGCCCATCATCGGCTGCCAGATCGCCCTCACCCGAACCGACAACGCCCGCCTGCCGCCAGACCCCGTGGTCCTGCTTGCCCAGGACGCGACCGGCATGGCCAACCTCCAGCGCCTGTCGTCCCTAGGCTTCCTCGAAACCGACCCCACCCTGAAGCCGCAACTCCCCTTCGCCCGCATCGCCGAACACGCCGCTGGCTTGCTCCTGCTCACCGGCGGCACCACCGGCCCCATCGGCCGCCTGCTCGCGGAAGGCCAGAAACCCGAAGCCGAACGCCTGCTCGACGCAATGTCGGAAACCTTTCCCGGCCGCACCATCCAGGAACTCCACCGCCACAGCCTCCCCATCGAGGCCGCCATCGAACCCGCCCTCATCACCCTCGC
>JBEKLE010000161.1:0-12546 GCA_050010355.1 Rhodopila sp. | reverse complement strand
CGGCGAACGCCTTCATGGCGTAGTCGTTCGCCCGCCAGATCGCCTGCAGGATCGATGCGCGCTCGGCGTCTGATTCGGCGAGGACGGCGGCCAAGGTCACCGACTTGTGCGGCGCCGCCTGAAGGTCGACGGCGGAAATCTCCCGTTTCTCATGGGTCCATTTCTCACCGTTGTCCGCCCTCCGCGCCTCGAACAGCCGCTCCAACGCCTCATCGGACGGCGCTTGCGTGGGATCGATCCCGAGGGCCGTGGCGATCTCAGGCGCCATATCACGGCGCCAGGTGCCGCGGGCATCCCAGCCCCCGTAGTACTGGGCCAGTTGCCGGCTGGCGTGCTCGACGGTCGTTGCCTCGCGCAAATACCTCATCAGCTTCTTGCCGTTGCCGGCGGCGGCGATCTTCCGCCGGGTGATCATCGGAACCCGTCCCTCACCGCCGTCAACACTTTCCCCGGCAGGTCCCGGACGGCCGCCAGCAGCCCCGTGCTGCCCTCCAGGACCGACGCGGTCACCATGCTGGGCATATCACCGAAGAACCGCCCCAGCACGTTCGTGTGCCCCTCCAGCAGGCGGTTCTGCCGCTCGACCTCCTGCACCAGCCTGGCGAGCGCCATCGCCAGCTGATTGTCGCCGGACGTTTTCCCGGGCGTCAGGGCGTCGATCAGTCGCCGGTTCATCTCCGCGAGCAGCTGAAGCTGGTCCTGAACGGCGCCGACAGCGAGCGTGAGCGTGGTGACTTCCTCGATCAGGGCATCTATTCTCACGCGCAGAATCTCGTCCGACATAACCATTCTCCTTTTCAAGACTGGATGATTATGGAACGAGCGGGCGCAAGCACTTTCGCGATTGAGGGGCGCACCGCGGAGCGGTGCATCGGTGTGTAGCCGCCTACCTTGTCCCGGTCCTGGGACGGTCCCGGGACAAGGTAGGGACGGATCTGGGACGGATCTGGGACTACAGCGTCTTTCGCAACGAAAGCGCTTGCGCCCGACTGTGCAATCTTTTTGGTCCTGAGGACGGAGCAAAGGATGCACAGGAAGGACGAGGTCTTGCGGTGGCTCTACGACAGCCGTGACGCGTTGTCGGGGAAGCGTGTTCCGTGGAGGACGCAGTTGGTCGAGGTCCAGAGGCCGAGCTTGAAGGACGCCGACGGTGGTCGGGCCTGGTATGAACGGACTCTACGGATTGTACTCGGGCGAGTCCGAAAATTGAAGCGACGGAAGGCCAAGGGGGAACAGCAGAGGTCTTTCGCCTGGGCCAGTTCCGCTCGTGCGTAGGAAAAGGCTGCCTGGTACTGCAGAGGTGATGGACCGGGTAGAACGTGACCCAGCGAGAGGGCAGCTCTTCTGGTGGTTGTACGATGAGCACGACACGATTTTGGCGAAGTCGCGCGGGAAAAAGATCCCCTGGAAGACACTGCTGGCGGACGTCCAGCTGCTCGGCCTGACGAATGCAGACGGTAGGCCAATCAAAGATGAAGAGGCGCTGCGGAAGACCTTCGGGCGGGTCCGCGCCCTGAAACGGCGTGAAGCCGAACTCAAACAGCAGAAACCGGCCGAGCCGACGCGGCCGACGAATAGCCCGCCGCCTGTGGCGGTGCGGCCATGGAACCCGGCGCCTGCAATTCCTGCGGCGCCGATGACAGACCCGAACGGGATGGACCCGTTCCGGCTGAAGATTCTCAGAAGGAGTGGCAAGCGTGTCTGAAGTTACAACAATGCCCGATGCTGGGGGCGAGCCCGAGATATCGGGTGCGCAGACCGAGGTGAAGGCCAAGCGGCCTGTGCTGATCGTGAAGTACTGCCGTGGGCGTCTGGGTGGGTCCGCCTTGCTGTTGGCTATCATTCAGCGTGCCAGGTGGTCCGGCCGCGAGGTCATCGCGATCGATGGCGACGAGGCCAGCAAAACCCTACGCAGCTACTACCCCAACGGACGACCTGGCGCCGCGACAATCCCGCCCGGGGCCGATGCGGTGGACTTCAAGGATCTGATGCTGGGCGAGATGGCCGCCATGGTGACCGATCGCAAATCGCGCGTGGTCGATTTTTCGGGCGGATCGAGAGATATGGATGAGGTCATGTTCGAGTTGAACCTGCCCTCATTCTGCGACGACTACGATATCGACCTGATCGCGATTAGCATGCTGGGTCCGGACCTCGAAGACTTCCAGCACGTCATCAAAGCGATCGATGCGGGATACCTGAAGCCGGAGAATATGCTTCTCGTCATGAACCAAGGGGTTTTACGCGGCGGCAATCTGGATACGGCATTCGTGCCGATCCTTGACGATCCCCGGTTTCAGAAGCTCTGCGCCGACGGTGCCCTCAAGATGCTCATGCCGAGGCTTCCCGTCATGAGCAAGATGAGGGAGGCGCTGGTTGACGTCTATCAGGTCGCCAGCGGCAGGAAACCTGACGGGTCCATCGAGCAGCCTGTGTGGTCCCACATGTCCAAACGGTGGTTGGCGGACCTCGAACAGGAGTACGCCGATGCGGGCATTACGGAGCGCCTGCCATGAGCGGCGCGGGTAATCTGACGGACCTGGCCGAAGCGAGGGAGATCCGCAGAATGCGGGAGGCCCTGGCGCGGCTGGACGAGGCCGCAAGGGCGGAACACATCGAGCCGGAAAGCTACCTGGGCCGTTACCACGCGGCGGTCATGCTCGCCTTCGAGCAGTCAACGGCCGTGATCGGCGAGGACCGCGCGAGCAGAGAGAAGTTCCGCGTGGCAATGGAAGATTTCCAACTTGCCACCCGCCAGGAATACCTTGAACTGAAGGATTCCGCCCGGGATGTCGCTCAGACCTACCATGCTGCGGCGAGGGACGAGCTGGCGAAGCTCGACCGGATGGCGCGCAAGGCGGAGACGGACGCCAAGCGCCAGCAGCTGGCGTTGGAGGACAGCACCGGGAAGTTGATCGAACGGATGTCGGACCGCCTGGCGACGTCGCTCAAGGAGTCGAACGTGATCCGCGCCAAGGCGTATAACCGGAGCCAGTGGCAGAAGTCGGTTGTCGCTGGCGTGGTGGCGGTGTTGGTGCTGTTCGGCGCCGGGATGTTGGTCGGCAGGGTAACGGCCGGAGGCGACGCGGTGACCGCGGTGGAGAGCGGTGAGCAAGGGAACTGGCGCTGAGCGTCGCGGGCATCCAGCTGGGACAGGTATCCCACCTGAGCGCGTGCTGGATGACCGCCAGACCACGGTGAGAAAACGGGGAAAGGGGGGAAGGAGGGGTCCCTGGGAAGCATGGGGGTTTCCCCTTGGTTCCCAGGGTCGCTGCATGCGGAGGCTTATTGTAACGAGACGCGAACGGACTGCCACCACGCGATGCGTTCTTCGCGTGTCGCGTTCGCTAGTCGCAGGTACAGATCGCCGTGGCGCCTCCGGCGCACAATGACACAGTAAATCTTGATCGCGAAGTTCATCGAGCGCGCGAAGCAAGTGATGCTGATTGCGCAGCCAGCGCTCATGTTCGACGATGACAGTCGCGCGGTCGCCATCTATGCTGATTCGGAATGGGTTAGCCCACTTGCTGCCGCGCCCAATGTAGATAGCGTCGGTGTTCCTGCCGACCACGCGGATGTTGAGAACTCTGCACAACATCGGACAGTCTCCCTCTTCGTGAGCGATGCTATTCGTTGCGCGTTGGCCCGACCGTCAGGATGGGCGACAGCCCGGGCTGCGAGCCTTCACGCGAGGTCCATTTCCCCGGCGAGTCCCAGCGTCCTCCGGCGGTCGACATGCCGCACGATCTCGTAGTCGTCCGATCGATCGCTGTCGTCGCCGCGCCACACCTCATCGAGGGTGGCCCAGCAACCGTCCGACCATACCGCGAAGTCGTCGGGTCCAAGCGGTTGATTTCTATCGTTACATATCCAAACCGTCTCCCTTGATCCCACAATGAAGGGAGCGGGGACCTGGCGGCCCCCGCCCGGTGATCAGGTGTTGAATGCGTCGATTTCGGCGTGGGCGGCCTGGCGGCCGGCCGTGCGTGGATTGGCGACTGCTGGCTGATAGGGTTTCCAGTCTTCACCGGTGACGTGGGCATAGGCGTGAACTGCGCCTTCGGCGGCGGCGAGCAGGGCGTATGCCTGCAAGCCCATCTTGGCGGCGAAGTCTCGGGCGCGGGCGGGCTTGGACTCGAACCCATAGACGCCTTCACGGTCTTCGTCGCGTGCTTCGTTGGCGAGTCTGGAAGTCAGGTCGCGTGCTTCGGTGACTTTGGTCTGATAGAAGGTGCCTGCGCTATGGGCGGAACTGACGAACGCGTCAACGATGCGCTGCAAGTGCATCTGAATTGCTCGTTCGTTGAGGTCGTCCACCAGGGCGTTGGACAAGCGGACGACGTGTTCCTCGGTGGCTTCGCGGATGGCCGGGTAATCGACTAGATCGAGTGCGAAGGTGCGGGCGATGTTGTTTGCCAGTCCTTCATGCGGGCATTGCGCGGCGGCCGCTTCGAAGGTGGGCTTGAGATACTGCTGAGCGGCACGTGTGCTGCGGGGTGATGTTGCCCGGGTATTGTTCTGCGTGGCGGGACGGGAGATAGTGCTGTCAGTCTGTTCCATGATGTTTCTTCCATCTGGTTCGGGTTAGCCCCTGCTTGGTGTTTCAGCACTGAGCGGGGGCGTTCTTCTTTGCGTTCATCAGTAACCGCATTTGTATTATGCACGCCCCCACAAGAAACGCAAGAGAAAAATACAGTCAAGCCCACATTTCTATTTGAAAAACCCGCTTGACACTTAAATAAAAACCGGCACTTTTTTGTTCGCCCTGCGGGGTTATGGGGCCGGCGAGGCCCCACGGCGGCGACGAGAGCGGCGGCGAGGTCGGCGCTCCGCCGCGTGCCCCCCCGGAGGGGGGGGGCGAGGAGCCGACACACTTTCTGTGAGCTGTTACCGGTGCCTTGGGCTGCCGTGGCGGTCCGATCGGAGTGTGACCTGCGGTGAGACCAGGAAGAGGTTCAGCCGGCTGGCCATGATCCGCTCGGCTGGTCGTGATACGACAGTAACCTCTGACCGGCCGTGACGGAGCTTCAAACCGGCGTCAGCACGGGCCGGCTTTGCTCCGGCTCAAATCGATAACAGCCTGTAGTCCCAGTCACTGCCGCCCGATGGCCACGCTCGGACCGGACGTTGAGGCTCAGATGACCGTTGCTGCACCGACACGGGCCTCGATGCGCGGACCTGGTACGGACGGAGAGGCCGATGACTGGCGAGCCGTGATGTGACCCGGCACCCGGCGGGCACTCGCCTTGTTCGCCTCGGCGCAGCAAAACCGCACTCCATGGATGGAGGCCCGCGCGTCCGTAGAGCGGCGATAACTCAGGCGGCAACGCTCGCTGTCACCAGGCTTGAGCAAAAATCCATAAGCCACATCTGCCGAATCTCAAGCATGATTTATCGGACGCCGATTGACATAGCGACCCGGCAACGGGAATCCTGATGAGCCAATACCGAGCGTCTCAATCTTGTGTCGCTCGACAATCAACCGGCTGACAGGCCTGCGGCTTTGGCATGCCGGAACGAACGTAACCAGACGGAGCCCGGCCGGGTTCAGCCCCGGCAGATCGTGGCGCATTGATGGGTGCGCAGAACACGAAGCCGGTCGCTGCGGTTAGGTAACGCCTATGTGCGGGGCACGTTTATGTTTGGGCCGACACCCTGCCAACGCGACTGCGTCATACCCGAATGGCGCGGCCGTGTTCCGGCGGCGCCGCGGTTACAATTCGATCACACGAGCCTGGCGCTGTGGAACTACTATCGCAAACCTACCACCAGAGAGATCCGCGGCGCCCGCACCGGCGATGCCCGTTTCGCCATCGTGCCGGGCGGCCAGCATACGCTGTTCTGGCTCTACGACATCGAACATCTGACACGGACATGGTCCGCCGCGCGGTTCGCTCTCGGCCTGGTGCCGCCCGATCGTCGCAATCTGCCGGAGCGAGAACCGCGTCAAGGCTGGCTGCTGTGGTGTCTGCTGGTCGACGCCGACAGCGGCGTCTGCCACGCCATCCGCGCCACCAGCCTCACGCCGGTGTTCTCGGTCGCTTTCAACACGATGGTCCAGGCGCAGCGCGACCACCTGCCGCAGTTCTCCCCGGCGGCCTACAAGACGGAGATCACGGCGGCTCATCGCCGCTGGCCGACCGCAGAAGACATGCTCGACAGCGCCGTCGCGATCGAGCGAAGAGGGTTGAAATGGGCACTGCCGCCGCGGCAGCGATGCCGCCGGATCAGCCGCGACGAACAACAGGATCTATTGCGCGATGATCGAGCCAGACGATACGGGTGAGCCGATGGCACGATCGTTCATCCTGCCACCCGCCGTGCCACCCTGCGCCACCTCCCCACCCGTCAACGTCCAGCGCAGATCCCGCCAGAACCGCTCATCACGCCACGACTGCGCACGTCCCTCCGGCAGATGGAAGTCGTGCTGCACGACCGGCGCACCGCCCAGCGCCGCCGCCATCGCCGGATGCACCCGGCACTTGCGCGCCCTGTAATCCTCGTCCGCAAAGCCCATCGTCTCGACGATGACCTCCGGCGCCCCGGCTTCGCCGACACCCCGCGCCCGGACGATGAAATCCGGCATGCAAGGCGGCCGGGATGATCCGCCGTCAGCCGCATCCTCGGCCGGGCCGAGATCGAACAGCGGCTTCACGATCGTCACGGCGATCCCACGTTTTCGTAGCAGCCAGTCCTGCACGCTGCGCAACTGCATCAGCGTGCGACGCTCAAGATCGCTGTCCACCAACATGAGGTGCGATGCCGACACGCAGGGATGCGCGTAAGCCGCCAACACCTGAACGGGCTCGTCCGCCGCCGGCCGCGCAACCGAGCACACCGCGAGATACGGCGCTCGCGCCGCGCGTTCTTCCGCCGTGTCGCGGCCTCCCCCCGCCCGCTCGCCGAACACCGCCAGCCGTCCCCGCACCGGTATCGGCTCCCCCACTACTGGCCGCAAAACCCCGGCCCCGATCGCCGCCACCCGTGCGATCAGCACCCCATGTGGTCGCGTTCGCTGGAACCGCTCTCCGCCCGCGCCCTCGATCAGCTGCACAAGCTCGCCCAGCCGCGCCGGGCTGGTCCGCAGGAACGCCGGCAGTCCAATGCCGCGATCGATCTCGATTGCCCTGGCGGCCCGCCACAGCGCCGCCACCTGCTCGTTGAGCGGTGCCGGCCGGCAACCCGCCCCGATCTCCTGCAATCCAGCCTCGGTCATCAACCGCGTGAGCAGCCGTGCCAGCCCTGGCCGGCGCCTGTGGTGCGAACTCGTCACCCCCTCCCGCGTCGGCACCGGCCCAACGACGTCAAAGGCACGCACCAGGCGCAGCACCGGCGTCGTCCCCGCCCGGTAGCTTGCGGTAATCTCCCGCTGCTCCGCCGGCTCACGGAAGAAATCACAGGTCTCCAGGTGCGGGGGCCACGGCGCATGCTCATGCCGGCGGATGTGCGTCTGCGACACCGGCACCAGAACCGGCGGATACGCCGCCGCCCGCAGGCAGTCGCACAACAGCCACTGGCCCGGCCCAAGCTGCTGGTAATGCCGCACGATGGGCGCCGCGGCAGCGCGCGCCTCCATTCGACCGTCGTAGCGTCCGAACGCCGCCCGCAAAATACCATCCTCCGCCGCCGACAGCGGCACCCCCGACGGCGAGCCCTTCAGGGCGGCCCGCAGCACCACCTACCCCGGCGCGCTCTCGGATCGACGGGACTGCTCAAACCCCAGCAGCCATTCTGTGTCCTCGTGCGCCCCCCGCGGCGTCCAGACGACGCCGCGACGCGCCAGATCCACCGCCCGCGCAACGCCGCACGCTTCCTGGTAATGCCCATACGCCGCCAGCAGCCGCCGCGCCGCCTGCTCGGTCAACGCATCCGCCTGGGCCTCCAGCGACTGAATGTCGTAGTGTCCGGCGGTTTGCGCACGCCGCAGCGCCGCCACCGCTATTCCCCCCTCCACCCAGGCATCGTTCGCCACATGGCACGCCGCCACGGCGCGCGCGATCACCGGATCAAGCAGTCTCGTCAGCATTGCCCCCCGCTCTGGCCCGTCCTTCGGCACCTGATTGGCGATATGCTCGGCCGTCGCCGCGTCCACCTGGTCATCCAGATCAGACACCGGCCGGTCCATCTGGTAGGAATCCGCAAGAGCCAGGATTTCCCGGATATCCGGCAGGACCTGGTGCAGCACTTCCATTGTCGGATGCGCCCGCCGTTCGACCGGAAAGCGCACCACGTTCGTCATCCCGGTCAGCAGCTCGACGTGCATCGCAATTTCCCCTTCTGGGACTTCCAAGAATATACTACGAATCGCTGGGGAACGCAAAAGTCACGCATTGACAGAGTGCGGATTTTCCCCAACTTTGGTTGATTTGTTGAACGGCTTTGCCAAACGTACTTAGCCGCGAAGAATAATTCTGATCTGGCGTTGCAGCGGTGTCGGGCCTTGGTCGAGTAACTCGGCACGATCCTTACGGAGTAGTAGGATGTGTTCGGGTGTGAGGATGGCGTAAGGTTCGAGTGGTCCAGCAAGAACTTCGGCCCGGGCGATTTCGTTCGGAGTGGTTCCGAGCCAGAGAGGTCGGTGTCGTCGTCGTCACCCTGATGTCGTATCACTTGGGTAAAGAACGTCATCAGGCCCTGGTCCCAACCCAGTTCTACGGAGATGTCGGGGATCAGGGCTGGTATTGTGTGGCGGCTCATGGCGGTTCTTCTGCGCTGTGATCAGTGCCAGGCGATATGGGTGGCGCCTGCGGCACGACTGTGTTGGACGAGGCGGGCGAGATCGCCGAGGCGTTCCTCGACGTAGCCTTCGCGGCGGCCGACATATATCACCGGGATCTTGCCCGGTTCTGCGTCGAGGATGGTCGCGCGTTCCGGCGAGCGGCGCCCGAGGCGGCGGCGTAGAGCTGCTGTCACTCGTCCGCCGAAGGCCTCGATAGAAAGAACTCCGCCATTTGGTTCTGGCGTGATGCCAAGCGCCAGCAACAGATCGGCACCATTGTCATTTGACATCGACAGTTCGAAATCGTCGCCAGTATCACGGGCCGTCGGTGGGATTGTCCATACGTTGCGTGCTGCGTCGTGGACATATGGCATGAAGTTAACGGTCATGAGGCATACTCCGGATGAGGGAGGGATTGTGAGCGCGTGCAGTCGATCGTTGGGAGGTAGTCGGCGCGAAACGAACGGCCGCGTCCACCGGGGCGCGGCCGTCGTGTTCGATGCCCTATTACCCAACCCGAACGGCTAATACGGAATGCTTTCGTCTGCATGCGTGGCGTTGCCGCTTGCTGGCCGGTCTTCGTCTCGCCTGCGGTCCAGGAACTTGATCGTGCCGTTGTACGGCTTGAGGTGTATTTCCGTGCTGTAGCGGTCGGCGCCGGACTGATCCTGCCACTTCCTTGTGTGAATCGATCCCTCAATGAATACTTTGCAACCCTTAGCCAGGTAGGTCTCCGCGAGGGTGCCGAGCGCCTCGGAAAAGATGACGATGCGGTGCCACTCGGTGCGTTCGCGGCGTTCGCCGCTGCGCTCATCTTTCCAAGTTTCGGCGGTTGCCAGACTGAGCGTAACGATACGTCCGCCGTTCTGCATCGTGCGGACGTCCGGGTTCTGTCCCAGATTGCCGATCAGCTGTACGCGATTCAAATAGCCGGACATGTTGCAGTTCCTTTCATTGCACCCTTTCAGGGAAGGTCGCCGGCTCCGTGCCGGCGCTTGTTCCCTCGGGTGCGGTTGACAAAAACCGGGATCGGGACCGCCCGGCCCCCGAGCGCCGCGGCTTGGTGCGGAAGTTGCGTATGCAACTTCACGGCAGCGGCGCGAGCCGGAGGCGTTCTGCGCAGCAGAGCGGGGGTTCGGAAGCGGGACCGAACCGGTTTAGACGCTGGCTGGTCCTGCGGGGGCTGGCGGCGGCACGAAGGTGCTCCGGTCGGCGGAACTCTCCCTACGTGTGGTGGTTGGGTTGACCGCCCGAACTGACCCGGGCGGTGTGGTGTCACGCGGCGGACGGCAGGGCGATCAGCCGTTCCAGCTGGTCGATTTCCGTAAACAGGCGTCGCATGCGCGGCCCGTATTCCGGTTCGAGCCGGGAAGCGGCATCGAGATAGCGTTGCCAGGTGGCCTGGTCCCAGGTTTCGCGCTGGGCGATGCGCACGGTGCGGGCGCCGCCGCGGGCGGCGGCGGTCTCGCACGCGGTGGCGAGGGCGGCCTCGAGATCGGCGAGGATCAGGCGGCGCTGGTCGATCCCCGCGCGCAAGCCGCCGCGATCCAGTTGTGGCTTGGGGATGTCGTGCGGCGGCGGAGCTGTGGCGGGCGCGAGGCCCACACGTGACAGATGGGTCATGGGATGGTTCCATTGCTGGAGGAGATGCCCGGCCCGGCTGTCCGGACCGGGTAGAGCGGTCAGTCGGCGGCAGCTGTCATTTCGCTGCCGTCGGCCTCGCTTGGGCCGGTCCCGGACCCGTCGGCGGCGTCACAGCCGGCGCCGGGTTCGTCATGTTTGCTGTCACCGGCGGCATCCGCGTCGGGATCGGACCAGCGGTTCATGACGAGGGAACGGCGGTCTTTGAGATCCGCCGCGACGTCTTCGCGGCTCAGTTTGAAGTGGGCACCCGGATAGATGTAGACGCTGTCTTTGAAACGCTCGACCAGTGCAGCGCGGGTGTCCTTGGCGCGGACTGCAACGCGGACGCGTTCGGCGGTTGCGGCCTGGCCGATGGCGGTCTTCGAGAGGCAGGACAGGAAGGCTTCGGTTGCCATGTTTGGCAGGTAGCGTGCGGCGTCGATGGCATCGCCGGCGATCCGCGCAACCGTGCCCGAGTTCGACATGTTGTCGCGGCAGGACAGGGCGATGGTGAGCATCGCGCGCGCCGCGGTGCGGACGCTGTCCTGATCCGCTGTCAGCACACCGCCCTCGGTGATCGTGGCGCAGATGCGATCGCGGGCGACAAGTCCCAGGTCGGCACCGCTGTGGACGGCGATGTTTTTGCCGCCGAGCGCCAGCACCAGCAGGGACAGTAAGGTGGCGTCATCGATCGGCGCTTCTTTCAGCGCCTGGTGCAGCGCGTCGGTGCGGAGATCGCCGATCATGGCGCTGCCCTTTTGCGTGATTTCGGGTCTTGTCTTGACCGGAGGGGTGTCGGCGGCGCCACCCGGCTTGCCGCTCGGGGCTTTCTTCGGGTCCGGCATGCGGTAGGCGATCGTTTTGACGTCGGCGGTGTGTGGATCGAGGTAGTGGCCGATCATGTCGGTCTTGCCGGGCTTGCCGTACACGTGTTCGGCCTTTTTCGGCAGTACCCCGCGGCCATATTCGTCGGTTGGCAGCAGGATGCCGCGTTCCGGCAGGTTGTTTTGCAGCCATTCTAATTGAGCGCCGAAGAATCCGTCGACATGGGTGGTGTAGCGGCCGTCCTCGCCGGCGGGGGCGAACAGATCGTCTTCCCAAGTGACGCCGTAGGCGCGGGCCAGGTCGGCGTCGAACTTCGCCGCCGCGAACGGGATGCGGCGCTTGGAGAGCGCACGGGCGACTTCGTGCCAGGTTACCGCCTGGCCTTTCTTGGGCCGGTGTTTTTTCCAGACTTGGGTTTGCTCCTCGCGCGAGGCGGCGGCGATCGTGCGCAGCTGGTCTTCGTTCGGCATGCTGCCGGCGGCCATGCAGTCGAGCATCGCTGGCAGCAGATGCGCCAGCAGCTTCAGCCGCTTGATCGTGCGAACCGGCAGCGCGAGTGCATCGGCGATGGCCTGCTCGTTCCAGCCCTTCGCCTCGAGGGCTTCTATGCCGCGCCAAACATCAACGCTGTGCATGGGCACGCGGATTAAATTCTCCGACAGGGACTCCATCGGGGTTTGCGATTCGTCGCTGTTGCTAATGATAACGTCGATAGCGGCGAACTCGGCGGCGATCGCGGCCTTCACCCGGCGATCGCCGGCCTTCACGACCAGTTCACCATCGTTCTCGGTGACGGTTGGTGGCTGGAGCATGCCGATTGCCTTGAGGGAGGCAACGAGTTGCTCGTCCATCACCTTCGGCGCCGGGGTGCGGCGTGGGTTGTTCGGATTCGGTTTGAGTGTGCGTGGATCGACACTGCGAAGTTCGGCCATGGCGGACTCCTCTTGGTTGGTTCTTCGTCCTCCCTTTTCGTCCGGGAAGACTGGTTCCCGTCGCCGCGGGCACGGTCGCGGGGCAAGGGCGCGGCAAAGCCGCGGGCGCGCGTCTCGCGCGCGCCGTCCCCTTGCGGCGAGACCGTGCCTGCGGCACGGCTTTTGGTTTCAAAACAGACAAGTCTGTTCGTTTTTGCGGGCGGTCTGGCGGGTCTTCGGCGGCGTGCCCGAATGCAGAATTGGCGCGCTCAGGGGCGCGGGTGGGTCCGGGCCTTCATATTTCCGGCGCAGCAGCGCCAGGAGCGCACGTTCGGCGCCGTCGATCTCGGCGGCGCGAAGTTGCCGGTAGGCGTCAAGCAGATCGCAAGCGCGAAGCCGGGCCTTTACCGCACGTTCGACATCGCTGAATGTGTGTTCCGGCTGGCCACAGGGCCACCAGGCGAGCAT